>DATAWZ010000151.1:0-15604 GCA_036266975.1 Solirubrobacteraceae bacterium
GGAGTGGTGATAGGCCTCGGTCTCGACGACCACCCCCGCGCCGGCACCGTAGCGCACCAGGCAGCCGACGAGGTCGCGGGCGACCTCGACCACCGGGCGCTCGTAGAAGGCGGGCTCCACCGCGCGCTTCAGGCGATCGCGGCGCGGGCGCGGGCGAGCTGCTCGCGCACGCGCTCGAGCGAGGTGCCGCCCTCGGAGACCTTCGACTCGAGCCAGGAGGAGCGCGCCAGCACGTCCTGGTAGGCCGCCGCCGGCAGCCGATCGCCCGCCGCGGCCTGCAGCTCCGCCTCGCCGAGCTCGCTCAGCGAGCGCCCGCTCTGCACCGCGCCGCGCACCAGGCCGGCGACGACACCGTGCGCCTCGCGGAAGGGCATCCCGCCCTTGACGAGCAGGTCGGCCAGATCGGTCGCGGCGATCAGCTCATCGCTCGCGGCCTCGAGCATCCGCTCGCCGTCGAAGCGCACCCCGGCGAGCATCCCGCGCGCGGCGGCGAGCTCGAGCGTGATCGTGTCGACCGCGTCGAAGAGGTGCTCCTTGTCCTCCTGCATGTCCTTGCTGTAGGTGAGCGGGAGCGCGTGCATGACCCCGTAGAGCGCCGCGAGGTGCGAGACGACGCGCGGCGCCTTGGCGCGCAGCAGCTCGGCGGCATCGGGGTTCTTCTTCTGGGGCATGATCGAGGAGCCCGAGCTCCAGGCGTCGGGCAGCTCGCAGAACCCGAACTCGGCGGTCGACCACAGCACGAGCTCGGCGCCCAGGCGCGAGAGGTGCGTGGCCAGCGTCGCCGCGGCGGCGAGGTAGTCCAGGACGAAGTCGCGGTTGGAGACGGCGTCGATCGAGTTGGGCGCGACGGCGCGAAAGCCGAGTGTGCGCGCGACCACGCCGCGGTCGGTGTCGAAGTTCACGCCCGCGAGGGCCCCGGCGCCGAGCGGGAGCACGGCTGCCTGGTCGGCGGCGAAGGCGAAGCGGGCGCGGTCGCGCTGGAGCATCCACAGGTAGGCGAGCAGGTGGTGGCTGAGGTACACCGGCTGTGCGCGCTGCAGGTGGGTGTAACCCGGCAGCGGCCAGTCCAGGTGCTCCTCGGCGCGGGCGAGCAGTATGCGCATCAGCTCGGTGATCGAGTCGACCGCGAGCCAGGCCTGCTCGCCGGTGTACAGGGCCACGTCGGTGGCGACCTGGTCGTTGCGCGAACGTGCGGTGTGCAGCCGCCCGCCCGGCGCGCCGGCGATCTCGGTGACCCGCCGCTCGACCGCCATGTGGATGTCCTCGTCGTCCGCGCGGAAGTCAAAGCGCCCCTCGGCGAGCTCGCCGGCGACCTGGTCGAGCGCGGCGAGCAGCGTGTCGCGGTCCTCGGCCGAGACGATCCCGCGCTCGGCGAGCATCTGTAGGTGCGCCCGCGAGCCGGCGATGTCCTGCGGCCAGAGCCGCCGGTCGAAGGACAGCGACGCGTTCAGACGCTGGAAGTCGGGGTGCTGGGGTTCGGCGAAGCGGGACATCGCCGGGCCAGTGTATGGGCCGCGGCGACCGTCCCTCGGCGCGCGCTCGATCGCCTACAGGGCGCCGGCGATCTCCGCGAGCGCGTCGGCGAGCGCCCCCGGCATGCGCTCGCGCTCGCCCTCGCCCTCGCCGCCGAGGGGCTGCCCGCCCCCGCCCCCGCGCTCGTGTACGCGATCTCGCCGTTCAGCGATCTGTCGGTGAGCGGGGCGTCGGTCGACGCCGCCCGCGGGCGAGACCCGGTCGGTGACCGCTCGCCGCTCGTCGGCATGGCCGCCTCCTACCTGCACGGGCACGATCCGCGGGACCCGCTCGCCTCCCCCATCCACGGCCGCTCGCCGGATGTGCGCCGTTCCTGATCCCTGCCGCCGGGCCGCAGGCGCTACACGCCGAGCACGCCGCGCAGCTCGGTCGCCACGCGCGCGATCTGGCCCTCGGTGAGGGCCGGGAAGAAGGGCAGCGCCAGCGAGCGCGCGGCGACGTCCTCGCACACCGGGAACTCCCCCTCACGGTGGCCGAAGCGCTCTCGGTAGAGACGCATCAGGTGGATCGCCGGCAGGTAGGGCTTGCTCTGCACGCCGCGGGCGGCGAGCGCGCGCACGACGTCGTCGCGCTGGACGCGGCGCGGCAGCTGCACGACGAACACGAACCAGCCGCGCCGGTCTCCAACGGAGTCCTCGCAGGGGAGCTCGAGCTCCTCGATCGACGCGAGCGCCTCGCGGTAGAGGCTTGCCACCCGCGCGCGAGCGGCAAGCATGTCGGGCAGCCGCTGCAGCTGGGCCAGGCCGAGGGCGCAGCCGAGATCCGAAAGGCGGTAGTTGAACCCGAGCCGGTCGTGGTCGAGCCAGCCCATGTCGGGCGCGCGGCCCTGGTTGCGCTCGGAGTCGATGCACTCCTTCAGCGCCGGGTCGGCGAGCGTCACCATCCCGCCCTCGCCGGTCGTCAGCTGCTTGTTGGGGTAGAAGCCGAACACGGCCGGATGCCCCCGGGCGCCGACCGAGACGCCGTCGGCGTGGACCGCGCCGAGCGCCTCGCAGGCGTCTTCGACGATCGCCAGGCCGTGGCGGGTGGCGAGCGCCTCGAAGGCGGGCATATCGGCCGGGTAGCCGAAGATGTGGACGGGCAGCAGCGCGCTGGTGCGCTCGCTCACCGCCGCCGCGGCGGCCTCCGGGTCCAGGTTCAGCGTGCGCGGGTCGATGTCGGCGAACACCGGCCGCGCGCGCTCGTAGAGCGCAACGTTGGCCGAGGCGACGAAGCTGAACGGGCTGGTGATGACCTCCTCGCCCTCCCCCACGCCGACGGCGCGCAGCGCGAGGTGCAATCCGGCCGTGCCGCTGGAGACCGCGCTCGCGTGCGGGACGCCGAGGTGGGCCGCGAACGCCTGCTCGAACTGGGCCAGCCGCGGGCCCAGGGAGAGCATCCCCGAGCGCAGCACCCCGAGGACGGCCGCCTCCTCGGGCTCGCCGATGACCGGACGGGCGAGCGGGACGACGTCGCTCACGCCGAGGCGGGCGCCCTGGGCGCGCCCGTGGGCTCTCGGCCGGGCTGCATCCCGTACTCGATCGAGTCGACCAGCGCCTGCCAGGAGGCGGCGATGATGTTCTCGCCGACGCCCATCGTCCCCCACGTGTCGTGCCCGTCGGCGGCGTCGAGCACGACGCGGGTGATCGCGCCCGTGCCCTTGGTCTCGTCCAGGATGCGCACCTTGAAGTTGACCAGGTCGATGTCCTTCAGGTGCGGGTGGATCTCGCCGAGCGCGTCGCGCAGGGCACGGTCCAGCGCGTTGACCGGGCCGTTGCCCTCGGCGGTGCGTACGTAGCGCTCGCCGCCCACCCAGATCTTGATCGTCGCCTCGGTCTCGGCCTTGCCGTCGGCGCGCTGCTCGACGATCACCCGCCAGGACTCCAGGCGGAACAGCTGCTCGTACTCGCCGGACTGGCGACGCATGAGCAGCTCGAAGGACGCGTCGGCCGCCTCGAACTGGAACCCCTCGTGCTCGAGCTGCTTGACGCGCTCGATCACCCGCCCGGCGCCGGCGGCGTCGAGCGCGAGCCCGGCGGCGGCTGCCCGCTCGATGATCGTCCCGCGCCCGGCGAGCTCGGAGACGAGCAGCTCACGGCGATTGCCGACCTGCTCGGGCTCGATGTGCTCGAACGTGCTCGCGTCGGCCCGCACCCCGGCGACGTGGAGCCCGCCCTTGTGGGCGAAGGCGTTGCGCCCGACGTAGGGCTGATTGGGATTGGGGTTAAAATTGAGGAGTTCATCGACGAAGTGGGCGGTCTCGGTGAGCCGGGCCAGCCGCTCCGGGCTCAGCAGTGGGTAGCCCATCTTCAGCTGCAGGCCGGCGAGGATCGAGACGAGGTTGGCGTTGCCGCAGCGCTCGCCGCAGCCGTTGATCGTGCCCTGGACCTGCCGGGCGCCGGCACGGACGGCGGCGAACGAGTTGGCCACGCCGCATTCGGCGTCGTTGTGGCAGTGGATGCCCACGCGCGCGAGGGCGCCGACCTCGCCGACCACCGCCTCGGTCGCCTCGGCAACCTGGTCGGGCAGCGAGGAGCCGTTGGTGTCGCAGGTGACCACGGTGTCCGCGCCGCCCTCGAGCGCCGCACGCAGGCAGCGCAGCGCGTAGGCCGGGTCGTCGCGGAAGCCGTCGAAGAAGTGCTCGGCGTCGTAGATCACGCGCTTGCCCTGGGCGACCAGGAAGGCGACCGACTCGGTGATCATCGCGAGGTTCTCCTCGGGCTCGACGCGAACCACCTTCTCCAGGTGCAGCTTCCACGTCTTGCCGACGATCGTGCACACCGGCGCGAAGCACTCGGCGAGCACGCTCAGGCCGGGATCGGCGTCGGCGGCGAGGTCGCGGCGGCGCGTCATGCCGAACGCGGCGATCCTCGCGTGCTCGAAGCGCTCGCCGGCGAGCATGGCGAACAGCTCGCGCTCCTTGGGGTTGGAGGCCGGGAAGCCGGCCTCGATCAGGTGCACGCCCAGCGAGTCCAGGGCGTGGGCGACGCGCACCTTCTCGGTGGCCGAGAGCGACATGCCCTCGCCCTGCATGCCGTCGCGCAGGGTCGCGTCGTAGAGCTCGAGTTCGATGGTCATGAAAAACGGGTCTCCGGAGGTTGGCGGAACGGGAAGCGGGCGGCGGCCGCCGGGCCCTCAGAGGCGGACCCGGTCAGGCCGCGCCGGTAATTCGCGCCGCGGTCGGAGCCGCCATCGGCACCGGGTCCAGCCATTCGCGGTAGCGCTCGGTGCGTCCGTGGAGCGCGTCGTCGAAGGCCTGCTGGAGGTGGCGGGTGATCTCGCCGGGCTTGCCCGTGCCGACCGCGTGATCGTCGACCTCGCGGACCGGGACGAGCTCGGCGGCGGTCCCGGTGAGGAACACCTCCTCGGCGAGGTAGAGCTCGGCGCGCGCGATGTCGCGCTCGATCACCTCGTAGCCGAGGTCGGTGGCGATCTGGATGATCGAGCGGCGGTTGATCCCGTTCAGGATCCCGGCGGTCTGGGGCGGCGTGAGGATCTCCCCTTCGCGCACGACGTAGATGTTCTCGCCCGAGCCCTCGCACACATGGCCCTTGTCGTCGAGCAGGATCGCCTCTTCGTAGCCGGCCTTGTAGGTCTCGACCTTGGCCAGGATGCTGTTCAGGTACTGGCCGGAGGCCTTGGCGTGCGGGATCAGCGAGTCGGCGCTGATGCGCCGCCAGGAGGAGACCTTGGCGCGCACGCCGCTGCGCTTGCCCTCCTCGCCCAGGTAGGCGCCCCACTCCCAGACCGCGATCGTCACCTCGACCGGCGCCTCGAGCGGGTTCAGCCCGATCTGGCCGTAGCCGCGGAAGACGATCGGACGGATGTAGCACTCGCGCAGCTCGTTGGCGGCGACCGTCTGGCGCTGGGCCTCGAGCAGCTCCTCGGCGCTGTAGGGCACCGGCATGTAGAACAGCTCGGCGGACTGGAGCAGGCGCTCGGTGTGCGCCTGGCCACGGAAGATCGCCGGCCCGATCTCGGTGTCGTAGCAGCGCACCCCCTCGAACACGCCCGTCCCGTAGTGCAGCGCGTGGGTCAGGACGTGGACCTTCGCGTCCGCCCACGGGACCAGCTCGCCATTCATCCAGATCAGGGCGGAGGGGTTCATAGGTTCGCGAGAACCGCGTCGGTCGCCTGCTGAGTGGTCGCCTCTCCCCCGAGATCCCGGGTGCGCAGCCCCTCGTCAAGCGCGCGGCCGACCGCCGATTCTATCGCCGCGGCCTGTTCGGGCCCAGCGAGTCCGTGGCGGAGCATGAGCGCCGCGGACAGGAACATCGCCAGGGGATTGGCGATCCCCTGCCCGGCGATGTCCGGCGCCGAGCCGTGGACGGGCTCGAACAGCCCCGGCGCGCCGGGCTCACCCAGCGACGCGCTCGGGAGCATCCCGATCGAGCCGGTGATCATCGCGGCCTCGTCGCTGAGGATGTCGCCGAACATGTTCTCGGTGACGATGACGTCGAAGTGGCGCGGCGAGCCGACGAGCATCATCGCCGCGTTGTCGACGAGCACATGCTCGAGCTCGACATGGGGGAACTCGCGCGAATGCAGTTGTTTGACCACCTCGCGCCACAGCCGGGAGGTCTCCAGCACGTTGGCCTTGTCGACGCTCGTCACCTTCGCGCGGGCGGCGTTGAACGCGACCCGCGCGATGCGCTCGATCTCCTCGGTGCTGTAGGCGCACAAGTCGCTCGCGGTTGTCTCGGTGCGCGTCTTCTCGCCGAAGTAGATCCCGCCGGTCAGCTCACGCACGACGAGCAGGTCGGTGCCCGCGATCCGGTCGCGCTTGAGCGGCGAGGCGTCGTAGAGCGCCGGCAGCGGGCGCACCGGGCGCAGGTTGGCGAACGACCCGAGCGCCTTGCGCAGTCCCAGCAGCCCCTGCTCGGGACGCGGCGCGTTGGGGTCCGTGGTGTCCCACTTCGGCCCGCCGACCGCGGCGAGCAGGACGGCGTCGGCGCGTTTGCACGCCTGTTCGACCTCGTCGGTGAGGGCGATGCCGTGGGCGTCGATGCTCGCCCCGCCGAAGGCGTGCTCCTCGAATTCGAAGTCGCCCACGCGCCGCAGGAGCTCGAGCGTCGGCGCCATCACCTCGGGGCCGATCCCGTCGCCGGGGAGGGTCACGATGTGCGTGCTCATCGCCCGGGAGCGTACCGGCGGTCGCCCCCGACGCGTTCACGGCCGGATCGTGACGAGGTCGGTCTGTCGGAAGTCCTCGCCAAGGCAGACGAGGGGTTGCTGGGCGAGCCGTGCGACCGCGTACGTGAGGCAATCGCCGAAGTTCAGCGCGGCAGGATGTCTGCCCTTGCCGTACCGGCGAAATGCAGTCTGGGCGCAGAGGGCGTGCTCACGGGAGAACGCCGCGACCTCAGCCTCCAGCTCATACAACAGTCGCGTCAACGCTGCGGTCGCGCCCGACCCGGTCCGACCGTCGATCACGAGGCTGCATTCGACGAGGGTCGGGGCGCCCACCACGACGGGCGGGTTCGCCGCAAGGTGAGCAACCACCGCCCGGGCCGCGGACTCGCGGCGCAGGACGGCGACGAGCGCCGACGTGTCGACCACTCGGGTCAAACGCCGCCTGGCCCGTAACCGAGAATCTCCTCGCGCTCGGCCTTGGTGAATGGCATCTGCGTGTCCTCGATGCCGAGCGCAGGCCAGATCTCCTGCTCGAGCACGCCGAGGATATGTGCGGCGCGATCGTGGCTGAGACCCTGTGCCTGCACGCGCTCGCAACGCTCGATGAGAGCCTGACGGACGGCCGCGGTCTTGGTCTCGCCCGTCACGGCGACGAGCTTGCTCACCAGCTCGTCGATGACCGGGTCGCGAACGTGAAGCGCCATCTACATACACCTCCATCGTGCAGCCATTCTTAGCTTCATCGTACAATAAATAGGTCGACCGCCCATCAAAATTGAGCTTTTCAGTGAATCAACGATGTAATCAGCGGTGCTGAAGGTGTAGCATCGCTCACAAAGCTGTCGACCGAAGGGGCGCCGCGCACATATGAGCGATCTGCTGGCAATCCTGCGCGAGGGACTGTCCTGCACTCCCACGCCGAATCGCCCCGCGGGCATCGAGATCCGCCAGGATCTCCGGCCTCAGGGCGATCTTCCCGTCGCACCACCCAGTTACGAGGGGCCGCTCGAGATCCACCCCCGGATGCTGGACGGCGACGAGGTGCGTGACGTCATCGAGCTCGACTCGGTCGGGTCCGCGGCGAATCGCATCGAGGAGGCACTGCTCGAGCTCTACCGGACCGGCCGGTATCCCCTGCCGGTGGCCAAGACGACCGTCGACCCGGGGCACGGCCTCCCGGAGATCGAGATCACCACGCTGGAGGCGCCGCACCGCGTGTTCGACGCGTGGATCCGGCTCTCCGAGGACAGCGACGGTACGAAGTTCGAGGACTCGCCGCTGGGCCATGACCTCACGCTCGCCGACCCGCGCAGGCTCGATGCACTGCTGGAGACCTCGGCGCACGACCTGCTGCTCGGCGTCTGGGACTCGCACCGCAAGGGGCCACACGGACAGATCAGGCTCGCCCGCTGCCTGACGACATCGCTGATCGGCATTCTTCCGCCCGACCCACGGCCCGTCGAGGTACGAGCCGCCCTGATCGCAAGGTCGCGGGACGGCACGCTGCCGTCTGCCTTCGTCCAGCAGCCGCTCGCGGGACGGCGAGATCCGCTCAATCTCGGCGAAGCCAGCGAACTGCCTCCGGGTCACCAGCGGCTGTCCGAGCAGGGACTCAGCTCAATCCCCCCGACACGGAAACGGAGCCCCAAGTCGGACGACCTCCGCCACACCGTCTCGCTCGAGCAGGCCCGCTACGTGGGATACCTCTCCTTCGCAGCGCTACGACGCCTCGGCTTCTCGGAGACCTATGACGATACGGAGGTCCGTGTCCTGCTTGCTGCGCTCGGCGTGTATGCGTTGCTGCTGCGGAGTGACGCGGGTTGGAGCCTTCGCTCCGGGGCCGAGTTCGTCCCTGTGCGGCCGATGCAGCTCAGGCTTGCCCGTGCGGGCGCCGACGCCGAGCCACTCGAGGTCGATCTCGTCGCGGCGCAGACGCTGTTCGAGGAGGCGGCTCAGCGCGTCTGCGTTCAGGATCGAAAGGTGGCACTGCGAGCCGGACCGACGCTCGACGGGCTCGTGCAGAAGTCGATCAGTGCCTCAAAGGCGACCGCCTGACGATGATCCGGGTCGAGCTTCGCTTCCCGCTCGGCGTATACCACGCGCTTTCCAGCGCCCGCTTCGACGAGGCCGAATGGCCGCCGAGCCCTGTCCGCCTCCTCGGCGCACTGCTGGCCGCGGCGCACGAGGCCCCGGCGATCGATCTTTCGCTCGCACGCGACGCGCTCCAGGTGCTCTGCCTCGCCGCTCCGCCGGTCATCGTCGGCCCGGTCGACGCGGCGCCGATACGTGGCGCGTCGCGCTGGGCGCCCCGCAACCACGGAGCGAGCGAACTGCGCAAGCAGGGGCTCTCGCCGCGCAACCTGGGGCGCGAGCGCACCGCGGTGCACAAGGGCGGCACCGTCGTCGGGGAGCGCCCGGTAGAGATGCGCTGGCTCGACGTCGAGCTGACCGCAGCGCGGCGCGAGTCGCTCGCGCGGCTGGTCGAGGAGCTCGTCTTTCTCGGAACCTCACGGTCGCCGGTGATCGCCCGCATCCTCGACGACCCGCCACCTGCGGAGGAGCGCGATGTCTGGGAGCCGCTCCCGGCGCGGGCGAACGGGGACGCAGATGTGCGCGTACCGGACGAGCGCCTGCTGGATGCCTTCGACCAGCGCCACTCCGCGCGTCGCGCCACCGGCAGGCGCGGCGGCGTGGAGAGCAGCGGTCACGTCGCTCTGGTCCCGCTCGGGCGCACGGTCGCCTACGGGGTCCGGGAGCGCGAGCGGGAGCGTGCGGCCGACCGTACCGTTGATCCGTGCCACTGGGGCGAGACGGTCATCCTCGCCCTCGACGAGCAGCGCAGCGAGCTTCGGCCGAAGGCAGGCGCGGCGTACCTGTTCGCCCGGGCCTTCCGAGCGGCGCTGCTCGGCGCCTACGGCCCGTCCGGATCCCCTACCGACGCCCCCGCCCTCCTGCGCGGGCACGGCGAGCAGCCCCATGCGGCGCTCGTCCCGCTCGCGTTCGTGGGCAGCGCCCGTGCAGACGGGATCATCCGCGGCGTCGCCGTCGTCCTGCCCCATCCGCGCCGGTTCGCTGGCGCGGCCGACTACGCCGAGCAGCGGTCGCGGCTCGACCTCGGGCTGTCCGCTTTCGTGGCCGAGGGCCCGTCGCGACGCTGGATCGAAGTGCCCGGAGCCGGCCGTGTCTTTCTGCGCTCCGCCTCCGTAGGCCGATCTCTCGCGACGCTTCGTGCCGAGCGCTACCGAGGACCGGCACACGTGTGGGAAACCGTGCTGCCGATCGTCCACGCCCATCGCCGCACGTCGACCGGCCCTCGCGGGACGCTGCGCCAGCTCGCCGCCGACTGCGCGCACGTGGGGGTCCCGGAGCCCTGCGAGGTCGAGGTGCTCGCCGATCCGCCGTTCGCCCGCAGCCCGCGACGGGTGAGCCTTCCGCTGGGCACGCCGGAGGCATGGCGAAGCTCGCTCAACGGTCCGACCAGTCACGTGCGGCTCACGTTCGAGCACCCCGTCGCCGGTCCGCTGCTCCTCGGGCGCGCGCGCCATTTCGGGAGCGGGCTCTGCTTGCCTGCGCCCGTCGTCAAGCGATGATCGAGTTCGCCGCGTTCCTCCAAGCGGTACGCGGCTACGAGCCGTATCCGTGGCAGCAGTCGCTTGCCGGCACGCTCGCCGGCGAAACCGTCGGTCGCGAGCCACTGCCCCCGATCGCGATCACGGTTCCGACCGGTGCGGGCAAGACGACCGTCGTCGATGTCCTGGTCTGGGCGCTCGCCGCACAGGCCGCACGTGCCCCCGCGGAACGCACGATCGGGGTGCGCGTTGTCTGGGCGATCGACCGGCGACTCCTGGTCGACGAGGTCCACGATCACGCGATCCGACTCGCCGCGCGCCTCCAGGCATCGCTCCGGGACGAGGCGGACCCGCTCCACGAGGTCGCGGTCCGCCTCGAGTGGCTCAAGCGCAACCGCGATCGAGACGCGGCCGCGGCTCCGGCGCACACCCGCGACGGCGTGGTCCACGCGGGAGTCCCGCTGGTGGCGACGCGCTGGCGCGGCGGCCTGCCGGTGCCGGCGATCGCCGGACATCCGCTTCAGGCCGAGGTCATCACCAGCACCGTCGCGCAGATCGGCTCGCGTCTGCTGTTCCGCGGCTACGGCCTCGGTGACGGCTCGCTGCCGGTGGCGGCGGCCCTCGCGGCGTGCGACACGACGATCTGCCTGGACGAGGCCCATCTGGCCGAGCCGTTCGCCGAGACGGTCGGGGCCATCCAACGCCACCGCGCACACGAGGCCCGCGGCGTTGCCGCGCCACTGCGGTTGATCCAGCTCTCCGCGACGCATGCGCGAACAGCGAGCGCGGTCGCGCTCTCACCGGAGGACGAGGCGCTCCCGCAGCTCGCGCGGCGCCTTCGCGCGCCGAAGTTCGCCGCGCTGGTGACTCCCGAGAGCGGCGACGGCGGACAGGAGCGAGCCCTCGTCGAGGCCGTCCAGAGGTATGTCGCCGACGGCCGTCTCGTCGTCGGCTGCGTCGCGAACAGCGTGCGCACGGCGCGGACGGTCTTCGACCGCCTGTGTGCGGCCCAGCCCAACGCCGTCCTGCTGATCGGCCCGCAGCGGCCGGCCGATCGCCGCCGGCTCCTGGCCAGCGGCCAGCCGACGGTGGCCGATGTGCTGCTGCGTGGACGGCGCCCGGAGGACCCCCTGGTCGTCGTCGCGACGCAGACCTTCGAGGTCGGGATCGACGCCGATCTGGACGCCCTGGTGACACAGTCGGCCTCGGCGACCGCGCTCACGCAGCGCTTGGGCCGCCTGAACCGCTCAGGACGCCTACACGCACAGGCGCACGCATCCGGCGAGGCCGACCACCCGGACGGGCACGCCACGATCGTGCGGCAGGAGGGCTTTCCGCTCTATCCCCAGGGGGAGGAGCAGGCGGCATGGGACTGGCTGAGCACGGTCCTCGAGTCGAGCCCCCGGGGTGTTGACGTCTCCGTCGCCGCGCTTCGGCGAGCCCCGGGGCCGCACTCGCCGCCACGCCTGGCGGCGGAGCTGAGCGCGGAGATCGTCGGGTTGCTCACCCAGACCGGTCCACGCCCGGCCCCGTCCGCGGACCCCGATCTCGGCCCGTTCCTGCGCGGGCCGTCGAACGAGGACTCCGCCGACGTCACGCTCTGCTGGCGCGCCGACCTGGCCCCGGAAGACGACTCGCAGGCCGCGAAGCTCTATCGGGAATCGCTCCTGCGCTGCGTGCCTCCGCGCGCGGATGAGCAACTCGGGCTCAGCGTTGGGTCGGCGCGCAACCTGCTGCGCGTGCGGCTCGGCCTGGTCGCCGCGGGGCCGGCTCAACGCGCGCGGCTCGTCGGCGACGCTCCCGACGTCGATGGAGGCGAGCCTGTCCCGGATCGGTACCGCGACGGCGAGGGCCGCCGCCTCGACATCATCCCGTTCTTCGTCCTCCGAGGTGAGGCGGTCTTCACGGGCCGGCCTCGCTCGTCAGGCCTCCCGGACGAGGTGAGCGTCGGCCAGATCCGCCCAGGAGACCGGCTCGTCCTCCCGACCGCGGTCGGCGGGATCGATCGGTTCGGGCTCGCGCCCGAATGTCCGTCGGCCGAAGACGTGGGCGCAGACGTCGACGGTGCCGGCGAGGTGCCCGTGCCCGTGCGGCTCACTGCCGGCGCGCTCGGTGCAGCGTACGCGGGCGTCATCCCGCAGGCCGGACCGCGCGCGCGGCGCGTGGCGCGGCTGATGCGACGCGCCGCCGAAGCCGAGCGCCGACGTGTGCAGGCCCGATCAGCGGCCGGGCGGCGCGATGCAATCGCGGACCTGCTGAACGAGCTGGCCGATCACCCGGCTGCCAGCGCCTTCGCCGATCCGGATCTGGTCGCGATTAATCCTCTGCACGCCGAACGCTGGGCCGAACTCGACGACGGGGACGACCTCGTGGGCGACGACGAAGACGTCGGCGACGACGCGTCGCCGACGCTGCTCCCCGGCGAGGAGCCGCCTTCGATCGCGCGGGGCTGGGTGCTGATCCCGGTCGCGACCACCGCCGCCGATCGGCTCGGCAGCGACTCGCGCACCCCGCCGACGCTCAACGCGCATGCCGCAGCCGTCGGGGCCCGCACCCACTGGTTCGCCGATGCCGCCGGGGTGCCGCACGGGATCGCGCAGACCCTCGTGCTCGCGGCCCGCGTGCACGATCACGGCAAGGCCGACCCTCGCATGCAGGCGTTCTTCCGGGGTGGACATCCGCTCCCGGGCGCGGCGCCGCTGGCCAAGAGCACGTTCGGCACGGACGATCGCGCGGCCGCCCAGATGGCGCGCCGAGCGGCGGGACTGCCGCGCCGCTGGCGTCACGAGCTCGAGTCGGCGGCGATCTTCGCAGACGCCTGGGTCCGAGGCCCCCAGGCACTCGTGCCGGGCGGGGACCCGTCGAGCGTCGATCCCGAGCTGGCGGTTCACCTGATCAGCACGCATCACGGTCGCTGCTTGCCGCTGCCGCCGCGCACGCTGGCTGGTGCCCCGGGAAGCCCCTACCGGGCTGATGTCGACGGGATCGTCGGCGTCAGCGACGGCCAGGCGACCGAGACATGGGACGGCGAGGTCGCGCTGCATCGACTCGAGGTTCTCGCAGCACGGTACGGGCCCTGGACGCTGGCGTTTCTGCAGGCGCTGCTGGTGCTGGCCGACCGCACCGTGTCGGCCGAGGGAGGTTGACCGTGTCCTTCGAGCTCGCCTGGATGCGGCCCGAGGCACCGTATATGCCGATCGCGATCGTCGGGCTGCTTCGCGCGCTCGACGACGCGGGTGTGCCGGCCGCGGCCCTCTGGCAGCGCGATGGCCGCGGAGAGACCCTCGTGCTGCGCACCAACGCATCGGCCGAACGCGTCGCCGAGGCGATCATCAACGCGCCGTGGCCTTCGCTGGAGCGCATATGGGACGGCGCGATCGGTCAGGCGATCGGACCGATGCTCGCGGCCGAAGCCGACCCCGCGGAGGAGCTGAGGCGACTTCGGGCCGTGGTTGCCGAGCGGGATCGCCGAGCTCAGGCGGCTGGCGAGCCGCGCCTCCTCGGCGAGGCCCGCCTGCTTCGCGCGCTGGTCACCGACGCGGTCCTCGACGACGGTGGCGCGCCGAAGCGGAGTCGCCTGCTACGCGGCGTGAAGGCGGACCTTTCGGGCATCGCCGACGCGGTGCCCCTGAACGCCGGCGGGCTCGGCGCCGAGTTGGTGGACGGCCCGGTCTGGCGAGCCGGGAAGAGCGGGCGCGGGCTGGGCCTGGTACCCGAGGTGCAGACCTTCGGGGGCACCACGGGACGCACACCCTCTGACGTCGGAAGCCACTCCGCGCTTCTGTTCCGCCTGCTGTGGTTGGGCATCCTCGCCATGCCGCCGATCGCCGTCGGGCGCGCCGGTCGACTCATCGTCGGTGGCCCCCTCTTCACCCGCGCCGTCAACGAGGACGTCGTCCTGTCCTGGCCGACATGGTCGTTCGCCGTCTCCTGGCGCGGGCTGACACGCCTGCTCACCCTGGAGGAGGTCCACGCAGCCGATGAACCCGCCCTTGCGGCTCACGGCTTGACCACTGTCCACCAGACGACGTCAGTGCCGATCAACAACATGATCGGGGCCTTCCGCTGGGGGGAGCGCGTGGCGTGATGGCCCACACGGACGACGCCGCGCTGGTCCCGGCGCGCATCCTCAACGAGCACGTCTACTGCCCGCGACTGGCGTGGCTCGAGTGGGAGGCACGTGCGTTCACCGACAACCTGGAGACCGTCGAAGGCCGCGATGCCCATTCGCCGCACCGACGAGGAGCGCGGGCGCATGCCGGAACCGGCGGCGATCGAGGACTCCGCCGTCGTCACCGCGCTCTCGCTGAGCTCGGAGCGCCTCGGCATCACGGCCAAGCTCGATCGCGTCGAGCTTCGAGACGGCCTGGCGACGCCGGTGGAGACGAAGCGTGGCCGGCCCCGCAAGGGAGACGGCATCCCCGTGTGGGGGGCCGAGGAGGCACAGCTCAACGCACATGTCCTGCTGCTCCGAGACGCGGGCTACCGGGCCGAGCACGCGGAGGTCTTCTTCGTCGAGACCCGCTCGCGACATCGCGTCGCGCTCCGCGAGGAGGCCGAACAGTGGATGAGAGGACTCGTGGCAGATGTCCGCGCGAACGCGGCGCGTCCGGTTCCACCGCCGCCGCTCGTCGACAGCCCGAAATGCCCGCGCTGCTCGCTGGTCGGCGTGTGCCTCCCCGACGAGACCAACCTGCTCACCAATCGCAGGACCGCCCCGCCCCGGCGCCTGGTGGCGCGAGACGATCCGCGCACGCCGCTATACGTGATGACGCCCGGCGCGTTCGTGCGCAAGAAGGGTGGCCGGCTCGAGCCCACCCAGGATGGCGAGACCCTCGCGTCCCGCCGCCTCCTCGACGTCGCGCACCTCGCGGTGTTCGGCAACGTGACCGTATCGGGCGGCGCGCTGCGCGCCTGCCTCGAGCAGGACGCTCCGGTGCTGTTCTTCACCGCCAGCGGGTGGTTCAGCGGCTACGCGATCCCGCACGGCGGATCGTGGGTGACGCGACGGCTGCGCAGGCTCGGCTTTCCGAGGCCCCCGCGAGATCCGTGATCGCCGCCGCGCTCGTGGCGGGCAAGCTGCGCAACCAACGCACGCTGCTGCGTCGCCTCGGCGGCGAGGAACAGCATCGGGCCACCGACCAACTCCGTGACCTCGCACACGCTGCGCAATCGTGCGACGACCTCGGGTCGCTCATGGGGCTCGAGGGGACCGGTGCCCGGCTCTACTTCGAGCAGTTCCCCACGCTACTAGTGGGAAAATAACGTCCGAGCACTACGCGGCCTGCTGCAGCGTGACGGTGTGCCCGAGGCGTTGGAGCTGGGCGACCAGGCGCCGGGTTTGGCGTTCGGGGTCGCGGCGGGCGTAGTACTCGCCGCCGAGGTCGTTG
>DATAWZ010000152.1:0-14402 GCA_036266975.1 Solirubrobacteraceae bacterium
CGGCGCCCTGCAGGGGGTGACCGAGGTCCTGCCCGTGTCCTCCTCGGCCCACCTGGCGCTCGTGCCCTGGCTGCTCGACTGGAGCTACGCCTCCCTGGACGCCGAGCTACGCAAGACCGTGGAGGCCACGCTGCATCTCGGCGCCGCGGTCGCGCTGATCGGCGCTCGCCGACGGGAGCTGTACGGGCTCGATCGCCGGCGTTGCTCGGTGATCGCCCTGGCCCAGCCTGCCCCGGTACTCGCCGGGCTGCTGCTCCAGGGCCCGGTGCAGGAGCGCGCCAGCGGGCCGCGGGCGGTGGCCGCCGGGTTGCTCGCCGGCGCGGGGGCCAGCGCCGCGGCCGAGCTGATCGCCGCCCGACGTGCGGCGCGCGCCGACGAGCACCCGAACGCCGTCGATGGGCTCGCCCTCGGCGTCGCCCAAGCGGCCGCGCTGTGGCCCGGCATCTCGCGCCAGGGCGCGACGCTCGCCGCCGCGCGTTCCCGTGGCCTGAGCCGCGAGGAGGCCGCGCGCGCGTCCCTGCAGGCGGGACTGCCGGTGATGGTCGGCGCGGCGCTGCTCACCGGGGCGCGCCTCTCGCGCCGCCCGCCGGCCCCCGGAACGGCCGGAAAGCTCGCCGCGGGCGCGCTGGCGGCCGCGCTGGCCACGGCCGCGTCCCAACGGGCGCTCGGAACCCGCCCGCTGCCTCCGTGGCCGTTCGTCACCCACCGGGCGGCGCTGGCGACGCTCACGCTGCGGCGCGCACGCGCGGGACGGGCAAAACCGGACCGCTGAGCGCCAGAAGTCGCCGCGCGGCCGCGGCGGGACGCGGCTGCGGCGGCGCGGTCCTCTAGCGTCGCCCAGCGTGAGACGCGCCCCGCTGCTCCTGGCCATCGCCGCGCTGGCGGGCTGCGGCGCGACGACCACCGGCGGGCGCCACCGCGTCGCGAGCACCGCGAGCGCCTCCTCGGGGGTGCGCGGCTACCGGGCGACCGGGAAGTCGATGCTGCCGGAGATCGCCCCCGGACAGACGGTCATCGTCCAGCCCGAGGCCTATGCGCACGAAGCGCCGCAGGTCAGCGACGTCGTTCTGTTCCACCCGCCGGTCGACGCCCTGCACGATCCTGCGATCTGCGCAGCGCCGCGCGGAGCCGGGCAGGTGTGCCCGAGCGCCGGTGGCGGACCCTCGAGCGACCTGCTCGTCCAGCGGGTCGTGGCCGGGCCCGGGCAGACGATCACCGTGCAGTCCGGGGCGGTCACCCGCGACGGGGTCCGCGAGAGCGGCCTGTACACCGAGCCCTGCCCGCGAGACAGCGCGGGCTGCGACTACCCCGGCCGGTACACCGTCCCGACCAATGAGTACTTCCTCATGGGCGACAACCGAGGCGACTCGGACGACAGTCGCTTCTGGGGCCCGGTGCCCCGCAACTGGATCGTCGGGAAGGTGGTCGGGATCGTCGCTCAGGGGGGCCAACCCGCCCCCTGAGACGGCGCGCGCGACGCCGCGTTGCCGCGCATCGCACAATGTAGCGGTGAGCAGTCCCGTCGGAACGGTCCTGGGTGGACGCTACCGACTCGATGAGCGCGTCGGCAGCGGCGGGATGTCGACGGTCTACCGAGCCTTCGACACCACCCTCGAGCGGCAGGTGGCGATCAAGATGATGCACCGCGAGATCGCCTCGGACTCCGATCAGCTCGAGCGTTTCCGGCGCGAGGCGCGCGCGGTCGCCCAGCTCAGCCACCCGCACATCGTCACGGTCATCGACGCCGGCGAGGACGACGGGACTCCCTACATCGTCTTCGAGTACGTCGGGGGCAGCACGCTCAAGCAGCGCATCCGCGAGGGCCCGCTGCCCGTTCCCGAGGCGCTGGCCTACGCGATCGAGATCGCCCGGGCGCTGGGCGCCGCGCACGACCGGCAGATCGTGCACCGCGACGTCAAGCCGCAGAACGTCCTGATCGACACTGAGGGCAGCGCGAAGATCACCGACTTCGGGATCGCGCGCTCGCTCAGCGAGGAGGGCCTGACCGCCGACGGGCGTGTGCTGGGCACGACCGACTACGTCTCCCCCGAGCAGGCGCTCGGGCATCGCGTGACCCCCCAGTCCGACCTGTACTCGCTGGGGATCGTGTTGTGGGAGATGCTCACCGGCGAGGTGCCGTTCCGGGCCGAGAGCCAGGTCGCCGTGGCGATGCGCCACGTGCGCGATGAGCTGCCCGACATCCAGGCCCGCCGCGCCGAGGTCTCCGCGGCCCTGGCGGCGGTCATCGACCGTGCGACCGCCAAGGATCTCGGTCGGCGCTACCAGACCGCCGACGAGATGGCCCGAGCGCTGGAGGACGCGCTCGCGTTGGAGACCGCACGCCAGGGCGAGGCTCCCGGTCAAGCCACCGCGGTGCTGCGCACCCTGCCCGAATCGGCGCGGCGGCGGGTGCCCTGGCGGGCCCGAATGCGCCGGGGCGCCGCGGTCACCGTGGTGCTGCTCATCCTCGCCGGCGCCGGCGTGGCCGTGTACCTGCTCGCCCGTCACACCCACAGCGGGGTGCCGGTCGCGATCAACGTGCCCTCGCCGCCGACCGCGCCCAGCCCCGTGCAGCTCGCCCAGAACGCCGCCTACGCCTACAACCCCTATGGAACGACTCCCGAGAACCCGGGCAGCGCCGACCTCGCCATCGACGGCGACACGTCTACCTCGTGGACCACGCAGCAGTACTACGACTACAAGCTCGGCAAGCCCGGGGTTGGGCTCTACGTCGACGCCGCGCCGGGCATTTCGGTCCGCGACGTCGTGGTCAGCACGCCGACCCCAGGATTCGTCGCCGAGGTCTGGGCGGCCAACCACATCGAAAAGCTGCCGATGCCCGATCCGACCTCGCTGTCGGCTCGCGACTGGACGCAGATCTCCGATTCGCAGACCGTCCAGAACAACACCCGCTTCATCCTGGACACGGACGGCGAGCGCTACCGCTACTACCTGCTGTGGATCACCGCGCTGCCGCCGAACTCCGAGAGCGCCTCGGTCGCCGAGCTGACCCTGTTCAGCTGACGGTCAGGGCGCAGCGGGCGGCGTGGAGGGCGCCGTGGTGGTCGTGCCGGTCGTCGTGCTCGCGGCGCCCGTGGTCGTCCCGGTCGTCGTCGTGGCGGCAGTGCTCGTGGTCGGCGTCGGCGCATAGCTGCCGACGACGATGGTCACCGCGCTGCCCGACTTGGCCTTGCTGCCGGCGATCGGCGTCTGGCTGATCACGTGGTCGTTCTGGCTGGGCACGGTCGTCGCCTGGTGTGTGATCGACTCGGTCAGGCCGGCCTGGTCGAGCACCTGGCCGGCGCGGAAGGGCCCGCGACCGACGACGTCGGGGACGGAGATCATCGGCTCGGCCTTGGCCACCGTGAGCGTCACCGTGCTCCCCTGGTGGGCGCTCGCCCCGCCCGAGGGACTCTGGGAGAGCACGATCCCGGCCGCCTGGCTGGAGGGCTGCTGCACGACGTTGACGGTGAACCCCTCGCTCTGGAGCAGCTCGCGCGCGCCGACGAGCTGATCGCCGACCACGGGCACCACGGTCAGCGAGGACGGCCCGGTCGAGACATCGATGCTCACCGTGGAGCCGAGCTGAACGGCCACCGAGGCCGGCGGGGTGGTCCCGACCACCTTGCCGGCTGCCACCGTGGCGCTCGCGAGCGGCTGGACGGTGTACAGGAAGCCGGCGGCCTTCATGGCCTGCTCGGCCTTGGCCTCGGTCTGGCCGGCGACGTCCGGCACGCCTGCGCTGCCGGGCCCCTGGGAGACGGTGAGCGTCACCAGCGTGTTCTTCTTGACCCGCACCCCCGCGGCCGGCGACTCGTGGATCACCTGTCCGGCGGGGACGGAGTCGATCACGGTCTGTGACATCGGTCGCAGCCCTGCGCTCAGCAGCGAGTCGACGGCGGCCGACTGCTGCTGGCCGACCACCGATGGGACGACCACCTTCTGCTTGTGCAGCACGAGCACGAGGACGAGGCCCACGATGGCGAGCAGCACCACCCCGCCGAGGGCGGCGAGCAGCGCCTGACGGCGACGTCCCGATGGGGGGCCACCCGCCGCGGTGCCCGGCTCGGCCGGTCCCGGCTCGGGTCCATAGACCTGCTGAGCGACGGGCGGGGGCGCGACCGCCGCGGCCACCCCACCGGCAGCGAGCGCGGCGGCGGGCTCGAAGCTCGCGGTCGCGCCGAGGTCGACGTAGCCGGCGGCGCGCACCTCCTCCAGCGCGGCGATGAACGCGTCGGCGTCCGTGTAGCGCGCGGCGGGGTCCTTGGCCAGCGCGTGCAGGACGACGGCATCGAGCGGGGCGGGCACGGCGGGGTTGATGCTGCTCGGCGGGACCGGGTCGGCGGTCACCTGTTGGAGGGCGATCGACACGGCGCTCTCGCCGTCGAAGGGCACGTGGCCGGTGAGCAGCTCGAAGAGCACGATGCCGATCGCGTACAGGTCCGAGGCGGCGCTCACCGCGTGGCCCTGGGCCTGCTCGGGGGAGAGGTACTGTACGGTGCCGATGATCGAGCCCGTCTGGGTCATGTCCGAGGCACCGGCGCGCGCGATCCCGAAGTCGGTGACCTTGGCCCGGCCCTCCTCGTCCAGGAGCACGTTGTGGGGCTTGATGTCACGGTGGATGACGCCGCGGCGGTGGGCGAAGCGAGCCGCGCGCAGGACCTGCAGGACGATCTCCACGGCCGAGGCGGGGTCCAGGGCGCCCCGCTCGGCGATGACCGACTTCAGCGTGCGGCCCTCGATGTACTCCATCGCGATGTAGTAGGTGTCGTTCCACTCGCCCCGGTCGAAGATGCTCACCACGTTGGGGTGCGAGAGGCCGGCGGCGCTGGAGGCCTCGCGGCGGAAGCGCTCGACGAATTCCTGGTCCTCGGCGAAGTGCGGGTGCAGCAGCTTCAGCGCGACGTTGCGCCCGAGCTGGGTGTCGCGCGCGCAGTAGACGTCGGCCATGCCGCCCGAACCGAGCCTCGAGACGATCTCGTAGCGTCCGTCGACAAGCGTGCCCGGCGCGAGCATCAGGTGCCTCCCACCCCCAGCGCCTCCATCACTCGCTTGGCGATCGGCGCGGCGATGCCGCCGCCGAACCCGGGGACGTCCTGGACGGTGACCGCGATCGCCACCGTCGGATTGTCGGCCGGCGCGAAGGCCACGAACCACACGTTGTTGATCGTGTTGCCGATCTGCGTCTCGGCCGTGCCGGTCTTGCCGGCGACGGTGACCCCCGGGATCTGCGCCGCGGTGCCGGTACCGCCGGCGACGACCGCCTCCATCATCGAGCGGATCGCGCTCGCCGTCGAGGGAGACATCACGACCGACTGCACCTGCGGCGCGGTGCGGTCGATGGTGCTGCCGTCGGGGTCGACCACCTGCGCGATCAGATAGGGGCGCATCTCGGTGCCGTGGTTGGCCAACGTGGCGACCACCTCGGCCATCTGTAGCGGCGTCACCTCGAGCTTGTCCTGGCCGATGCCCATACGCCCTACGTCGACCAGCGGGCTCGTCGGGCTGAGGATGTGCCCGCCCTCGTACTCGCCGCTGGGCGTCATCTCGCTGCTGGGGTAGTCGAGCGGGGGGGTCGAGTCGAAGCCGAAGCGCTGCATGTACTGGGCCATCGTGGCTTTGCCGACCTGCTCGGCGACCTGGGCCCAGACCGTGTTGACCGAGTACTCCAGGGCCGTCGTGAGCGAGATGTCGCCATAGCTCTGGTCATCGTCATTGTGCAGCGGGGTCCCGGAGACGACGACGCCGTCTTTGCCGCTCACGACCGAGCTGGGCGAGAAGTGGCCGCTGTTGATCGCCGCGGTGGCGGTCACGAGCTTGAATGTCGAGCCCGGTGCGTACCCGAACTCCGTGGCCCGGTTGACCAGGGGCGCGTTGGCCTGCGCGTTCAGCCGCGCGAAGGCCCCCCGGCCACCGAGGGCGTTGGGATCGAAGCTCGGCGAGGACGCCATCACCCGCACCGCGCCGGTGTGGGGATCGAGGGCGACGACCGCGCCGCGGTAGCCGGCCAGGGCGTTCGCGGCGACGGCCTGGGCCTTGGGATCGAGGGTGCTGACCACGGTGTCGCCGGCGGGCTGGATCCCCTGGAGCTGGTCGATTATGCGGGTGAGGTCCGAGCGACTGGTGGTCCCGGTCAGATAGCCGTTGGCCGACAGCTCCAAGCCGCTCTCGCCGGGCCCGATGTAGGCGTAGCCGACCGCGTGGGCGAACAGGTCGGCGGTCGGGTAGTGGCGCGTGTAGACGGCCCCCGCACCCCGGTGGCTGCGCGCCAGCACGGTGCCGTCGGAGGCGAGGATCTCGCCGCGCGGGATCCGCTCCTGCTCGATCAGGCCCCGCGCGTTGAGCGCGTTCTCGCGCAGCGCCTTCGCGCTGAACACGGTCCAGCGCGAGGTCCAGGCGATCAGCAGGGCGAACAGCAGCGCCACCAGCCCGAACACGTGCGCGATCGGCCGATTCACGAGTGGCCCCTCACCCGCCCCCCTGGATCCGGCCCAGCTCGAGCTGGCGTACGAGATTCGCGGCGTCGTCGTGCGAGCGCAGCGAATGGTTGAGCAGCTCGTGCCGCCGCGGCGGGCTCAGGGCGAGCGCCGGCACGCCGGACTCGTAGTCGATCGAGTAGAGCCTCAGTCCGAGCGGGAGCGCGTAGGGCAGGCCCTGGTAGATCGTCACCAGGCCGTCCTGATCGGTGCCCAGGAAATAGACCTCCTGGCTGGCGAGGTAGGCGCCGGTGAGGACGACGAGCAACGTGCCGAGGATGATCAGCCCGCCGACCAGGCCCCGCGGCCGCCGGCGCCGGCGCCGGGCGGCGGGCTCGGGTGGGCGCGGCTGGCGCGGCGGGGGCGCCTGCGCTCGGGACCCCCGGGACTCCGGAATGATCGTCGCGACGCCGCCGAGCTCCTCCTCGCCCTCCGGTCGGGCCACCGCGCGCTGGATGATCGTCGGCTGGCTGGGCTCGCCCCCGCCCGCCGGTCCGGCGAGCTCCTCCAGGCGCACCAGCACGACGGTGATGTTGTCCTTGCCGCCGGCCGCGTTGGCTGCGGCGACCAAGGCGCTGGCCATCTCCTCCAGGTCGTCGTGGCCGAGCATGATCGCCTCGACCTGCGCGGGCGAGACCATCGAGGTCAGCCCGTCGCTGCACAGCAGCAGCACGTCGCCGTCGTGCCCGCGCAAACGCGGATTGTCCACGTCGACGATCGGTTCGGGTCCGAGCGCACGCGTGATCACCGAGCGCTGCGGGTGATCCTCGGCCTCCTCAGGCGTGAGCTCGCCGCGCTTGACGAGCTCGTCGACCAGCGAATGGTCCTCGGTCAGCTTGGTCAGCGCCCCCTCGCGCAGCAGATAGGCGCGACTGTCGCCGACGTGGGCGATCGTGATCCACTCCGGCCCGATGTAGAGCGCGGTCAGCGTGGTGCCCATGCCGGCCAGCTCGGGCCGGGTGCGGGAGAGCTGGTGGATCGCGGCGTTGGCGTCGTGCACGCGCGCGGACAGGACCTCGTCGGGCCCGCGACCGTCGCCGAGCTCCAGATCCTCCTCGAACGCGCTGACCGCGGTCTGGGAGGCCACCTCGCCGGCCTGGGCCCCGCCCATCCCGTCGGCCACGACGAACAGCGGCGCGCGGGCGAAGAATGAGTCTTCGTTGGCCCGGCGCTGACGGCCCGTGTCGGAGCGCTCGACGTGTTCGGCGACGCGCAGCATTCAGCGCGGACTATGACTCATAGGTGAACTCGCTCTCGCCTATGCGCACACGGTCGCCGCGATGGAGCGGTGAGGGGCCCTCGAGCAGCTCCTCGTTCAGGTAGGTGCCGTTGGTGGAACCGAGGTCCTCGAGTACGAGCAGGTGGCCCTGGGGAAGGATGCGGGCGTGGCGCGAAGAGGCGAACGGATCCTCCAGGCGTATGTCGGCCTGACCGCCGCGGCCGAGGATGACCTCGCCGTCGAGGTCGTAGATCATGCCCGGCTGGTGCCCCGGGGCGCGCTCGACGACCAGGCGCGGCTCCACGCGGGCCGGTTCCGGGCCGCTCGCCCCGTACATCCCGGTCCCCTCGGGCTCGGTCGCGGGGACGCTGGCGCTGCCGCGGCGCAGGTCGCGCAGGGCGCTGCGGGAGACCCACAGCAGGAACAGGTACATGACGCCGACGAAGCCGAACTTCAACGCCACCGAGACCGGCTGCAGGTTATTCATCGCGTGTCCCCGCACATTCCAGTCACCACTCGGCCGGCGCAGGGGCCTTCGTCGCCCGCAGTCGAAGGCGAGGACGGACGAAGGCCCCGCAGCCCGTTCACCGCAGCACCTCGAAGGTGAGCACGGTGCTGCCCAGCTCGATCTCCTCGCCGCCCATCAGGACGGCCGGACGCGCGAGCGGACGACCGTTCAACAGGACGCCGTTGGTGGAGCCCAGGTCCCTGAGCGTCCAGCCGTCGGTGCCGAGCGAGATCTGGGCGTGATGGCGGGAGACGCCGGTGTCGTCCAGGATGACCTCGCAGTCTCGGCTGCGGCCGATGACCGCGCCGGACGGGGGCAGCGGGTAGGTACGGCCGCGCAAGGTCACGATCGCGCGGCCCGCGCGATCGGCACGCGCGCGCTCGAGCTGCTCGGAGATCCGCTGGGAGCTGCTGTAGATCATCGTGTTGCCGTGATCGTCGGGCGCGTAGGCGGGTTCGACGTCGGGCTCGCGCTCGGGGGCGCGCACGAGCCGGGCCTGTATGCCGAACTCCCCGACCCTGAGCTGCTCGTCGGTGGCAAAGCTGATCAGCGGCCGCGAGGCGAGCGCGAGGCGCTGCTCGCGCGCGTGCTCGAGCACATAGGCGCTCAGCTCCTCGATCACCTCGTCCTCGACTCCCTCGTAGCGCTCGCGATCGGACGGCGAGAGCCAGACGACGTACTCGTTGGGCACATAGGTGCGCGACAGCGAGATGGTGCGGTGGTCGTCCATCTCCTTGACCAGGCGCCGTGCGAGCTCGACTGGACGCACTTCGGAGCGAAAGGCGCGCCCGAAGGCGCCCTCCACGACTCCGGCGATCTTGCTCTCGAGGCTCCTCAGGACGTTCATGTCTGCCCTCCAGCCCGGCAGGAGGGAGCCGGCGGCTCACTACCGCACTGCCATGCTACGCGACTGAAGCGGGCGGACCAGCACGAGGGCCAGGGCCACCAGGGCCCCGGCGGCGAGGCCCGCGACCAGCTCGCGCGGGGTCCCTCCGGGCAGTCGGCTCGCCGGCCAGCCCTCGAGCGCCAGGGCCCCGGCGGCGAGCAGCGCCGCCCAGGCCAGGGCGCCGATCACGTCGGCGAGGAACGACCCACCGCGGACGAGCAAGGGCAGCGAGACCGCCGCAAGGGCCCACAGGACCATCGCGAGCGCCGTGCCCGGGCAGAGCGCGGGGCCGAGCGCGTGGGCGATCGCGGTGCCGAGGTGATCGCGGACCGTGGCGGGCCGGCCGCTGTGCCGGGCGGCGCCGAGCCACAGCCGGTCGCCGGTCAGCGGCTCACAGACGGCGCACGCCCACGCCCCGAGGCCGCCGAGGGTCGCGCGGCGGGCCGGGGTCGCGGCCTGCCCGGCGAGCGCCGGAAAGGCACCGGCCAGCCCGATCAGGCCGAGCGCCGGGGCCAGCACCGGCAGCGTCCAGTCGGGCCCGGGGCGGCGCGCGAACGCGACGGCCGGCGGGAGCGCGGCGAGCAGGACAAGTACCCCGGCCCCGGCGCGTCCCACAGCGGCGAGCCAGATGGCCAGCGCGAGCAGCCCGGCGCCCCAGCCGAGCCTCGGCAGCAGCGCGACGAGCAGCACGACGGGCGCGGCGATCAGCAGCGGCGCGGGCAACGGCCCGGGCGCGAGCAGCTCGAGGGCACCGGTGAATGCCCCGGCGGCGCAGGCGGCGCCGATCAGCCGCGCGCGCAGGGGCAGCGAGGGGAATGCGCCGGCCGGGGGCGGTCCCTCGGCGGTGGCGTCGGGCGGCAGGCCGGCGCGCGCCTGCTCGAGCGCCCGGTGGAGGCGCTCCAGGCCGCCGCGACGGGCGACCTTCGGCTGTACCGCCGCGTCGATCGCCGCCCGCAGCGGCTCGGGCAGATCCGGCCGCCAGCGCCCGAGAGGCGGCAGACGCCGGCCCACCCGGCGCGCGGTCGCGGCGGGATTCGCCGCGCGGATGGGGTTGCGCCCGGAGAGGCACTCGTAGAGCACCACGCCCAAGCCGTAGACGTCGGCCAGTTCGGTGACGTGACCTGCGGCCACCTGTTCGGGGGCCATGTAGGCGAAGGTCCCGACCACGTCGCCCGTACGGGTGAGCGGCTCCTCGCCGGCGAGGGAGGCAACGCCGAAGTCGGTGAGCTTGGCGGCGACGCCCGCCGGCGGCTCGTCCGGGACGATCACGTTCTGGGGCTTGATGTCGCGATGCACGACGCCGCGCGCGTGCGCGTGCTCCAACGCCCCGGCCAGCGAGCAACCGACGTCGAGGGTGAGCGCATCGTCGACATCGCCGTCGGCGAGGAGCTGCGCGAGCGTCCGCCCGCGGACGAGCTCGGAGACGAGGTCGAAGCAGTCCGGGCCGGCACCGGCCTCGTAGAGCGCGACGATCGCCGGGTGCGACAGGCGCGCAGCCGCGCGCGCCTCGCGCTCCGCGCGGTCGGCCCCGACGCCGCCCGGGAGGGAGACCCTCTTGACCGCCACGGCGCGGTTCAGACGCTCGTCCTGGGCCTCGTAGACCGTGCCGAACGCACCCACGCCGAGGCGCCGCCCGAGCCGGTAGCGCCCCAGCGCGACGCTGCCGTCCACGACGGCGCGGCGGCGCCCGCGGGACAGGGTATTCGCGGTCCTCACGCCCTGCGCGTTCGCCGACGAGGTTTCAGCTCCTGCCGGCGCGGGAATGAGCGGAAAATTTCAGGTTGTCCCCCACCTCGGGTACGCGTGCATACTGGGCCACCAATCTCCCCGCAAGGAGCCGCTTTTTAGTGTCGTTCTTCGATGAGGACGAACCCCCGACGGGGCCAGACGACGACGAAGAGGACCTGATCGCCGGGCCGGCGACCGAGGAGCGCCCGCCTGCGCCCCGGCGTCCGCCGGCGCGCAGGCCCCCGCCTCGTCAGGCGCGACCCAGCCGGCCGGGAGCAGCCGCCGACCGCCAGACGCTGCTCGTGCGGCGCGCCGTCGCGCTGGGCGCCGGCCTGGTCGTCCTGGTGATCATCGTGCTGATCATCAACTCGCTGCTGAACTCGCAGAAGCGCACCGCGATGCGCAACTACAGCCAGGCGGTGGCGATGCTCGTCCAGAACGCCGACGCGAACATCTCCGACCCGCTGTTCCAGACGCTCGTGAACGCGTCCAACAAGGCCGAGCTGAACGTCGAGACGTCGATCAACAACGCTCGGCAGGACGCCGCCTCGGACGCCTCGCAGGCCGCGGCGATGAGCGTCCCGGGCTCGATGGCCGAGGCCCAGCGAGACCTGCTGCTGATGCTCGACCTGCGCACCGAGGCGCTGACCAAGCTGTCCGGGCTGGTGAGCACGGCGCTGGCCGGCAACACCGGCGCGACCGCCGCCTACGCGCAGATCGCCGGCCAGATGGAGCTGCTGCTCACCTCGGACGTCATCTACTCCCAGCGCGTCGCCCCGCTGATCAGCCAGACGCTCGCGGCCAGCAACATCACGGGGGCCGACCCGCCGGCCGAGACTCGCTTCCTGCCCAACACGGGCTGGCTTGACCCCACGACGGTCCAGGATCGGATCTCCGGCGAGAGCGCCGCCGCACAGGCCCCGTTCGTGCCCGGCAATCACGGCAGCGCCCTGAACGGCGTCAGCGTGGGCGGGGTCACGCTCCAGTCCGGGACGCTGAACACCGTCAGCGGCGCCGGCGCGGGCGTGACGTTCACCGTCGGCGTCCAGGACTCGGGCGCCTTCAACCAGTACAACGTAAAGGTCGACGTGACGATCACGCGCGCCGGGCGCAAGGCGCTGAAGGAGAGCAAGATCCTGCCCGAGACCACGCCGGGGAACACGACCAACGCGGTGGTGTCCTTCCCGACGCCGCCGCTGGGCAACACGAGCGTCGTCAAGGTGAACATCGAGGGCGTCGAAGGCGAGAACGACCTGGCCAACAACGTCGGCAGCTACGACGTACTCTTCGAGCAGTAGCCCGACTGGGCGCACCGCCCGGCGTGCATCGGGTCCGGATCAGTAGCCTGAGGGGTGGGCCGTGACCGCCACGCTCACCGACACCAACGGCATCGTCGCGCTGGCCGCAGCCGCAGTGGCTGTGGTCGCGCTGATCGGCTGCGTCGTGCTGGCCGCGTCGCTCAGCCGGCTGCGCGCGTCGCAGCGAGCGGTCCTGGGCGAGCACGGCCAACGCGACCTGATCGAGCACTCGGCCGAGCTGGAAGCCGCGTTCCAGGCCCTGCACGACTACGTGGCCGATGTGGCCGAGCGACTGGATGCGCGCCTGGGCACCGCCGAGGGGGACCTGCGGCGGGCCGTCCGGGGTCGTTCGCTGGTGCGCTACGACGCCTGGAACGAGGCCTCCGGGCAACAGTCGCTGTCGATTGCGCTGCTCGACGACACCCAGTCGGGCGTCGTGCTCTCCTCGATCCACCACCGTGACCAGGCGCGCCTGTACGCCAAGCAGGTGCAGCAAGGCGTCCCCGAGCTCGAGCTGTCCCCCGAGGAGGCCGAGGCCGTGCGCCTCGCCTCATACGTCGAACCTGCCGGGTGAGCAGCCCGTCGCTGCGCGTGGGCTTTCTCGGGCCGCGTGGGACGTTCAGCGAGCAGGCGCTGCTGGAGAGCGCCGGCGAGCAGCCGGTCGCGCTGGTCCCGTTGGAGAGCATTCACGCGACCGTGCTGGCCGTGCAGGAGGGAGGGGTGCCGCGCGCGGTCGTCCCGATCGAGAACTCCACCGAGGGTCCGGTCACCGTCACCCTCGACGCGCTCGTGGCCGAAGCCCCGGACGTCGTGATCGTGGGCGAGGTCGTGGTGCCCGTGAGCTACTGCCTCGTCGCCCGCCGGGACCGGCCGCTGGAGGAGTTCGCGCGGGTGCTGGCACATCCGCAGGCGGCGGCGCAGTGCGCGGCCTTTCTGCGGCGGGCGTTGCCGCGGGCGGTGGTCAACCCGGGAAGCTCGAACGCCCAGGCGGTTCAGGCGGTCGCGCAGGGCGATGACGACGACGTCGTGGCGCTCGGCCCGCGCGTCGCCGCGGACCTGTACGGCGGAGTGATCCTGCGCGAAGGCGTCCAGGACGAGGCCGACAACGTCACCCGCTTCGTCTGGCTCGCGCGCCGCGACGGGCTCGGGGACACCCGTTCGCCCTCGCACGAAGGCACGACGCACAAGACCGCCCTGGTCTTCTGGGGGCCGGGCGACACGGGGCCCGGCTGGCTGGTGAGCTGCCTGGATGAGTTCGCTCGCCGCGGGCTGAACCTGACGCGGATCGAATCCCGCCCCCGCCGCCGCGGTCTCGGGCACTACCTGTTCTTCGCCGACATCGAGGGCGCCGCGGACGATCCGCCGCTGGCGGCGGCGATTGCGGGGGTGCGGAGCCACTGCGAAGAGGTCCGGCTGCTGGGCTCCTACCCGGTGGGGTGATCGTCCCGACTCCTCGCTACTCTGTGCGTGCAGATGGAGACCACCGTTCCACCTGTGCCAGCGGGGTCCGCGCCGTGCGATGAGCACCGGCGGCGCGGGCGTGAGGGTGGTCGGGTGCTCGTATTGAACGCGACCTACGAGCCGGTCAACGTCTGCTCGGTGCGGCGCGCGGTCGTGCTGCTGCTCAAGGAGAAGGCCGAGCTGCTGGAGCACGGCTCCTGGGAGCTGCGCTCAGAGCACACGGCGATGTCCCGGCCGGTGGTGATCCGCTTGGTGAGCTACGTCACCGTCCCGCGCGACGCCCACCGTCGCAAGATCACCCGCCGCGCCGTGTTCGCGCGCGACGGCTGGATGTGCCAGTACTGCGGCGCGCGCTCGAATCTCACCGTCGACCACGTCATCCCGCGCTCGAAGGGAGGCACCTCGAGCTGGGACAACATCGTCGCCTCGTGTGCCCCCTGCAACCGCCGCAAGGGCGACCGGCTCCCCCGGCAGGCCGGCATGCACCCGCGGCGCGCGCCGCGGACCCCCCGCGCGGAGATCTTCATCCACGTCGCCAGCCCAACGATCCCAGCAGCCTGGCGCGCGTACCTGCCGACCGCGGCGTAGACCGACCCTGCTCTTGCGCTGTGACTGCGCGAGCTCGGCGGAGGCGCGGGTGGCGCGGCGACCGCGCGACCCGCACGTTGGCCGACGTGTAGCCGAGCAGATGCTGGTAGTAGCGCAGGTTCGGGGAAAGGCACCGAGTCCCCAGGACGCTCGTAGGGGGCGTTTTGACGAATAGATAGGAGACGCCACCCCGGCACAACTGTTCCACAAGGTGGGCGTGCAGCTTCCAGCGAGCGTC
>DATAWZ010000153.1:0-11107 GCA_036266975.1 Solirubrobacteraceae bacterium
CTCCGGCGTGACAGGCCGGCGCTCTAACCAACTGAGCTACGCCCCCAAAGGGGACGGCAAGTATGACAGCCGCCGCCCGCCGCCAAAACAGCCGTTGCCACGGCGCGGAACCGGGGGGGTGGTGTACCCCAGCGCACTACAGCGACGCTCAGGTACGCCACCCCCCCGGCCGGGGACGTCGGCTGGCTAGCCAGCCAGCGCGCGGATCGGTACGCTCAAGGACCAATGCCGCTCGAGGGTCCGCCGCCGGTCAGCTTCAATCCGCTCGCCGCCATGCGGAGCGACCTGCGCGCCGAGCGGGCGATCAGCGTTCCCTTCCCGCCGGGCGAGACGCGCGTCAGCGCCAAGCGCACCGAACGGCTGCGGCGCGACCCGCTGGGCATGCTGCTCGAGGGCTACGAGCGCTACGGGCCGGTGTTCACGATGCGCGTCTTCCACGGCAACACGGTCTTCGTCCTCGGCCCGGAGGCCAACTACCACGTGCTCGTCGCAGGCGCGGAGAACTTCGCCTACCGGGAGGGGCAGTACCGCGACCTGATCGGGCTGCTCGGCGACGGGCTGCTCACGATCGACGGCGAGTTCCACCGCCGCTCGCGCCTGGCGATGCTCCCGGTCTTCCACCGGGAGTCGATCGCCGCCGCCCACCAGACGATCCTCGAGGAGACCCGCGCGGCCATCGACGCGATGCGGCTCGGCGAGCGCGTCGACCTCTACACCTGGACGCGCCACCTGGCCATGCGGATCGCGCTGCGCGCCCTGTTCGGCATCGACCCCGACGGCCCGGCCGCCCAGTCGGTCGACGCGGCCGAGCTGTTCGAGTACGCGCTCGGCTTCTACGGGCGCGAGTACGCGCTGCAGGCGCTGCGCGGCCCGATGACCCCGTTCGCGAAGATGCGCGCCGCGCGCAGCCGCCTGGACTGGCTGGTCTACTCGGAGATCGCCCGCCGCCGGCGCAGCGGCGAGCGCGGCCTTGACCTGCTGAGCGTGCTGCTCGACGCCCGCGACGAGGACGGCTCGAGCCTGTCCGCGCGCCAGGTGCGCGACGAGGTCATGACCCTGCTCTTCGCCGGGCACGACACGAGCACTTCGACGATCGCCTTCATGTTCTACGAGCTCGCGCGCCAGCCCGAGTGGGCCGAGCGGCTCCGGGCCGAGCAGGACGAGGTCCTCGCCGGCCGCGCCCCCGCCGCCGCCGATCTCACCGGCGAGACGCTGCCGACGCTGGAGATGGTGATCGACGAGACGCTGCGCCTGTATCCGCCCGCCTGGATCGGCCCGCGCCGCTCGCGCGAGAACTTCACGGTGTGCGGCGTGCAGGTCCCGGGCGGCATCCCGGTCGACTACTCCTCGTGGATCAGCCACCGCCTCCCCGACGTGTGGCCCGAGGCCCACGCCTTCCTCCCCGAGCGCTTCGCCCCCGCGGCCAAGGCGGCGCTGCCCCGCGGCGCCTACATCCCCTTCGGCGGCGGCTCGCGCACCTGCATCGGGATGCGCTTCGGCCAGCTCGAGGTCCGCACGATCGCCACGCTGCTGCTCGCGGCGCACTCCTTCGAGCTCGAGCCCGGCTACACCCTGCGCATCCGCCAGATGCCGACGATCAGCCCGCGCGACGGCCTGCCCGTGCGGGTCCAGGCCCGCGCCCGCACGGCCCCGGCCGCCCGCGCAACCGCGGCCGCGTAGGTCGCCCGCCACGCCGAAGCGCCGCAGGAGCGGCCCGGGATCGGCCCAGGACCGGCCCGCCCGCCGGTCCTCGTCCAGTCTCGCGCGGGCGGGCCGGGCCTACCAACTGGACGCCCGCAATCCGGCGAAGTTGCGTATGACAACGATAAGGTCCGCGCCGTGCCGCGGCCGGCCGTCGACGTGATCGTTCCCTTCGCCGGCCCGGACCGCGAGCTCGACGCGCTGATCGCGCGGCTGAGCGCCCTCGCCAGCAACCCCGAGGACCGCCTGATCGTCGCCGACAACCGCGCCGGCGCCGGCACCGGCACCCCTCAGCACGGACGCGTCCAAATCCTCAACGCCGGCGACCGCGCCGGCTCCTACCACGCCCGCAACCGCGGCGCCCGCGCCGGCCAGGCCCCCTGGCTGCTGTTCATCGACGCCGACGTCGAACCCGCCCCCGACCTGCTCGACCGCCTCTTCGAGCCCGCGCCGGCCGAGAAGACCGCGATCCTCGCCGGCGGCATCCTCGACGAGGCCCCCGCCGACCCCGCTCGCGAGACCGCCGCGCTGCGCTACGCGCGCCTGCGCCGCTCGATGAGCCAGGAGCAGACCCTCGTCCACGGCTTCGCCCAGACCGCCAACTGCGCGGTTCGGCGCGCCGCCTTCGACGCCCTCGGCGGCTTCGCGGAGGTCCGCTCCGGCGGCGACGCGGACCTGTGCCTGCGCGCGAGCGCGGCGGGCTGGAACATCGAGGAACGCCGCGCCGCCGAGGTCGTGCACCGCAACCGCGCCACGATCCCCGCGATGCTCGCCCAGCGCGCCCGCCACGGCGCCGGCGCGGCCTGGCTCTCCCGCCAGCATCCCGGCACGTTCGAAGCCCGCAACCCGCTCGGCATCGCCTGGTGGGGCGCCAAGCGCGCCGTCAGCGGCCTGGGCGCGCTGGCCCGCGGCGACCGCGACGAGGCCGTGCTCGGCCTGCTCGACGGCCCCACCCTGTGGGCCTTCGAGCTCGGCCGGCTGCTGCCCAACCGCCGCCGTCAGGGCCGATAGGGGTCGCGGCGCCCGAGCACCCGCCGCGCCCCCGGAACCGCCAACACCGCGGCCAAGGCCCGCTCCCGCAAAGACGAGCCAAACCCCAACGCAGCGGCCTCACGCAGCGCCGCCCGCGCCGCCCCATAGCGCCGTTCGCGCACGAGCCCTCGCGCCAGCCCGCGCAGGTCCCCCGCGCGCACCTCGCGCCGCAGCGCCTCGTCGACCAACCCCGCATGCAGGCGATGCACCTCAAGCCGCGCCCGCGCGACCGACGCCACGTCGGCGGTCAGCCCGCCCGGGTGGCGCCGGTAGCGCACGACCTCTTCCGGCACGCACGCAAACCGCTCCCCGCGCGCGGCCAGCCGCAACCACAGATCCCAGTCCTCCCCGCAGCGCAGCGCCGACGAGAGCCCGCCCGCCGCGGCGAGCGCGTCGCGCCGCACGATCGCGCTCGACAGGCAGATCGGGTTATCGCGGTAGAGCGCCCGGGCGAACCCCTCCCCGCCGTGCACCCCCTCCGCGGGCGGTGCCCACCGCTCGCCGGTCGGCCGCCCGTCCGGCCCGACGACAAGCACGCGGCCGAAGCACACCGCATACTCGCCGATCGCCTCCAGGCGGTGAGACAACGACGCCTTCGTCCATGCATCGTCCGCGTCACAGAAGGCAACCCACTTTAACTCCCCCCCCAACTGCGACTCGCCGGTCGCCCGCGCTGCTGCCGGCCCCCCGCGGCGCGCTCGCCGCACGAGCCCGACCCCCGGCGCCGACAGGGCCACCGGCACCGGCGAGCCGTCGTCGACGACGATCACCTGCGCCGGCGCGGGGTCCTGGGCGAGCAGCGACTCGAGCGTCTCCTGCAGGTAGGGCGCGAAGCCGTGGACGGCGACCACGACGCCGACGCTCATGACCCGACGCCCAGGACGGTCAGCGAGTACGCCGGCAGGGTCAGCTGCGCGCCGCTGCGCGCGCTCGCGCGGCGCAGCGAGTGCACGCCGTCGATCACGCTCGCCGGGTCGGCGCTCACGGTCCCGGCGACGAGGCCCTGCAGCGCCGCGGGCAGCTGCACGCTGAGCGTGTGCGGGGAGAGGTCGGCGAGCACCGCGCGGGCGTGCGCGCCGCCGGTGACCATCGCCCCGAGACCGCCGGTGAAGGCAATCGGCGCGAGCTGGCGCCCGCCAACGAGGACCGAGAGCAGCGTGGCCATCGCCACCCCGTCGGCCGAGACCCCGTACAGCCTGGTCGGCGGCGCCCGGTGTTCGGCGGCCGCGAACCCCGACCCGGCCAGGCTCAGCCCGTCGCGGCCGTCGAACAGGGCCCCGAACGGCGCGCTCGCCACCAGGGCGTGGTTGTCGGACTGGGTCACGTGCGGGTCGGCGAGCTGCTCGATCCCCAGCTCGGCCACCGCCAGCCCCTGGGCCCAGGTCTCGGCCACCGCCGCCCGCTGGTCGAACAGGTTCCACTCGGTGATCCATGTCGGCAGCGGCGAGCGGTCGATCTCCGGCGCGAGCTCGGCCCAGCGCTGCGCGGCCGCGGCGAGCAGCCGCGTCGCCGCCGTCCCGCGCGTCGGGCGCTGCCTGCGGCCCAGGCCCGAGGCGAAGTAGACGTGGAAGGTCAGGGCGTTGACCCCGCGCAGGGTCTCGCCCAGGCCCTGGTTCCAGGCCCGCACCCCGCCGGGCGGGCCAGGCAGGTTCACGTCGCCGCCGGGGTCGGCCACCGCCGCGACCTGCACCCCCGGGAAATCCGCGTGCAGCGCCGCCGCCCAACGCGTGGCCACCCGCCCGTAGGCCGCGCCGCTGGGAAAGCGCGAGCGGTACGGCCCGGCGTAGAGCTCGTTGCCCAGCTCGACGAAGCGCACGGGCATCCCCAGCGACCGCGCGGTGCGCAGCATCGCGAGCTGGCCGCCCAAGGTCGAGGTGAACAGGTTCAGGTCGTAGATCGGCTCGGCGCCGCTCGCGCGCACGAGCGCGGCCCAGTCGGCGAGCGTGACGTGCACGTGCGAGCGCTCGGCCGCCAGCGCGGCCGGCACGACCGGGCCGCGCACGAACGTCCCCGTGCGCCAGTCCCAGTAGTTGGCCGGCGTACCGCCGAAGACGCGGATCGCCTGCGGGTGCAGCGCAGCCACCGCGCGGCGGAACGCCGCCGAGGACCACAGGCCCGCGGGCGCGGTGAGCGCCTCGCCGTTGAAGCCGAGCAGCCCGGCGGTCAGCGTCCGCGCCGGACCAACCTGCACCGGCACCTGACGCGCGGTCGCGCACCCGCCCAGCGCAAACAGCGCGCACAGCGCCAGGGCCGCCGCGAGGCGTCGCGCGAGCACGCGGCGACTAGCCCAGGCGTCCCTGGGCGGTGAGCAGGTAGCCGCCCGCCTGCGTCCGCGCACCGACCCCCGACACGCGCGCGTTGGGCTCGTTGAACACGGTCAGGCGCAGGCTGCTGCCGATGATCGGGATGCCGATCGGCACGAGCACGAGGCTGCCCTCCTGGGCCTCGAGCAGCACGTCGGCCGACACGCCCAAGCCGAACAGGCTCGCGCTCGCGCGCAGCTCGAGCTCGCCGTTGCCGCTCGCCACCGGTTGCACCGAGAACCCGCTCGGCAGCGCGTGGCTGAGCGCGGCGGTCGACAGCGCGGCCTCGCCGGTGAGCTGATCGCCGCGCTTGTGCAGCACGGCATTGGTGAGCGACAGCGGCCCGATGTCCAGCGTGCGGGCATAGACGTCGACCTTGCCCACGTTGCGCGACTGGCCCATCAGCGAGGACACCCGCGCGTTGTTGACGTGCATGCTCGCGTAGTGGACGGTCACCTTGTCGGCGTGGCCCCAGAGCAGCTTCAGCGCCGGGAAGGCCGAGACCGACACGCGCTCTACGACCCCGTTGCGCGAGAGCCGGGTGCGCAGCCGCGAGGCCGCGATCCCGGGCAGCAGCAGCTGGCTGAGGGCCAGCAGCACGCACACCGTGGCCAGGACGACCGCGGCGATCAGGGGCCCCCGACCGAGGCGATCCATCCTGAGCACCCGGCAAGCTTGACAGCCGACGGTGCCGCTCCGGGTCGCCCTTCCCCTCCTGCTCGTGCTCGCCGCCGAGCTCGTCGTGCTCTTCCACGGCCAGCGACGGCTGTTCTGGAGCCTGGGCGGGCGCGGGCGGATGCGCGGCCTGGCCTACCTGGCGGTGATGCCCGGCACGATCCTGCACGAGGGCTCACACGCGCTGGTCTGCCGTCTGCTGGGCGTCCCCGTCGGGCGGGTGCGGCTGTTTCGCCCGCGGCGGCTGCCCGACGGCAGCGTCGTGCTCGGATCGGTCTCGCACGCGCGCACCGGGGCGCTGCGCGGCGCGCTGATCAGCGTGGCGCCGCTGCTGCTCGTTCCGCTCGCGCTCGTGCTCGCCAGCGGCGGGCTGCTCGGGTTCTCGACGCTGCGGCACCTGCCAGGCGGGCTCGGCGGCGTGCCGGCCTGGCGCCTGGCGGTGTGGGGGTGGCTGTCGCTGTCGGCCGCGCAGGGCGCGTTCCCCTCGCCGGGCGATGAGATCGGGCTGCGCGGGGCGCTGCTCGCCGGGCTGCTGCTCGCGGCGGTGCTGCTCGTGCTCGGCGCCGTCGGCGGGGATCACGCGCTGCGCGGCGCGCTGACCGGGGAGGTCGCGGTGCTCGCGCTGCCCTCGGCGATGGCGGCGCTCGTCCTTACCCTCACGCGCTGAACCCACGGCACGGCGCGCCGCTGAAATCAGCCGAGCGGCCGAAACAGCCCGAACGCGGCGCCCTGCGGATCGGCGAGGACCGAGAACGTCCCGCGCTCCATCGCCGTCGGCGCCACGAAGGTCTGCGCGCCGAGCTCGAGCGCGTGGGCCGTGCTCTCCGCGACGTCGGTGGTGGTGAAGTACACCAGCCAGCTCGGCGGCGGCTCGCCGGGCCCCTGCACGCGCAGCCCGCCGTTCATGTGCCCGCCCTCGAGGATCACCGCGTAGTCGGCCGGGTCGCCGTCGAGGGTCCAGCCGAACAGCCCGCCGTAGAACACCTGCGCGACCGCCGCGTCGCGGCAGGCGAGCTCGTTCCAGCAGAACGCGCCCGGGTCGTTGACCACCGCCGCGCCGGGATGGTCGCGCGGCTCCCACAGGCACACCACCGCGCCTTCGGGGTCCTGCACGACCGCCATCCGGCCCGCGGTCATCACGTCGAACGGCTCGCCGATCACGATCCCGCCGAGCTCGCCCGCCCGCGCGGCGACGGCGTCGACCTGCTCGACGGTGACGTAGGAGTTCCAGTGCGGCGGGCCCTGGGTGGACTGGTAGAGCGCCCCGATCGGCCCGCGCCCGTCGGCGAGCGTGCACATCGAGTAGACCATGTCCTCGCCGACCTCGTTGTCGGCGTAGCGCCAGCCGAGCAGGGCGGTGTAGAACCGCTTGGCCGCCTCCCCGTCAGCGGCGGCCAGCTCGACCCACGAGAACCGGCCGGGGGCGTGCGTCAAAGCCATCGGGCGACATCATGGCGCATCGGCGATGTGGTCGAGGATGGCCGCGACGATCGCCGGCCAGCGCGCCTCGGGCAGGTCGTGGCCCATTCCCGGGATCAGCGCAAAGCGCGCGCCCGGGATCGCGGCGGCGGTGGCGCGCCCGCCGGAGGGGTCGATCAGCACGTCGGCCTCGCCGTGCAGCACGAGCGTGGGCGCGCGCACGCCGGCCAGCCGCTCGGTGCGGTCGCCGTCGGCGAAGATCGCCGCCATCTGGCGCATGAACCCCTCGGGGTTCAGCCCGCGGTCGAATGCCGTCGCCCGCCGGCGGCGCATCGGCTGCTCGTCGATCAGGCCGGGCGAGCCGATCACCAGCGCCGAGGGAAGGCCCGCGTCGATGTAGGCCTGACGGCCGGCCGGCGCCGGCCGCAACAGCACCTCGACCGCCTCGGGCGTGGACTCGCCCTCACCGGGGGCGCCGGTGCGGGACATGATCGAGATCAGGCTCGCGATCCGGTCGGGATGCGCGATCGCCACCAGCTGGGCGATCATCCCGCCCATCGAGGCCCCGGCGACGTGCGCGCGATCGGCGCCGAGGGCGTCGAGCAGGCCGACGACGTCGCCGGCCATGTCCGAGAGGGTGTAGGCCAGCCCGGAGTCCTCGCCGCCGGCGACCGCGCCCAGATCGGGCCGCCCGGCCTGCGTGAACCACGTCGAGTGGCCCACGTCGCGGTTGTCGAACCGCACGACGCGCAGCGAGCCGCCGTCGGCGAGCTGACGACAGAAGGCCTCCTCCCAGCCGATCAGCTGGGTGCCGATGCCCATGATCAGCACGAGCACGGGGTCCGCGGCGCGGCCGAACTCCTCGAGGCACAGCTCGACCCCACGCCCCACGGTCACGAGCCGTTCGCTCACTGGGCGCTGATCCTATAAGCGTCTCGGAAGGGACACCCCCGCCGGGGACCTCGGCCGCTAGGCTGCGGGGAGCGTTATGCCCGTCGTCGAGAAGCCCCAGGACCCGCCGCTGCTGGCCCCGGCGCCGGCCGAGCCCAGGGCGCGCGGCCTTGACCGTTACCTGCAGGACACCGAGTTCCGCCGCCAGGTGATCTCCTTCGCGGTCATCGGCGTGGGCTGCACGATCGCGTTCGCGATCCTGTACTCGATCCTGCGCCACAGCATGGCGCCGTTCGCCGCCAACGGCCTGGCCCTGCTCGCCACGATGGGAATCAACTTCGCGCTCAACCGGGCCCACACGTTCCGCGGCCACGAGGGCACGCTGCGCAGCCAGGCCGGCGGCTACCTGGTCGCCTACCTGATCGGCTACGGCGCGTCGACCGCGCTGCTGTACGCGCTCCTGGCCGCGATGAACCATCCGCACGGGATGCTCGACACGCTGTGCGCGCTGGTCTCGGGCCTGCTCGCAACCGCGGTGCGCTTCGTGCTGATGCGCGCCTGGGTCTTCAAGCAGCCCGCGCAGGCCGCGTAAGCCCGGCGCGCCCGAGCGGCGCGAACGCGGCGCGCAGATCGCTGACCTCGGCGAGCCCGAGGACCGCGCGCTCGAGCGCGTGCGCCTCGTCGAGTCCGAGCGCGAGCGACGCGTTGGCGCGGTACTTCTCGATCACGTCGGGCTCGCTCAGCGCGCGCTCGCGCGGCTCGGTGCGCGAGAGCACGCGCCCGTCGCGCAGGCGCAGCGTCACCGCGCCGGGCAGCGCGCCGGGGAACGTGTCGAACTCGCCGACGGCGTGCGTGCAGCGCGCGGCCAGCGCGAGCACCTCGCGGTCGGCGATCGCCGCCGCGGTGTAGTCGCCGACGCCGACGGCGCCGCGCACGAGCATCGCGGCGACCGAGTAGGGCAGGCTGAACTTGGCGTCGTAGGGGGTGCGCGGAGCGAGCTTGGCCGCCGTGGGCTCGAGCACGAGCGGCACCGCGGGCGGCGGGACGAGCAGCTCGATCGCCTCGATCTCCTCGGCGCCGAAGTCGTGCTCGGCGCGCAGCGCGACGCACGCGTCGAGCGAGCTGTGGATGAAGTGGCAGGCCGGGTAGGGCTTGTAGGACGTGCGCGCGGTCTCCCACACGCCGCCGTCGTCGGGCAGCGCGGGCACGCCCTCGCCGTCGACGCCGAAGAACGCCGGCAGCACGCCGAAGCGCCCCTCGAGCACGGTCGCCGGGCCGGTGGCGCCGGCGCGGGCGAGGTCGACCGCGGCCAGGCCGGACTGCGCGGCCCAGCCGGCGTGCAGCGGCTTGGTGCTCGCGCCGTCGGCCAGGTACTCGAACAGCCCGCAGGCAAAGCTCCCGGCGACGCCGAGCGCGTTGACCGTGGTCACCTCGTCGAGGCCGCGCACGCGCGCGGCGGCGAGCACGGCGCCGAAGATCCCGCACACCGAGGTCGGGTGAAAGCCGCGCGTCATGTAGCTGGGCACCGCGACCGCGCCGATCCGCGCGACCGCCTCGCTGCCGGCGACGATCGCGGCGAGCACGTCGGCGCCGCGCGCGCCGGCGTCCTGGCCGGCGGCGAGGGCGGCGGGCACGACGACCGCGCTGACGTGCGCGATCGCGTCGGGGTGGGTGTCGTCGAAGTCCAGCGCGTGGCAGAGCGTGCCGTTGGCCAGCGCGGCCGCGCCGGGGGCGAGGCCGTCGGGGTGGCCGAGCACGGTGGCCGGGCCGGCGCCGGCGGCGCGCGCGTAGGTCCCCTCCCCCAGGGCGCATGCCGCCAGGCCGCACCCGAGCGCGTCGAGCGCGTGCAGCGTGCCGGCGCGCGCGACCGCCGCGGGCGGCTCGCGCAGTGCGAGGGCGAACCGGGCCAGGCGACCGGAAAGCGTCATTCGGGTCAGCCTATCCGGGGATTGGGGGAAAGATGGCACGCCCCCGGTCCGTCAGGGGGCGTGGATCGCCCCGGCGTGGCCGGGATGAAGGGCGTCGTTGAAGAGCGGCACGAGCAGGTGGCCGGTGATCGAATGGGGCGAGCCGGGGAGACCGGTGCTCGACAGGAACGGCTCGGTGTGGCCGCGCAGCTTCAGGGAGACGCCGCCGCAGCCCCCGAGTCGGATGGTGGCGACCGCCTCGGCCGTGCCGCCGCGCGTCGGGGCGAAGGTCAGGAGAATCGCGGCGTCGCGGTCGGCCGGGCAGCTGAAGATGCCGGGTGGGAAGAGCGGCAGCGCGTTGAGCGTCGCGGTGAGGGCCTCGATCGTGCGCCGCGAGGTGATCACCCGCGGACGCGGGAGCTTGGAGGCGGGGACGCCCGGGTCGATCACGGCGACGGTCACCTCGGCGGCAGGCGGGATGTGCTCGCTCGCCGGGCGCGGGATGATCCACACGACCTCGCCGTCGGCGCGCACGGCGATCAACCCGTCGGGCAGGGGAGCGACGGTGATGGCGAGCACGCGCGAGGAGATCACGCCGGGGAGCGCGGGGAGCGCGTAGCCGAGCGACGTGGTGGTCGGCTTGCCCGGCTGCGAGCCGGTGCCGCCCGTGCTGAGCGTCGAGCCGGCGGGCGCGTGCGCCTTGACGTAGGCGATCACCGAGGCGGGCGTGCCGGCCACCGTCCAGAAGGCCGAGTCGTCGACCAGGGTCGGCGTGGCCGGCGCGCCGACGCCGGGCGAGGAGAGGACACCGTCATCGCCGGCGGGCTCGGTCGCCGAGGGGGTCGCGCCGGGCGGGAGCTGGAGCAGGCCGAGCAGCGCATGCGCGTCCTGGCCGGCGGCGGCCTTGTTGCCCGCGCGGGTCGGAGGCGGCGCGTTCGGCGCCGCCGCGCCGCCGGACGCCGCGATCAGCCCGGCGGTCGCCGCCGCCAGCAGCGGCGGCGGCACGACTGAGAGAGCGATCCTCCTCACGGCTCTGGTCCAGGCTAGTTGGGTTGGCCTTCGGCCGTACGCGGATCGGTGAAATGGGGGAGGATCCGGGGACCGCTCGTTGACGTCGCGTTTTCCTTGGTGCTCGTGAGCCCGTGGCTAGTTTGACGCAGGGTCCTCCCCCGGTGTACC
>DATAWZ010000154.1:0-7909 GCA_036266975.1 Solirubrobacteraceae bacterium
GCGGCCGCCAAGCGTCATGGCCATCGTATCGAGCAGCTCCGATCGCGTGGTCAGGAAGCGATCCTCCGTCGGCATCGAAATCGTGTAGCCGAGCGCGCGCCCACGTGAGATCACGGAGATCTTGTGCACCGGGTCGGCGAACTCGAGGTAATGGCCGACGATCGCGTGGCCCATCTCGTGGTAGGCGGTGATCAGCCGCTCGCGCTGGCTCATCACACGCGTCTTCTTCTCGGGCCCCGCGATCACGCGCAGGATGCCCTCCTCGAGCTCGAGCTGCCCGATCTCGCGCTTGCCGGTACGCGCGGCGAGCAGTGCCGCCTCGTTGATGAGGTTCGACAGGTCCGCGCCGGTGAAGCCCGGGGTCTGCCCGGCGAGCGCGTCGATGTTGATCTCCTTGGTCAGCGGCTTGCCGCGCGTGTGGACCTCGAGGATCTTGGCCCGGCCCTTGCGGTCGGGACGGTCGACGGCGATCTGACGGTCGAAGCGGCCCGGGCGCAGCAGCGCCGGGTCGAGGATGTCGGGCCGGTTGGTGGCCGCGATCATGATGATGTTGTCCTTGGCCTCGAAGCCGTCCATCTCGACCAGCAGCTGGTTGAGGGTCTGCTCGCGCTCGTCGTGCCCGCCGCCCAAGCCGGCGCCGCGGTGGCGCCCGACGGCGTCGATCTCGTCCATGAAGATGATGCAGGGGCTGTTCTGCTTGGCCTGCTCGAACAGGTCACGCACGCGCGAGGCGCCGACGCCGACGAACATCTCCACGAAGTCCGAGCCGGAGATCGAGAAGAAGGGCACGCCGGCCTCGCCGGCCACGGCGCGGGCGAGCAGCGTCTTGCCGGTGCCCGGCGGTCCGTACAGGAGCACGCCGGTCGGGATGCGCGCCCCGAGCGCCTGGAATTTCTTGGGGTTCTCGAGGAACTCCTTGATCTCGTGCAGCTCCTCGACGGCCTCGTCGACCCCGGCGACGTCGCGGAAGGTGATCTTCGGCGAGTCGGCCGTCATCCGCTTGGCGCGCGACTTGCCGAAGGACATGACCTTCGAGCCGCCCCCCTGGACCTGGTTCATCAGGAAGATCCAGAACCCGATGAAGATCACGAACGGCAGGACGTACGTCAGCAGCGAGAGCCAGCCGTTGGAGGTGTCGGGCTCGATGTTGTAGTCGACGTGGTCGGCGGTGAGCGTGCTGATCAGGCTCTGCGCCGCCATCGGCTCGTAGCCGACCGTGTACTTCTGACCGTTCTTGAGCTGGACGACGACCTGGTTGCCCTTGGTCTTCATGTCGACCGAGGCCACCTGCCCGTTGGGAAGGTCGGTGTTGACCAGCGAGGAGTAGCTGTGCGGCGTACCGCTCGAGCTGCCCGGGGAGATCAGCCGCGTGGCGAAGAACGCGAGCACCACCACGATCAGGATCGGGAATGCGGCGCTGCGGAAGAACTTGCTCATCGCGGGTCGACTGACTGTTGGGGCCCGACTGGCACCCTCAGGAGCGTACCACGGGCCCACGCCGCTCCCGCCCGGCTCCCCCGGCGGGTCAGGCCGCGTTCACGTGGCCAGCGCGGCGACGTAGGGCAGGTTGCGGTAGCGCTCGGCGTGGTCCAGCCCGTAGCCGATGGCGAAGCGATCGGCGATCTCGAAGCCCACGTAGCGGGCCTTGAGCTCGACCTTGCGACGGGCCGGCTTGGTCAGCAGCGCGCACACCTCCAGCGACTTGGGGTTGCGCGAGCCGAGGTTGCGCAAGAGATATTGCAGCGTCAGGCCCGAATCGACGATGTCCTCGACGATCAGCACGTCGCGACCCTCGATGACCACGTCGAGGTCCTTGAGGATCCGCACCACGCCCGAGGAGTCCGTGGCCGAACCGTAGGAGGCGACGGCCATGAAGTCGACCTCGACGGGGACGTCGATGTGGCGCATCAGGTCCGAGAGGAAGAACACCGCGCCCTTGAGCACGCCGACGAGCAGCAGCGAGCGCCCGGGCGAGGTGGGCAGGGTCCGATAGTCGTGCGAGATCTCCTGCGCCATCTCTCGCACGCGCGCCTGCAGGGTCGAGGCCGACACGAGGATCTCGCCGATCGCGGGGTCGCTGTGCGGCTCGGGCATCTCGGGCGCGGCAGTGTAGTGGAGAGTCCGCATCGACAGCCGTCCCCGCGCAATCTCGGCCCGTACGCCGTCGCCGACGTCGAGCGCGGCCGGGCCGCCCCGCGCGCCAAGCGCGAGCAGTTCGGCCAGGCGCCGCCCCACGCCGCCGGCCGGGTGCCCGGCGGCCGCGTCGGCCAGGCGCACGAGCACCAGGCGCGCGAGCGCCGCGGGCAGCGCGGCGAGCGTCTCGACCTCGACGTCCTCGTGCCCGTCGAGGACCTGCTCGACGAGCTCGTCGAGCACGTGCGCCTCGGCGCGCAGCGTCGCCGCGGCGGCGATCACGTTGGCCTCGGCCGCCGGGTGCACGGCCCGCAGCGCGGGCAGCAGCGCCCGGCGCACGCGGGTGCGCGCGTAACGGTCGGACTCGTTGCCGGAGTCCTCGCGCCAGGTCAGGCCCCGGGCGCGGCAGTGCTCGGCGGTCTGCTCGCGGGTGACCTCGAGCAGGGGGCGCACGCGCGCGTCGCCGCGCGCCTGCATTCCCAGCAGCGCGCGCCGGCTGGGCGAGGCCGCCAGCCGGTAGAGGATCGTCTCGGCCTGGTCGCTGGCGGTATGCCCGACGGCGACGAGCGCCCCGGCGGCGCGGCGGCGCCGTTCGGCCTCGCCGTAGCGCAGCGCGCGCGCCCACGCCTGCACGTTGCCGCTCGGCCCCGGCGGCGCGCGCACGACCTCGAGCTCGACCCCGAGCCGCTCGGCCAGCGCACGGCAGTGCGCCTCGTCGCCGTCGGACTCGGCGCCGCGCAGGCCGTAGTTGACGTGCAGCACGCTGACCCGCCCGCGGCCGCAGAGCGTGACCGCCACGTCGAGCAGGCAGGTCGAGTCCCGCCCGCCCGAGCAGAGCACGAGCACGGGCTCCGCGCCCACGAGCAGCCCGCTCGCGTGCGCGGCCCTCAGCGCCGCCGTGCGCTCGGACACGCGCGCTACTCCCCGAGCGGCGAGGCGATGAACAGCTCGGTCGGCTCGGTGAAGCCCTTCAGGCGCACCTCGCCGATGCGCTCGAAGCGCACCTCGCGCGTGGAATCGACCACCGGGCGGGTGACGATCACCTCGCCGCCGGAGGCGCGCGCGACGACCCGGGCCGCCTTGTTGACCTCGCGGCCGTAGTAGTCGCCGTCGCGGTAGAGCGTCTCGCCGTAGTGCACGCCGATGCGCGGTGCGGCCTCGGCGTCGGCGAACAGCTGCTGGAAGCCGACCGCCCAGGCGCTCAGCGCGGCGGGGTCCGAGCCCACGATCATCACCTCGTCGCCGAGCGTCTTGATCACACGGGCGTCCTCGGGCAGCGTGTGCTCGACCGCCTCCACGAAGCGCTCGACCGTGCTCACCGCCTCCTCGTCGCCCTGCTCCTCGGTCAGGCGCGTGTAGCCGGCGAGATCGGCGAAGGCGATGACCACCCGCAGCCGGCCGAGGTCGAGCACGTCGTCGTCGAAGTCGGCCTCCATGTGACCGATCACGTCCTGCTCGACGAAGTGACGCAGGAAGCGTTGGTGGCCGTAGTTCATGAACGGCGAGGCGAAGGGCAGCAGCTCGCGCGCGAGCGACTGCATCTCCTCGGCGATCTCCAGGCCCGGCACCCCCTCGCGCATGAGCGGCTCGTGGACGTAGAGGTGAAACAGCCGCACCTCGGCGTCGGCGATCTGGGCCAGCGCCTGACCGTAGACGCGCACGAGCTGCAGGAACGCGACGAGCGGAAAGCCGGCGGCGAGGATCGCGCTCCCGTAACCGAGGATCCGCAGGTCCTCGTCGTCGATGCGGTCCAGGCCCGCCGTCGGGAACCCGAGCGTGGTGTAGAAGCGCTCGATCAGCGAGGGTTCCAGGCCGGTCTGCGCCGCGGCGTCCTGCAGCGTGTGCACGCGCCCCTCGCCGATCGGGAACAGATCCTCCAGGTACCCGAAGGCGAGCCGCCCGCTCTCGTCGGCGGCGCGGATCTCCGCGAGCGTGTGCCCCCGTGCGCGCAGGCGCGCGATCATCCGTACGTGCGAGGCCGCCGCCGCGGTCCACTCGCCCCGGTACTCGGGGATCAGCCCGTCGCGCGCCCAGCGGCGCACCGTGCCGGGCGACACGCCGGCCTGCTCGGCGACCTCCTTGAGTGATCGCGCGCTCAACGGTTATCCGACGGCGGGTCTGCTCCTGACGGGGCAGGCCCGCCGTCTGCGGGCGATTCGGCCCGCTGCGTCGGCCCGCGGCGCTCGTCTGAAGACCGGCGGCGCCTCGCAAGCGGCGAGCCGCTCACTCTCAGGCCGGGTGCCATCTTCTCGAGCATCTGTACTCCTCGCGGCATCGTTTGTCAACGCCGCCGGGCCCGCGCACGGACGCCCCCGGCCCTCCGGCGCACTGGCCCGGCAGTCTAAATAACTAGGCTCGCCCCTTCCGTGACCGACCCGGCGACGATCCACCTGCGCCCCGAGACCGACCTGGCCGAGCGGGTCCTGCTCCCCGGCGATCCCGCCCGCGCGCTGCAGATCGCCCAGTCGCTGCTCGAGCGGCCGCTGATGTTCAACCACCACCGCGGCCTGTGGGGGTACACCGGGCTGGCCCCCGACGGCGAGCCGCTCACCGTCCAGAGCACGGGCATGGGCGGTCCGAGCGCCGCGATCGTCCTGCACGAGCTGATCGAGCTCGGGGTCCGTCGCGCGGTGCGGGTGGGCAGCTGCGGCGCGCTCGCGCCGGGGCTGACGCTCGGCGAGCTGATCCTCGCCGGCCGGGCGATCGCCGCCGACGGCACGAGCCGCGCCTTGGGCGCTCACGAGCACGCGAGCGCCGATAGGCCGCTCACCCAGGCGCTCGCCGACGCGGCCGGCGTGCGCGCGGCGACGGTGGCGAGCACCGACCTGTTCTACGAGCCCGACGCCTCGCGCGAGTCGGCCTGGCGCGCGGCCGGCGCGGTCGCGGTGGAGATGGAGGCCGCGGCGCTGTTCACCGTCGGCGCGCGACGCGGCGTGCCCGTCGCCTGCCTGCTCGCGGTCTCCGACCTGGTGGGCGACGAGCACCGCGCGCGCATCGACGACGAGTCGCTCACCCGCGCCGGCCAGCGCATGGGCGCGATCGCCGCCACCGCGCTGGCCTCGCTCGCGCGGCGCTGAGGAGACCGGTCGCGCCGGTCAGCTCGCGGCGGCGCTGCCGCGCCGGCGGCGGGCCGGCGGCGCGGGCTCGTCGACCTGCAGACGCTCCTGCGACGGCGACACCGGAGCGCCGCCGCCGGGCAGACGCTCGGAGAGCTCGGACAGCGTGCGCCCGAGCGCGGCCAGCTGCGTCTCGATCGCGGCCAGGCGCGGCTCGAGGCTCGCCGCCTCGCCGGCGGGCACCGAGGAGTTCGCCGTGCTGACGATGCGGGTGACCGCGCGGTCGACGCGCTCGACGGCATCCTCGATCCCCTCCAGGCGCTGCGAGACCGACCGCAGCCGGCGGGTGAGGCGCTCCAGGTCGGAGGCCGAGGGGATGTTCAGCGCGCCCATCGCCACCTCCTGGGCGGCGGCGGCGCGCTCGCGCGCGTCGAAGGCGCTGCGGATCGCCCCGTGGATCAACGGGTTGTCGATCAGATCCTGCGCGAGCTTGCCCAGCGCGTCCTCGGCGCCCGAGGTCAGCCGCCCGCGCAGTCCGCGGTCACGTTCATCGGCCATCGCGCACAGCCTAGAGGACGGCGAACGACCACCCCCGCAGGCCCATCGGCGCCGCCTTGAGCCTGGTTATCGAGACAACAGCGGTCAGATTTGCCCCGATCGAGCCATGTGTCTCCCCCCTTTGAGCAGTTGGGGGTTGTTTCAGGCCGGCGCACCCATTAGGTTGTCCGCGCTCGGCGGGCTTGCCGTGGTGGGATGCCCGTTTCCGGGAGGGATGAGGCGAGAAAGGGTGAACAGCAAGGGAATGGTTGGTCGTCGTGTGCTCATGGGCCTTGCGACGCTCGGGCTCGCCGGAACGATGGGCGGCACGCTGCTCGCGGCCTCGGCTTCGGCAGAGCTGGACACGCTGACGGTAACGCTGCTCGGCGGCGCACAGGTGTCGGTCACGGTCGACGTGCCCCCGGGCACGCCGGTCGATCAGATCAAGCTGCCGAGCCTGCCGCTGCCGGTGATCGCCGTCAGCCTCGGCGCCCCGGGCCCGGGTGGTCCGACCGCTCCGGGCGTGACGATCGGCAGCGCCGCGCCGACGACGAGCGCGTCGACTTCGACGAGCACCGGCACGACGATGGGCAGCACGGGCAACACCCAGCAGAGCTCGGGCTCGCCGCTGGGCTCGCTCACCGCGCCGCCGTCGGCCCCCGCGCTCGTCCGCCAGCAGGGCCAGCGCCCGAGCCGCGGCACGCTGTCGGGCGTCGTCGTCCTGACCTCGCACAAGCGCGCACACGTCGCCCTACCGTCGACGCCGCTGCGTCTGCCCGACGGGCTGCCCACGCCGGCCAACCCGACGCTGTCGCAGTTCGTCCCCGGCGCGGCGCCGATCGGCGTGCCCGACTTCTTCATCGACAACTTCGACGTCCCGCCGTTCCTGCTGCCGATCTACCAGGCGGCCGGAACGATGTACGACGTCCCCTGGCAGGTGCTCGCCTCGATCAACCAGATCGAGACCGACTACGGCCGAGACCTGTCGACGTCGAACGCCGGCGCCGAGGGCTGGATGCAGTTCCTGCCCAGCGAGTGGAGGACCTACGGGATCGACGCGACCGGCACCGGCACGCGTGACCCGTACAACCCGGCCGACGCGATCTTCGCCGCGGCCAACTACCTGCACGCCGCGGGCGCGTCGACCAACCTGCGCGGCGCGATCTACGCCTACAACCACGCCAACTGGTACGTGGACTCGGTCCTGCTGCGCGCGCAGCTGATCGGCGGGATGCCCTCGCAGCTCGTGTCGGCCGTGACGGGCCTGACCCAGGGCACCTTCCCGGTGGCGTGGGCGTCGACCTACGCCGACGACGTCACCGAGGCCGCGCAGATGGATGCCGCCCGCGACAGCGCCGCCGACCCGGCGGTTTCGCATCCGTCGGGCACGAACATCTACTCGCGCGCCGGCGCCCCGGTCGTCGCCGTCCAGGACGGCGAGATCATCGCCATGGGCCAGTCCAAGACCCAGGGCCGGTACATCCAGCTGCGCGACGCCTACGGCAACGTCTACACCTACTCCGGGCTGAAGAAGCTGTCCGCCGAATATCCGGTGCCCAAGCCGGTCCAGCCGACCGCCGCCCAGATCAGCAGCGAGCTGCAGCCCAACGTTCTCGACGCACCGGCGCCCTCCGGGCCGGCAACCGCCGGAGCGCAGCCGTCGTTGACCGCGGCGCTGCCGTCGGCCGTGAGCGGCGCGGTGAACGCCGTGTCGAGCGCCGCATCCTCGGTGACGACCGCGGTAGGCAGCGCGCTGAACGGCAAGGAGCGCCTGTTCGCCAACCCGAGCCTGCCCTCCGCGCTCGCCGCCGGCTCCTTGACGAGCCTGGCCGACGCCGCGCCCGGGCTGCCCGGCGCCCAGAGCTTCAACCAGTACTTCACCCAGGTGTTCGGGCTCGCCGCCAGCCAGGTGATCCTCCGCCCGCTCACCGTCGGCTCGCAGGTCATCGCCGGCACGATCCTCGGCCGGCTGGGCACGATCAGCAAGGGCGAGGCGCCGCACATCCTCTTCCAGATCCGTCCGGCCGGGCCGGGCGCTCCGCTGATCGATCCCAAGCCGATCCTCGACGGCTGGGGGCTGCTGCAGCGCACCTCGACCTATCGCGCCAAGGGCATGGACCCGTTCACCAGCACCGCACCGACCGTCGGCCAGGTGCTGCTGGAGTCCAAGGCCCAGCTCGAGC
>DATAWZ010000155.1:0-20243 GCA_036266975.1 Solirubrobacteraceae bacterium
CAAGGAGCTCGCCGGTTTCTCGGGCGCCAAGGCGGACGATCTGCGCAAGGCGATCGGCAAGAAGAACCGTGCCGCGATGGCAGCTCTGAAGCCAGAGTTCGTCGATGGCTGCCAAGCCTCGGGCACGAGCTCGGCCGTGACGGAATCCCTGTGGCAGACGAACGAAAAGTCCGCTGACTACTCGTTCAACAAGAGCCACGCCGCCTGTTACGCGCTGATTGCCTACCGCACCGCGTGGCTGAAGGCCAACTACCCGGCCGAGTACATGGCCGCGCTGATCTCCTCGGTGATGTCGACCAAGGACAAGGTCCCCTTCTTCGTCGCCCGCTGCGAGGAGATGGGGATCGAGATCCTTCCGCCCGACGTGAGCCTCTCCGACCACGAGTTCACCGTCGTGGAGGGCAACATCCGCTTCGGGCTGGACGCGGTCAAAGGCGTGGGCCACCAGGCCGTCGAGGCGATCAAGCGCGCGCGGGGAGACGGAGATCCCGCCCAGCCCACCCCCAGCCAGCCGTTCACCTCGCTGTGGGACTTCTGCGAGCGGGTCGATGCGCGCGCGGTCAACAAGAAGGCGATCGAGGCGCTGATCAAGTGCGGCGCGCTGGGCTCGACCGGCGCCTCGCGCAAGGGCATGCTCGCCGTGCTCGAGCAGGCCCAGGCCGCCGGCCAGAAGTCCCAGCAGGACGCGCAGATCGGCCAGGGCTCGATCTTCGACCTCGAGCCCTCGCTCGCCGGCGACAACGGCTCCGCGCCGATGTCGGCGCTGCTGCGACCCGCCCATCCGCCGATCCCCAGCGAGGAGTTCGACCAGTCCGAGCTGCTCGCGGTCGAGAAGGAGGCGATCGGCCTGTTCATCTCCGCGCACCCGCTCAAGCCGCTGCGCGAGGCGCTGCGCGCGAAGGTCGACTGCGCGCTGGGCGAGCTGGGCGACAAGCGCGATAAGGACTGGGTGACGGTCGGCGGGATCATCACCCAGGCCAAGAAGATCCGCACGCGCGCGGGCGACCCGATGATGTTCGCCACGCTCGACGACCTCGAGGGAGCGGTCGAGGTGCTCGTGTTCGGCAAGGCGCTCGCCGAGTACGAGGGCGCCCTCGGCGTCGACGAGGTCGTGCTCGTGCGCGGCCGCGTGGACCACAAGGAGGCGGGCAAGACCTGCGTGGTCGCCCAGTCGGTCGACCCGTTCGCGCCCACCGACCAGGAGATCGCCAAGGCCGGCGAGCAGGCGGCGCGCGCCGCCGCGGCGGCCGCCGCGGCCAACCGCCCGTTGCGCGTGCGCGTCGACGCCGCCCAGTTACCGGCGAGCTTCATCAGCGAGCTGCGCCAGGTGCTCGAGAGCTTCCCCGGACCGGCCGAGGTCGTCCTCGAGATGGCCACCGGTACCGGCGAGCGGCGGCTGCGCCTGGGGGAGGCCTGGCGCGTGAGCCCGGGGCCGATGCTCGCCGCCGAGCTCGAGCAGGTGCTCGGGCCGGCCGCCCTCCCCGTGGGCTGAGAGCTCTCGGGTAACCTGCGCGCACTCACGCCCATGCTTCCGATCCTGCTGCGAACCCTCTTCGTCGTCGGCGCGCTCGCCTGTGCGGTCGCGCTCGGCGGCTGCTCCTCGCTCTCGCCCCAGCAGCAGTACATCAAGCAGGCCGACGCGATCTGCCAGCTCGGGAGCCAGGCGCGCCGGGACATCCCCGAGCCGGTGCTGCGCGGCAGCTCGAGCCAGCAGCTGCGCGCGCTCGGTCCCTGGCTCGATCAGATCGTCGGTGAGTACGACGCCGAGTACGAGCGCATCCAGGGCCTCGCCCCGCGCCCGGCCAAGAACCTGAAGGTCCTGGACGAGTTCATCAACGCGCTGCGGAAGGACGTCGCGCGCCTGGAGCAGTTCGACTCGCTCGTGCACGGCGGCAGCGTCTCGCACATTCGCCTGGCCGCCGCCAAGGTCGACGAATCGGTCAGCGAGAGCGGCGTCGATGACTACGCCAAGGCCTACGGCTTGACCGCGTGCGCGGGGACCGGCGGCGTATGAGGCGCGTGTGCCCATTGCTCGGCGCCGGCGCGCTCGCGGCCGTGATCGCCGGCTGCGGCGGCGCGCCGAGCAAGGCCTCGTTCATCGCCAGCGCCGACAAGGACTGCGCCGCGGCCCAGGCGCAGATCAGCAAGGTCGCCAAGCCCTCGCTGGGGCGCAACGCGACCCGCGGGCAGGCGGTCCAGGCCCTGGCGACCTACCTCGACCGCGAGCTGGCGGTCAGCGGCCAGCTGCTCAAGGAGCTCAAGGGGCTGAGCCAGCCCACGCAGGACAAGACGCTGCTGTTGCAGTACCTGGACTCGCTGCAGCAGGGGCTGACCGACTACGAGAACCTCGACGCGGCGCTCAAGAGCCGCAACGCGAAGGCGATCACCCAGGCCTACGACGCCGCCAACTCGACGCAGGCGGCCACGCTGGCCAAGGCCTACGGCTTCAAGGTCTGCTCCGTCGCCGCCCAGTCGAGCTAACCGAGCGCCCGCCCCGCTGCCCCTGCCCCCGCTCGCGTAGCCGCCGGCACAGCGCGACCTCCTCGGCCGTCGGGCCCGAGTGGTTCGGACCGGGCGTCTCGAGCACGCACGGCAGGGCATCGAACCGGGGCTCGGAGAGAAACACCGCGCAGCCGTCCTGGCCCAGCTCGCCCTCGCCGATGTTCGCGTGCCGGTCTCGGTTGGAGCCGAGCGGCGTCTGGGAGTCGTTCAGGTGCAGCGAGCCGATCCGCCCCGCGCCGACGGCCGCCTCGCACGCGTCGAGCGTCTCGGTCAGCCCCTGCGCGGTGCGGATGTCGCACCCCGAGGCGAACAGGTGGCAGGAGTCCAGGCACAGCCCGAGGCGATCGTGGTTGCCGGCGGCGTCAAGCAAGGCGGCGAGCTCCTGAAACGAGCGCCCGAGCGTCCCGCCGGCCCCCGCGGTGTCCTCCAGGTGCAGCGTGCAGCGCTCGGATTCGGCCAGGGCCTTGGCGATCACCTTCCCGGCGCGCTTGATCGCCGGAGCGACCTCACCGGCCTTGGCCGACCCGGGGTGCAGCACGACCGCGGTGGCGTCGATCGCGTCGCCGACCCGCAGCGAGTGCGTCAGCGAGCGAAGCGACTTCTCGCGGATCTCGCGATCCTCGCTGGCGCAGTTGAGCAGGTAGACCGCGTGGATCAGCACCGGGCCGATCTCGCTCTCCGATCGCGCGCGCTTGAAGCGCTCGATCGCCTCCTCGCCGTACTCGGTCGGGCGCCAGGCGCGTGGGGACTGGTTGAAGATCTGGATCGCCTGGCAGCCCTTTTCGGTCCCGCGCTCGATCGCCTTCCACAACCCGCCCGCGGGGGACACGTGCGCTCCGATTAGCATTGGCCGCCGCTCATGCGGGATCGCTTCGCTCCTTCCCCGACCGGCGCGCTGCACATCGGCGGCGCACGGACGGCGCTCTACAACTGGCTGCTCGCCCGTCACGAGGGCGGGGTGTTCGTGCTGCGCGTCGAAGATACCGACCGCGAGCGCTCGACCCCGGAGAACGTCGAGCACATCCTGGAGGCGCTCGGCTGGCTCGAGCTGGACTGGGACGAGGGGCCGATCTTCCAGACCGCCGCGGGCGAGCGCCACCGCGAGGTCGCCGGGGCGCTGCTCGCGAGCGGGCACGCCTACCGCTCGGCGGCGACCGGGGAGGACGTCAAGGCGTGGAAGGCGCGGCACGGCGCCGATCGCGGCTTCCGCGGCGAGCCCGAGGCCGAGGGCGCGCTGCGCCTGCGCCTTCCCGTTCCCGGGATCACCGTCGTCCACGACGTCGTGCGCGGTCCCGTCGAGTTCGACCACGTTCACCAGGACGACCCGGTCATCGCCCGCGCCGACGGCAGCGCGCTGTACCTGCTGGCCAACGCGGTCGACGACCTCGACGGCGGGATCACTCACGTCGTGCGCGGCGACGACCACCTCTCGAACACCTGGAAGCAGATCGCGATCCTCACCGCGCTCGGGCACGAGCCGCCGGTGTTCGCCCATCTGCCGCTGCTCCACGGCCCGGACGGCAAGAAGCTCTCAAAGCGTCACGGCGCCGCCTCGGTCCAGGACCTGCGCGACACCGGGTATCTGCCCGAGGCCGTGCGCAACTACCTCGCGCTGCTCGGGTGGGGGACCGGCGACGACGAGACGATCCTCTCGACCGCCGAGCTGGTCGAGCGCTTCACCCTGGACCGCGTCAGCCGCAACCCGGCCCGGTTCGACGAGCAGAAGCTGCGCTGGATGAACGGGCGCTACCTGCGCGGGCTCAGCGTCGAGGATCTGGCCCGGCGGCTGGAGGCGTTCACCGGCCGCGAGGGCCTGGCCCCCGCGGTGGCGATCGCCCAGGAGAAGCTGCAGACCCTGGCCGACTTCTGGCCGCTGTGCGGCTTTCTCTACGACGGGCCGGCCGAGGACCCCAAGGCGCGCGAGAAGTGGCTGGGGGAGGAGGGGCGGGCGGCGCTGCGCGACGCCCGCCAGGCGCTCGACCCGATCGACCCGTTCACCGTGCAGGCGCTCGAGCCCGCGCTCGGCGCGGTGATCGAGCGACGCGGCGCCAAGCCGCGCGACGTCTACCAGCCGATCCGCGTGGCGCTGTCCGGCGGGACCGTCTCGCCTGGGATCTTCCAGACGCTCGCCGTGCTCGGCCGCGCGGAGTCGCTGCGGCGCATCGATCGCGCGCTCGCCTGACCCACCGTCATCGCCCCGTGGGGCGCCCGATGTGAGGGAGCGGCCCAAGAGCGGACCAAAAGCGCTCAACCATTCGTCCATTCGCGCCGATAGGGAGCCTGAGAGCGGCCTCTTCGGGCCCTGATGACCCACCGCCACGAGGGGTGAGAGCCCTCGGAACCAAGAATCACCAGGAGACGATCATGTCCGTTCCAGCGCCTGAACTCACGATGAGCACCTCCGCTGCCCCGCCCGCGGTCGGTCCCCACTCGGGCCGCCACCACAACGAGGGCCACGGCCGGCGCCTGACGGCCGCCTTTGAGGCCCTGGAGGGCTTCCCCGCGCTGGCCGAGTCGCGCAACCGCGTTCTCAGCCTGATCTCCCAGGATCACGTCTCCACGGCGGACATCGTCTCGGCCGTCGAGTCCGACCTCGCGCTGATGATCGCTGTCGTGCGCGTGGCCAACCGCGTCAAGGGCCGCACCCGCGGTCGCGTGGAGACCGTGGTGCAGGCCGTCGAGGTCCTGACCCCGACCGCGGTGCACGCGCTCGCCGCCCGCGCCCGCACCTTCGACTTCTTCGACCGCACGAGCGTCTGGGACGCCGCTCCCGAGCGCTTCCGCCTGCACGGCCTGGCCACCCAGCACGCTGCCGACCGCGTGGCCACCGAGGTCGGCTACGAGCATCGCGACCGGCTGATGGTGACCGCGCTGCTGCACGACGTCGGCAAGCTCGTGCTCATGCACGCCTACCCGGGCTATCCGGCCCAGGTCCACCAGGGCGCGCGCACCCCCGAGGACCGCATCCACCGCGAGCGCCGCGAGCTCGGCGTCGATCACGCGCTGGTCGGCGGGGTGCTCGCCCGCCGCTGGGGCCTGCCGGCCACCGTCGCCTCGGTGATCGAGCGCCACCACGCCGAGGACGCCGTCGGCGAGGCCGCCTTCGTCCGCCTGGCCGACATGCTGGCCCACTACGAGCAGGGCGCGGCGATCTCCCCGTCGGAGCTGCTCAAGACGGCCCGCTCGGTCGGCCTGGGTCCCTCCGAGCTGCGCCGTGTGATGTACGAGCTGCCCAATCCGGCCAAGGGCCGCCAGCGCCACGTCGACCCGTGCCCGCTGTCCGGTCGCGAGGTCAGCGTCCTGCAGCGGCTGGCCGAGGGCAAGGTCTACAAGCAGATCGCCCACGAGCTCTCGCTGTCCACGAGCACCGTGCGCACCCACCTGCACAACATCTACGGCAAGCTCGGCGCGGTCGACCGCGCGCAGGCGGTCCTCATCGCGACCGAGCGCGGCTGGCTGTAGCCGCGCTCGGAACGCGCTCAATCGGGGAGCCAAAAGTCCGCGTCCCGCCGATCGCGCCGGTCTCGGGCACTAGGATCGTCTCGCTGTGCTGTCGATCACCTCGAAGTCGCCGTACGCGGTCCTCGCCCTCGCCGAGCTCGGCCGCTCGGGGGGCACCGCCCCGGTCCCGATCGGGGAGCTCGCCCGCCGGCGCGAGGTGCCCGTCCAGTTCCTGGAGCAGCTCTTCGCCGTGCTGCGCCGCGCCGGCATCCTGCGCTCGCAGCGGGGCGTGAAGGGCGGCTACCAGTTCGCCCGCGACCCGGGCCAGGTCACCGTGCTCGAGATCGTCGAGCTGCTCGACGGCCCCGTGGGCGCCGACGCCCGCGGCGTGTTCGCCGACGCCGCGCGCGCCGCCCGCGAGGTGCTGGGCGCCACGACGATCAACGACGTGATCGATCGCGAGGCCCGCGAGGCCGGCGCGACCATGTACTACATCTAACAGCAGGCCAGCGCGCCTGAGCTGGACGTCCGGGCCAACCGCCTGCGGCCAAGTCCGGACCGTCAGTCCTCCGAGGAAGGGCGGCGCAACCGGGAAGCTCAAGGTGGATGCTCTGCACCGACGTGGACACCGGCTCGCTGGCCGCCGATACCGCCCTGCTCTCGGAGATTCTCGAGCAGGTGATCCGCGCCGATGCGGGCGAGCAGTCGCTCGAGCTGCATGAGCGCACGATCGCGCTCAGCCGCCAGGCCCGCGAGGGCGACGCGGCCGCCGCCGCGAGGCTGGGCGAGCTGATCTCCGAGTTGCCCGTAGGGGATATGGAGGTCCTGGTGCGCTCGCTTACGCGCTGGTTTCAGCTCGTCAACCTCGCCGAGGACAACGAGCGGATCCGCCGGTTGCGCGCTGCGGCCGCGCGCGATCCCGAGACGCCGCGACCCGGGTCCCTGCGCGAGGCGGTCCTGCGGCTGCGCGACCGGGGCACGACGGCCGCACAGCTCGCCGCGCGGCTGGAGCAGGTCGAGCTGCGGCTGGTGCTCACCGCGCACCCGACCGAGGCGCGCCGACGGACGACCCTGGAGAAGCTCGGGCGTATCTTCGCCGTGCTGCGCGAGCTCGACGAGCGGCGCGAGGACGCCGAGCGCGCACTCGACGCCCGCCGGCGCATCCGCGCGACGGTCGAGGAGCTGTGGGGCTCGGACGAGCTGCGCGCGGTGTCGCCGACTGTGCTCGACGAGGTGCGCGGCGGGCTCGTGTACTTCGTCTCCACGCTGGCCGACGCCGTGCCGGCGCTGTACCGAGACCTCGAGCAGGCGCTTGCCGAGGCCTACCCCGGTGAGCCGGTCGCCGTACCGAACCTGCTGAGCTTCGGCTCCTGGATCGGCGGCGACCGCGACGGAAACCCGTACGTGACCCCGCAGGTCACCGTCGAGGCGCTGGACCTCATGCGCGATCAATGCCTGCGGATGCTCGAGGAGCGGATGGGGCTGCTCGCCCGGCGGCTCTCGCTCTCCGAGCGCGTCGCCGGGCCCGCGAGCGGTCTTCGCCACGTGCTCGAGGAGGGCGAGCAGCGCTTCCCCGACCTGGCCGCCTCGCTGCACGAGCTCAACCCCGAGGAGCCCTACCGTCGCCTGTTCACGCTCATGCGCGAGCGGCTGCGGGCCACCCGCGCCTGCGAGCCGGCGGGCTATGGGAACCCCGCCGAGCTGCTCGCGGACCTGCGCGCCGCCGAGCGCTCGCTGATCGGCGGGCGCGGCATGTTCACCGCCGGCGGCGACCTGCACGACGTCATCCGCCAGGTCGAGGTCTTCGGCTTTCACTTCGCCCGGCTGGATGTCCGCGAGCACGCGCGCGTCCATCGGCGCGCGCTGGAGGAGATCCTCGGCACGCTCGGGGTCTGCTTCGGCTACGAGGCCCGGTCCTCGGAGGAGCGCACGACGCTTCTGTGCCGGCTCATCGCCGACCACCGGCCGCTGATCCCGATGGACATCGGCGGCTTCTCAACCTCCACGCAGGAGGTGGTCGAGACCTTCCGCATGCTGCGCGAGGCAATGACCGGGCCGCACCGGGGCGCGATCCAGTCCTACATCGTCTCCGGCGCCGACGGGCCCGAGGACCTGCTCGAGGTGCTGCTGCTGATGAAGGAGGCGGCGCTCAGCCGTGCCGGCGGGCACGACGCGATGCTTCGCATCGTCCCGCTGTTCGAGTCCGGCCGTACGCTCGCCGGCGCTCGGGAGTCGATGCGCCGGTGCCTGGAACGACCCGAGTACCGCGCTGCCCTGCGCGCCGTGGGCGACGAGCAGGAGATGATGATCGGCTACTCGGACTCCAACAAGGACGTCGGCTACCTCGCCTCGGGGTGGGCCACCTACGACGCGCAGCAGCAGCTCGTCGAGTTGCTGCGTGGCGAGGGGCTGCGGTGGACCTTCTTCCACGGCCGCGGTGGCGCCGTCGGGCGGGGCGGGGGCCCGACCAATCTCGCGATCCGGGCACTGCCGGCGGGCTCGGTCGACGGGCGCCTGAAGATGACCGAGCAGGGCGAGGTGCTCGCGACCAAGTACTCGGTGTCGGAGATCGCACATCGCGAGCTCGAGCTCTCGACCAGCGCCGTGTTGCTCAGCGCGTTCGACGACCCCGCTCGCGTGGTCTTGCGCGAGCAGGACGAGCGCGTACTGGGGACGATGGCCGCGCGCTCGGCCTCGTGCTATCGCGATCTGGTCCACCACGACACCGACTTTCTCTCCTTCTTCTCCGCGGTGACGCCGCTGCACGAGATCACGCGGCTGAGGCTCGGATCGCGGCCCGCGCGGCGCGGGGGCGGCTCGAGTATCGACGAGCTGCGGGCGATCCCGTGGGTGTTCTCGTGGACTCAGGCGCGGATCGCGCTCCCGGGCTGGTTCGGGCTGGGGACGGCCCTCGCCGCCGCGCGCGCCGAGGTTGGGCTGGAGCGTCTCGTGGCGATGGAGCGCGACTGGCCGTTCTTCGCGGGCCTGCTGGCCAACGCCGAGATGGCCTGCGCGAAGGCCGACCCGGCGATTGCGCGCCGCTACGTGCAGCTGTGGGATCGCCAGCCCGCTCGCGAGCGCATCTGGGACGTGATCGCCGCCGAGCTCGAGCTCGTCCGCTCTGAGCTGCTGCGGCTGCGCGGCGCGGCGCGGCTGCTCGACCGCGACCCGGTGCTCCAGGCCTCGATCGACCGGCGCAACCCGTATGTCGATCCGCTCTCGTTCATTCAGGTCGAGCTGCTCCGCCGCACCCGGTCGGCGGCCGGCGAGCCCGACCCGCAGCTCGTGCGCACCAGCCTGCTGACGATCAACGGGATCTCCGGTGGCCTTCGCAACACCGGCTGAGAGCGCTCAGCGCACGCAGGCGGCGTTGAGCGCTACCGCGAGCTGCGGCATGTCGCTTGGTGTCGTGTCCTGCTTGCAGAATGTGACCACGTGGGTGCGCATGTTCGCGATCGCCCGGAACGGATAGTTGAAGTCCGCCGCGTTCGCCGTGCAGTCGTAGGGCAACTGCCCGGCGGCGCGCGGGCCGGACGGCGAGCAGCTCACCGTGTTGAAGGGCCCGTCGAGTGTCTGATTGCGGATCAGCACCCGCATGTCCGCGGTGACCGCCCGGACCAGCGTGCGGGTCACCTGCTTGACGTTCGCGCGCCGCGGCAGGGTCACGGTGTGCGGGGCCTGGTCCTGGCCGACGACGATCCGGCTGAGCGAGTCGCCTTGCGGAGAGGCCTGGTCGGTGTTGGTGAACTGCCCGTCGTTGACCTCGTGCACCCCGATCACGACGCCGGCGCTGACGCAGCACAGGATCACCAGGGTCAGCACCCAGCGCATTCCCAGGGGCAGCGCCAGCCAGCGGCCGGACAGGCCGCGGGGCTCGGGCTGGGAGGGGGCGCTCGACACGGCACCGAGGATACGGGGCGCCGCGCCGGCGTGATCCAGGTCCCGGAGGCCTACCCCGCGGTCGTTCCGCGGCCAGCCCTGGCTATCGTCCGCGGGGATGGGTCGAATCCCGATCAGCATCGCCGATCTCGTCGGTGGCACACCGATGGTCCAGATCACCCGGGTGCTCGGGCCCGCCGCGGCGGCCGGCAATGTCGAGGTCCTCGGCAAGCTCGAGTCGCTCAACCCGGGCGGCAGCGTCAAGGACCGCATCGGCGTGGCGATGCTCGCCGCGGCCGAAAGCGACGGCCTGATCGAGCCCGGAGTCACCACGATCGTCGAGGCGACGAGCGGCAACACGGGCATCGCGCTGGCCTTCGTCTGCGCCGCCCGGGGCTACCGGCTCGTGCTCACGCTGCCCCAGGGGATGAGCCGCGAGCGCGAGGCGCTGCTGCGCCTGTACGGAGCCGAGGTCCAGGTCACCGAGTCGATGGGGGGGATGGAGGAGGCCGTCCAGGCGGCACGGGCGCTGGCCCGCCAGCCGGGCGTGTTCCTGCCCGACCAGTTCTCCAACCCCGCGAACCCCCAGATCCACCGCGAGACGACCGGTCCGGAGATCTGGACTGGGCTCGAGGGCCGCGTGGACGTGCTCGTCGCCGGAGTGGGCACGGGTGGCACGATCACCGGCGCCGGCGAGCACCTGCGCGAGCGCAATCCGGCGCTGCGCGTCGTCGCGGTCGAGCCGCGGAGCTCGGCGGTCCTGTCGGGGCGCCCGCCCGGGCCGCACAAGATCCAGGGCATCGGCGCGGGCTTCGTCCCGGCCGTGCTGAACCGTGACCTGCTGGACGAGATCATCACGGTGGGCGACGAGGACGCGCTGAGCACCGCGCGTCTGCTCGCCCGCCGGGAGGGCGTGCTGGCCGGGATCTCCGGCGGCGCGGCGATGTGGGCGGCGCTCCAGATCGCCGAGCGCCCGGACAGCGCCGGGACGCGGATCTGCGTGATCCTGCCGGATTCCGGCGAGCGCTACGTCTCGACGCCGTTCTTCGCCCCGGAAGACTGAGCGGCAGCGGCTACCCTCTGCCCATGCTCGGCCTCGGGACGCTCGCCCGCGTCGCCGCTGAGGTGCGTCGCGACGTCGCCGCGGCGCACGATCGCGATCCCGCCGCCCGCGGCGTGGGCTCCGGCGAGATCCTCGCCAGCTGGCCCGGCGTGCAGGCGGTGCTCGCGCACCGCGTCAGCCACGCCCTGCACGACGCCGGCGTCCCCCTCGCGCCGCGCGTGATCGCGACCTGCTCGCGCACCGTGACCGGGATCGAGATCCACCCTGCGGCCCGGATCGGGCGCGGCCTGTTCATCGATCACGGCTCGGGGGTGGTCATCGGCGAGACCGCGGTGATCGGCAACGGCGTGACCCTCTACCAGGGCGTGACGCTCGGGGGCACCGGGTTCGCCTGCGGCAAGCGCCATCCGACCGTGCAGGACAACGTGACGATCGGGTCCGGCGCCAAGCTGCTCGGCCCGATCACCGTCGGCCACGGCGCGAAGATCGGTGCCAACAGCGTCGTGATCACCGACGTGCCACCCAACACGACGGTGGTGGGCAACCCCGGCCACCCGGTGCGCGTCGAAGGTCGGCGCCCGGACGGGCCCGACGTCGACTGGATCCACCTGCCCGACCCGATCGCCGAGGCGATCGCCGGCCTGGCCGGCCGGATCTCCGCGCTGGAGGCGGCGATCGAGCGCCTCTCCGGTGGCGCCGAGCCGCCCGCGTCCGGCGAGGTGCGTCCGCTGCGTCCGGTCAGCGGACGCAACCCGGCCGGCGGCTGACCGGTCCTCAGTAGAAGACGGTCTTGCAGCGGTGCCGGGGACGCGCCTTGTATTCGGGCGCCTGGCCGCGATTCCACAGCCAGTTGTCCAGGGTGCGCTCGCTGATCCCCGTGCGCTCGGCGAGCAGCGCGCACGCGTGCACCGCGCAGGCCCGGATCTCGCGCTCGGCGCCGCCGAGCGGCAGCCGCCAGCCTCCGTCGATGTGATCGGCCAGGCGGCGCTCGTAGACGAGCACCCCCTCGCAGCGCAGGACGTGGGGGACCAGGTTGTCGGCGAAGATCGTCAGCTGCTCAAGATCGCCGAACGTCGCGAGCCCGGCGAGCGCGAGGTCGTGGGGGAGGATCTGCGCCCGCTTGAAGAAGCCGACGTCGTTGAACATCGCCATCCCCTGCGCGAGCCGCCCGGCGAGCCGCTGCGCCGACCCCTGCGCCTCGGCGACCGCGTGCAGCGCTCGCCGGTCGCCCAGGAAGCGCCCCAACGCACGCAGGCCCTGCGCGTACAGCGCCATCAGCTCCAGGTCGGCCGCCTGCCCGAGCACCGCGGCGAGCTCATCGGTGCGCATCGTGCGCAGCTGGGCGTTGGTCCACGGTCCCTCGCCGCGAAAGCGGTCGCTCAGCGCCGAGGCGATCGTGAAGTAGCCCGACATCGGCCCGTCCGGCGTCTGGCGCTTGCGCAGCTCCGGAAACCAACCCGAGCCGAAGTTGATCGCGTCGAGCGTGAACAGGTAGCGGGCGACGTCCTCCTCGTCGCCCTCCAGGAAGTGGTGCTCGGCGTCCAGCGGCGGAGGCTCGGAGGGGTCGACCGCCCCCAGTGCGTCGAGGTCGATCCGCACCCACCGGGCCTGAGCGGCGAGCAGCGCGCACTGGGCGCGGACCTCCTCGGCGAGCATCGCCTCATCGTGTCAGGACGGCGGCGTCGACGTCCACAGGTCATCCCAGCCGGCGTCGCTGGGGATGTCGGTGCCGCCCGGCGCGCTGGTGCCGTAGCCGTTGAGAAGGGCGTGGTGGGCGAACGCCTCGTCGCCGGTGAGGGAATGGGACCCAGCGGTCGCCTGCTCGGGGGCGCTCCGCGCCTGGGAGGCGCTGCTCGCAGCCGAGCTCGCGCTGCCCTGCAGCGAGGCCACGCTCCCCTCGAGGGCGCAGACCGGGCCGGCGAGCGAGCCGACGTCGCGCCCGGGCAACTTGGAGCGCGTGGTCAGCTGCGCCCCGGTGCCCCGGAAATCCGCGCTCAGCGTGCGACCGACCTTCGGGAGGGTGACGGTCGCCGCGGCCACCGCCGGGGATGAGGCGCCGGCCTCGCTCGGCGCGAGGGCCTGGGCGGCGACGACGGCCGCGCTCGCCGAGACGAGGCGCTCACGAGGACGGGGAGCAAGGGGCGGCAAGTGGAGCGTTCACGAGCTGCCCCCGGGTTGCGGGGCCTGTGGGCACATCCTCCCAACGACGCAGGACCCACCCCGGCTGCCGTCGGGGCCCACATCTATATTCGGGGCGATGCCCGAACACGTGGAACCCGCACCTCCCGGCCAGCTCTCTCCCGAGATCGAGCAGCGCGTCGCCGCGCTGCTCGCGGGGTTGAACGAACCCCAGCGCGAGGCGGTCACCCACGGGAGCGGGCCGCTGCTGATCCTCGCCGGCGCGGGCAGCGGCAAGACGCGCGTGCTCACCCACCGGATCGCCTGGCTCATCCACACCGGCCGCGCCCAGGCGGGGGAGATCCTCGCCATCACCTTCACCAACAAGGCCGCGCAGGAGATGCGCGAGCGGGTGGAGCTCCTGCTCGGGCGGCGCACGCGCGCGATGTGGTTGATGACCTTCCATTCGGCCTGCGCGCGCATGCTGCGCGCGGACGCCGAGCGCCTGGCCTACACCCGCCAGTTCACGATCTACGACCAGGCCGACTCCCGCCGCCTGGTCAAGCGCTCGATCGACGAGCTCGGGATCGACCCCAAGCGCTACACGCCGGCGGCGATCCACAACCAGATCTCCGACGCCAAGAACCGGCTGCGGGCCGCGTCGGACTACCGGGAGCTGGTCGGGAGCTACTTCGAGCAGACGGTCGCCGACGTCTACGAGCGCTACGAGCGCGAGTTGCACCGCATGAACGCGATGGACTTCGACGACCTGCTCTTCCGTGCGGTCAACCTGCTCGAGCTGTTCCCGGAGGTGCGCGAGCGCTACGCGGCCGCCTTTGGGCACGTGCTCGTGGACGAGTACCAGGACACCAACCACGCGCAGTACCGCTGGCTCCAGCTGCTGATGAGCGCCAAGCACCGGAACCTGGCCGTCGTCGGCGACGACTGCCAGTCGATCTACAGCTTCCGCGGCGCGGACATCGCCAACATCCTGGACTTCCAGGACGACTTCCCCGACGCGTACGTGGTCAAGCTCGAGCAGAACTATCGCTCGACCCAGACGATCCTCTCGGCGGCGACCGCGGTGATCGCCCACAACCGCGGCCAGATCAGCAAGCGGCTGTGGACCGACGTCGGCGAGGGCGATCCGATCAAGGTGCGTGAGCTCGAGGACGAGTACGCCGAGGCGCGCTTCGTGGTCGGCGAGATCGAGCGGCTCGTCGACGAGGGGGCCTCGCGCAGCGAGATCGCCGTCTTCTACCGGACCAACGCGCAGTCGCGGGTCCTCGAGGACACGCTGGTGCGGCGCGAGATCGCCTACCAGGTGATCGGCGGCACCAAGTTCTACGAGCGCGCCGAGGTCAAGGACGCGGTCGCCTACCTGACGCTGCTCTCCAACGGCGCCGATGTCGTCTCGTTCACCCGCGTCGCCAACTCGCCGCGACGGGGGATCGGGCAGACGTCGCTCTCGCGGGTGATCGCCTACGCCGAGACGCTCGGGGAGCCGATCTGGGACGTCGCCGCCGAGCCCGCCCGCGTGCCCGGGCTCGGGCCCGCGGCGGTCAAGGCGATCGGTCGGTTCATGGACACGATGACCGGGCTGCGCGAGCTCGCCCGCGACGGCGTTCCGGTGGGGGACCTCATGCAGGCCGCGCTCGACCGCAGCGGCTACGTCGAGGCGCTCGAGGCCGAGCGCACCATCGAGGCCCAGGGACGGATCGAGAACCTGCAGGAGCTCGTCGAAGTCGGGCACGAGTTCGACGCCGGCGACGAGGACGGCGAGGGGCTCGACCTCTTCCTGCAGCAGATCGCGCTCGTCGCCGACGCCGATGCGCGCACCGACGACGAGGGGCTGGTGACCCTGATGACCCTGCACAACGCCAAGGGCCTGGAGTACCCGATCGTGATGATCATCGGCTGCGAGGACGGCGTGTTCCCACACTCGCGCGCCCTCGACGACGGCACGCTGGAGGAGGAGCGACGGCTCTGCTACGTGGGCATCACCCGGGCGATGCGCGAGCTCTACCTCCTCTACGCGCGGCGTCGCGCGGTATTCGGCTCGACGACCTACGGGATCCGCAGCCGCTTTCTGGATGAGATTCCCGCCGAGCTCACCGACCGCGAGCCGATGGCCCCGCTGCTCACCGGTGCCGACGCCGGTGCGATCCGCGCACGCCGCGGCGCGCTGGTGCACGGGGCCCGCCCGAGCGGTGGCGCTGGGCCGGGGGCCGCGTGGGAGGCCTCGCAGGCCCAGGACGGGCCGGCGCTCGAGCTGCAACTCGGCGATGATGTCCTGCATCCGGCGTTCGGCGAGGGCGTGGTCACCGGTGTCGAGCCGGGTGGGATCGTCGTGATTCGTTTCGCCCGGGACCGCTCCGAACGCAAGCTGATGGCCGAATACGCGCCCCTGACCCTCGCCAGCCGATGACCGCGACCCTGATCGACGGCAAGGCGATCGCCGCGCGCGTGCGCGGCGAGGTCGCGCTGGAGGTGGAGGCCTTCGCGGCGAAGGCGGGGTTCGCGCCCGGACTGGCGACGATCCTGGTCGGCGACGACCCGGCCTCGGCGCTGTACGTGGGCGGTAAGCAGAAGGCCTCCGCCGAGGTCGGGATGGTGCCCTTCCACGAGCCGATGCCCACGACCTCCACGCACGAGGAGATCGCCGCGACGATCGTCCGCCTGAACGCCGACCCGGCGGTCAGCGGCATCCTGCTCCAGCTGCCGCTGCCCGAGGGCCTCAGCGGCACCGCGCTCACCGGCCTGATCGATCCGGCCAAGGACGTCGACGGGCTCACGCCCCCGAGTGCCGGGGCGCTCCTACTCGGTCGCGACGGGCTGCGCCCCTGCACGCCCGCCGGGGTGATCCAGCTGCTGGCCGACGTCGGTACGGCGCTGGAGGGCGCCGAGGCGGTGGTCGTGGGGCGCTCCAACCTGTTCGGCAAGCCGATGGCGCTGATGCTGCTCGAGGCCAACGCGACCGTGTCGATCTGCCACTCCCGTACCCGCGACCTGCGCGAGACCTGCGCCCGCGGCGACGTGCTGATCGCCGCCGCCGGCCGTGCTCACCTGATCGGAGCCGAGCACGTCAAGCCCGGCGCGGTGGTGATCGACGTCGGACAGAACCGGCTCGACGGGCGCCTGGTCGGCGACGTGGACTTCGAGGCGGTGCTCGAGCGCGCGAGCGCGATCACGCCGGTCCCCGGCGGGGTCGGCCCGATGACGATCGCGATGCTGCTGCGCAACACGCTGCAGGCCGCGCGCGCCCAGGCCGGCCTGAGCTGACCGCCCGGCAACTGGACGAATAGACGAATTGCGCGCCCGCGCGAGCGGCGGGTAGCGTGGCCGTGCACAGCAGCGAGCGACGATTCGGGGGCGGTCACCCTGGCCGAGCCGGTTGGGACCGGGCGTGCCCGGCCGGCTCAAGCCGGCGCGCGAAGGTACAGTGACGGCGATGCGTCTTCGCTCCGGTGAGCTCACTGCGCTGGTCGGCGCGCTCACCCTCGTCGGCATCGGCTTCGCGCCGTGGTTCGACGAGCGCGGGGGGCATCACGTCGACGGCTGGAGCGCCTTCGGGGTGCTCTACGCGCTGATGCTGATCGCCGCGGTCGCCGGGGTGACGCTCGCCGTGACGACGGCCACCGAGCGCAGCCCGGGGCTGCCCGTGTTCACGGCGGTGTGGACCACGCTGTTGGGCTTGATCGCCGTGCTCGCCGCGATCGGGCGGCTCGTGCACCACCCGGCGTCCGGCGCCACGCCCGCGGTCGGCGCGTGGATCGCGCTCGCCGCCTCGGCCGCGATCTTCGCCGGCGCCTGGCAGACGCTGCGCGATGAGCGCACGGACCGCTACGAGCCCGCTGCGCCGGAGGCGCGGCCCGCGCCGCCCGCCGGCTGAAGGCCCGAGAGGTTGTCTCAGAGCTCCTGGCTGTATGGCTGGCGAGCGACGTGTGCGCCGCCGCCAGACGGCCCAGGGGTTCTGAGATGACCTCTTAGAGCGGGCTGCCGACGAGCTGGGTGTGGTCGGCCTCTCGCGCGCCGGGGAACGGCCGCCAGAGCCCGAACTCGGAGAGCACCGCCTGGGGGACTCCCTCGATGCCCGGGGTGTCCGACGCCTGCCCGCGGGTGTGCGGGTCATCCGCGAAGCCGCCAACCGCCACCGAGTGCGCGGGGGTGCGGTAGCCCGAGATGCCGATCAGGTGCAGATGCAGCAGGCGCCCCAGCGCATCCAGGTGCGCGGCGATGGTCGGCTCCTCGCCGTAGGTGTAGTTCGTGCCTGGTGCCGGGAAGAAGCCGTACGGCCCGTCGTGCGGGGTGAACGGCGGGTAGACGGTCGGGATCGGGCCGTACAGCGTCATGCCGGCGCCGGAGATCGCCGAGCGCGCCTCGATCTGGGCGAGCTGGCGCTCGAGCGGCGCCTGCTCGCGCTCGAGCACGGCCAGCTCGCGTTCGGCCGTCGAGCGGGCGTGCAGGTGGGGGAGCTCCCGCTCGAGCAGCGACTCGCGCAGCTGATCGACCTCGTTGTGCTCGGCCAGCACCGAGGCGGTGATCACCTGCTGGTGGCTCTCCAGCGCGGCCAGGTGGTGCTTCGCGGAGCGCGCCGCGCCGGTCTCGCTGCGCACCTGCTCGATGAGCTGCCTGTTCTCGCGCTCCTCGTCGCGCAGGTCGGTGAGCTCCTCGAGCAGGTTGGCGAAGCCCGTCGCCTCGGTGAGGACCTCGACGATGTCGGGCGGCGGGTCCTCGTACTGGTGGACCAGCTCGGCGGTCAGCGCGGCGCGGCTCACGGCCCGCTCGCCGTCGAGCGCGTTCAGGTGTGCGGTGGCCTGGCTGAGCTGTCCCTGCAGGCTCGCGAGCGCGGCCTGCGCCGGTCGCAGGTTGCCGTCGATCTCCGATAGCCGCGCGGTGAGGGAAGCGACGCTGCCGGCATAGTCATCGGCGGCCGTCGTCTGCGCGGCCACCCGCGCGCGCAGCGCCTGCTCACGCGCCTGCCCGGCGGCGACCCGGTTCTGCAGGCTCGCCTGTCCGGGCGTGGCGAGCAGCAGGACGCTCGCGGCGCTCACGGCCGCGAGGGTTGCGGCGCCGCACAGCAGGCGTCGGGGACGAGGCGCGTCCATCGCGCGGTCAGGGTGACAACGGTCCGTGGGCGTCGCCATCGGTGGGCGCTTTCCTGCACATGGGCGCGCGCGCCCGGTCCCGCCGAGGCGACGCGCGGCGGCGCCGCCCTACAATCGCCGCGATGATCGACCGCGAGCAGGTCCTCCACGTCGCCCAGCTGGCCCGCCTGGCCCTCAGCGAGGAGGAGGTCGAGCGCATGGCCGGTGAGCTCTCCCGCGTGCTCGAGCACATCGAGCGGATCGGCGAGCTCGACCTGGACGACGTGCCGCCGACCTCGCACGTGGTCGAGGTCGCGAACGCGCTGCGCGCGGACGTCCCGCGGCCCTGTCTGCCGCGCGAGGTTGCGCTCGCATCGGCGCCGCTGGTCATCGACGACGGCTTCGCGGTCCCCTCGCCCCAAGCCGGGTCCGACTGATGGCCGAGATGCTCGAGCTGACCGCGGCCCAGGCGGCCGCGAGCATCGCGCGCGGGGAGCTCGACGCGCTGGAGCTGTTCGAGGCGTACCGCTCTCGCGCGGCCGCCGACGAGCTCAATGCCTACCTGTGGGTCGCCGAGGGCCCGCCCGAGCGCGTGGCCGACGGGCCGCTGGCCGGCGTGCCGCTGGCGGTCAAGGACCTCTTCTGCACCGCCGGGGTGCCCAGCCAGTCCGCCTCGCGGATCCTCGAGGGATACCGCCCGCCCTATACGGCCACCAGCGTGGAGCGCCTGCAGCTCGCCGGCGCGACGCTGCTGGGCAAGACCAATCAGGACGAGTTCGCGATGGGCTCCTCCAACGAGAACTCGGCCTTCGGCCCGGTGCGCAACCCGTGGGACCGTACCCGCGTGCCCGGCGGCTCCTCCGGCGGCAGCGCCGCGGTCGTCGCGGCGGGGCTCGCGCCCTGGGCGATCGGCACGGACACCGGCGGGTCGATCCGTCAGCCGGCGGCGCTGTGCGGGATCGTCGGCCTGAAGCCGACCTACGGCGCGGTCTCGCGCTACGGGATGATCGCGTTCGCCTCCTCGCTCGATCAGGCCGGACCGCTCACCCGCGACGTGACCGACGCGGCGCTGCTGCTGGGAGCGATGACCGGCGAGCGCGACTGCTGCGACGCCACCTCGATCGACTTCCCCGAGCCGATCGCGCCGCCGACCCGCACCGAGCTGAAGGGCGTCCGCCTGGGCGTGCCCGAGGAGCTCAGCGGCGAGGGCATCGAGGAGGGCGTGCTCGCCGCGTTTCGCGCGAGCCTCGAGCTCGCTGGCGAGCTCGGCGCGAGCGTCGTGGACTGCCGCCTGCCGCACGCGCCCCACGCGTTGTCGGCGTACTACATCCTCGCGCCGGCCGAGTGCTCGTCGAACCTGGGCCGCTTCGATGGGGTCCGCTACGGAATGCGCCACGAGGCCGACGGGCTGCTGGAGATGTACACGCGCACGCGCCACGACGGCTTCGGCCCCGAGGTCAAGCGGCGCATCATGCTCGGCACCTACGCGCTCTCCAGCGGCTACTACGACGCCTACTACGGTCGCGCGCAGCGGGTGCGCACGCGGATCGCCGAGGACTTCCGGGACGCCTTCGCCGCGGTCGACTTCATCGTCACGCCGACCAGCCCATCGGTCGCCTTCGAGCTGGGCAGCCGCACCGATGACCCGCTGGCCATGTACCTGAGCGACTTCTGCACGGTGCCGATGTCGCTCGCCGGGATCCCGGCGATCTCGATTCCCAACGGCCTGGCCGAAGGGCTGCCGACCGGTCTTCAGCTCGCCGGCCCGGCGTTCAGCGAGAACCGACTGCTCGACGCCGCCCACGCCCTCGAGAAGGCGATCGCGTTCGACGGATCGAAGGCGCGCGCGTGACCGATTACGAACCGGTCATCGGCCTGGAGATCCACGTCCAGCTCTCGACCGCGACCAAGATGTTCTGCTCGTGCGCGCTCTCCTTCGGCGAGCCGCCCAACACGCACACCTGCCCGGTGTGCCTGGGGCTGCCCGGGACGCTGCCCGTGGTCAACGAGAAGGCGATCCACTTCGGGCTGATGATGGGCCTGGCGCTCGGAAGCGAGCTTGCGCCGCGGTCGATCTTCCACCGCAAGAACTACTTCTATCCGGACCTGCCCAAGGGCTACCAGATCTCCCAGTACGACGAACCGCTGTGCCT
>DATAWZ010000156.1:0-16043 GCA_036266975.1 Solirubrobacteraceae bacterium
GACCGTCACGGCCACCTGCGTGCGATCTCGCGCGGCGAGATCTCCGCCGCGTTCCTGCGCGACGCCGAGACGCTTGCGGAGACCACGTGAGCCGGCGCCCGCCGGCGGCGCTCGCGCTGCTGCTCACGCTGGGCGCGCTCCTCGTCGGCGTCTGCGCGGGCGCCGTCCCGGCGAGCGCGGCGTCGTCGCGTCCGTCGCTGGCGATGATCGAGCGCAACGTCATGTGCACGGTGTGCGGCGTGCCGCTCGAAGAGGCCGACTCCCCCCAGGCCAACGATGAGAAGGCGTACATCATCGGGCTGCTTGACCAGGGTCAGAATTATGACCAGATCAAAAAAGCGCTCGTGGCTCAGTACGGCCCGGCCGTGCTCGCGCTTCCCCCCGCCTCGGGGTTCGACCTGACCGTCTACATCGTGCCGGTGATCGTCGTGCTCGCGGTGGCCGGCCTGCTGGCAATCCTGCTCCCACGCTGGCGGCGCCGCTCGCCGGCGCCCGCGACGACCGCACTGCCCTCGCTCAGCGCGAGCGACTCCGCGCGCCTCGACGAGGACCTCGCGCGGTTCGACGGCTGACGCGGACGCAACTGGTCAGGCCAGTCGAACTCGCAATCCAGCGGAGTTCTTACGTTAATTGCCGCGCACGGTTGCCGAGTCGCCTACACTTCGCCTTGGGCGGATCGGTTTGTCGGCCACCGCCCCCCACCGGCCGGCGAATCAAACAACGTCCGTCCACCCGACCGGCCCGCGCACGCCCCCCTGCACGCGGGCCGGTCTTATCTTCGGCACGCGCGGCGGTTACATAACCTCCGGCGCCTGCAGGCCAAGCAGGTCCAGCGCTCGGGCGATAACCCGGGCGCTGGCCACGGCCACGGCCAAGCGGAATGACTCGGCCTGCGCGCTCTCGGCGCCGACGATCCGGCAGTCGCGATAGAAGGCGGTGAAGTCCTGCGCGAGCTCGAGCGCGTAGCCGGCGACGCGGTGCGGCGCGCGCCGCTCGGCCGCGTCGGCGACCTCGGGCGGGAACGCGAGCAGTCGCGCGAGCAGGACGCGCTCGGAGGGGTGAAGCTCGTGGTCGGCGAGCGTCCCGATCTCCTCGAGCGCGCGTGTCACCCGCTCGGCGCCGGCCTTGCGCAGGACCGAGTGAATGCGCGCGTGCGCGTACTGCACGTAATACACCGGGTTCTCGTTGCTCTCGCGCCGCGCCAGGTCGAGGTCGAGCTCGACCGTCGTGTCGGCCGAGCGCGAGAGCAGGAACCAGCGCGCGGCGTCGACGCCGATCTCGGCCATCAGGTCATCGAGCGTGACGCCAACGCCGGCTCGCTTGGACATCGACGCGCGGGCGCCACCCTCCAGCAACTCAACAAACTGGATGATGATCAACTCGAGCTGCTCGGGCGCGCCGCCGAGGGCCACGAAGGCGGCGCGCATCCGCGCGATGTAACCGTGGTGGTCCGACCCCCAGACGTCGATCAGCCGCTGAAAGCCGCGCGCGAGCTTGTTCTGGTGGTAGGCGACGTCGGACGCGAAGTAGGTGTGCTCGCCGCTGGAGCGCACGAGCACGCGATCCTTGTCGTCGCCGTGAGCGGTCGTGCGCAGCCACAGCGCGCCGTCGGAGCGGTATATCTCGCCCTGCGCCTCGAGCGCGGCGAGCGCCGCGGCCACCGGCGAGCGATCACCCTCGTGCAGGAAGCGCTCGCTGAACCACTCGTCGAAGTGCACGCGAAAGCGGTCGAGGGTCGCGCGGATCTGGGCCGCGCAGGCGTTGACCGCGAGCCGCCCGAGCGTGTCGCGGTCCAGCCCGCGCGCCTGCTCCAGCGGCACGAGCGCCGCGACGTAGTCGCCGTGGTAGCCATCCTCCGGCACGGGCTCGTCGCGCGCGAGCGCGGCGATCGAGTCGGCCAGCCGGGCGATCTGGCTGCCGTAGTCGTTGAGGTAGTACTCGCGGCTGACCTCGTGGCCGTGGAAGGCGAGCAGCCGCGCGACCGCGTCGCCGTAGGCGGCCTGGCGGCCGTGGCCGACATGCAGCGGGCCGGTCGGGTTGGCGCTGACGAACTCGATGCAGACGCGCTCGGGCGAGTCGGCGCCGCCGCCGCCATAGTCCTCGCCGGCGGCGAGCACCGTGGCGAGGGCCTCCTCGTACCAGCGCGGGGACAGGAACAGGTTCACGAAGCCCGGCCCGGCGACCTCGACGCGGTCGAGGCGATCGCCCAGGACGACCGCGAGCTCCTCGCCGACCCGCTCGGCCACGCGCCGCGGCGACTCTCCGAGCAGCGGCGCGAGCAGCATCGCCGCGTTGGTCGAGTAGTCGCCGAACTCCGGACGCGGAGCGCGCGCGAGCGTGGGCGCCGCCGAGGGCTCGCGTTCGCGCCCGGCGACCAGGCTCGCGGCAGCGGCCACCGCCGCGCGCAGATCGGCCAGTGCGCTCAACGGCTCGCCGGGGCGCGTGGGGGCTCGAAGAGCATCTCCAGGCGGTCGAGCGAGAACGCCGTCCCGAGCGCCATGACCACGTCGCCGACGCCGAGGACGACGTCGGCCGACGGCTGCGGTTGGAAGCTGCCGTCGCCGCGGCGCACCCCGACGATCATCGAGCCGCCGCGCACGTCGCCGACGGTCTGACCGGCGCCGCCACAGCCCTCGCTGACGACGATCTCCTCGAGCCGGTACTCGGAGTCGACGTCGACCACGCCGCTGAGCTGACGGTGCAGCGCGAGCCGCGCCATCTCGGTCCCGCTCGACTTGTACGGCGAGATCACGCGATCGGCGCCCGCGCGCAGCAGCTTCTTCTCGGAGTCCTCGACGCTCGCGCGCGCGACGATCGTGATCTCCGGGCACAGCTCGCGCGCGGTGAGCGTGATGAAGATGTTCTCGGCGTCGGAGTCCGCGCAGGCGATGATCGACCGGGCCCGCTCGATGCCCGCCGATCGCAGCACGTCGTCATCGGCGGCGTCGCCATCGATGAAGCGCACTCCGATCCCCTGGGCGAGGTCGCGGTTGGCCGGCGTCGCGTCGATGACGACGTACTTGGCGTGCGCCGCGCGCAGGTCACGCGCGACCTGGCGGCCGACGCGGCCGAACCCGCAGATGAGGTGATGGTCGGTGAGGGAATCGATCATGCGTTGCATGCGCCGGGCGGCCAACAGCTCCCCCAGGTGCCCGGCCACGAAGAACTCGGCGACCGTCACCAGCGCGTAGAAGAGCGTACCGACGCCGAGGAAGATGAGCAGGACCTGGACGACCTGCCCGCCGGTGTCGTGCGGAGCCGGGATCGTACCCAGCGTCGAGGTGGTGTCGAGGGCCCAGACGAACCCGAAGCCGACGCTCGTCCCCTCGCTGATCACGTAGCCGAAGGTGCCGAAGACGAGGATCAGCGTGACGATCACGCCCAGGAAGGCCATTCGCCGCGCGAAGCCGCGCAGCTCGCTGCGGCGTGCTCGGCTGTCGGAGGTCCGCGCGGGCTGGGGCATCGCCGGGATGCTCGCACGGCGGGCGGATCAGCCGGCGGCGATCGAGCACTTCGGGTTGCAGGGGCCCACCGCGGTGGGCCCGCAGGCGATGTTGCCCTAGATCGTGGCGCCGGGCTCGCCCCTGGAGAACACGACCTGCAGCTTGGCCGAGATGCGGTGCTCCTTGGCCTTTGCGGCGGCGGGTGCAGCGCGTCTGGACGGTGAGCGTGACCCTCTCGAGGTTCGGGAGCTCCGGCCCGACCTGGTAGCCGTTCAAGCCGTTGCTCGAATCCGTCACGTGCAGAATCGGCACGCTGCCGTCCAGCGAGACCGTCACGCCGACGTCGCAGCCGCTGTCGACCTGGTGCTGGGTGGCGCCCTTCAGGCTCGTGATCGACAGACCGGACACGGTGAAGGAGCCGGTGAACTCGTCCGAGGTGATCGGCGGCCCGAGGTCGTCGCGATGCTCTCGGGCTCGATGCGCCAGGGGCCGGACGCGGGTGCAGGAATGTCGGCGACCTGGGCCGCCGCAGCGCCGGCCGCCAGGAGCGAGACCGCGATCACCGCGAGCAGCAGTAACCGGGAGCGCCTCTCAGTGATCGTACGGCTCACCCGCGAGGATCTTGTGCGCCCGGTAGAGCTGCTCGAGCAGCACGACCCGGGCGAGCTGGTGGGGCAGCGTCATCGGTCCCAGCGAGATCCGCTCGTCGGCGCGCTCGAGCTCGATCCCGAACGGGCCGCCGATGACGAAGGCGAGATCGCGCCCGGACTGGCGGCGCTCCGCAAGGAAACGGCTGAAGCCCCGGCTGTCGAAGGTGCGCCCGCCGGCGGCGAGCAGCACGACGAACGCCCGCTCGGGCAGCCGGCGGGCGACCCCTTCGCCGTCGCGCAGCTCGATCTCCTCGACGCGCGCGTGGCGGGAGAGCAGGCGGCGGTAGTGGGCGACGTCGTCCTCGTAGGGAGGGCGCAATCGTCCGACGCTGAGGACGGTGACGCGCGTGCTGCGATACTACGGGCGTGACCGACGAGCCCTCAGGCGCACAGCGCCACATCAACATCCACTTCGCGCCGGAGCTGATGGCCGGCGTGTACGCGAACTTCGCCAACGTCAGCCACTCCGACTACGAGTTCACGATCACCTTCGCCCGGGTCGACCACGAGGTCGAGGCAGCCGAGATCCCCGGTGTCGTCGTCTCGCGCATCAACCTCAGCCCGCGCTTCATGCGGGAGTTGCTCGATGCGATGGAGGACAACCTCTCCAAGTGGGAGACGCGGGAGGGAATCAAGAACCTCCCCGAGTTCCCGCCGGAGTCGACCGAGACGGACTAATTGAAGCCGGGCTGGGCCGCGAGCGCGCTCGCGTCACCCTGACAGTCATATAGAGCAATCCCGGTCTCGTTGAAGGTGAGCGCCGCGCGCGGCGGCTGGGACCCGAGCGGTCCCGCCGGTCCAGAGGAATGCCGCGGCGCGCGCGACGGCGAGGCGACGGCGCCGACGCGGTGGTGCCGGTGCACGGTGCCGATCCCGCCGATCGGCCCGCCCCAGTCCGACGGCGGGATCGTGCGGCAGACCACGCGCACCGCGGTCGTGGCCGCGTTCCCGCCGCGCTGGGAGAAGGCCCCGCCGACCTCGATGTAGCGGGCCTGTCCGGTGGCGACCATCTGCGCCAGCCGCCGCGGGCTCACGGCCGGGTCTGAGCCGTTGTAGCCCGCGAGCGCCGCGACGCGCATGCCGAGCAGGATCAACGGCGCGGCGTTGAGCGAGTCCTGGGTGAGCAGCGACCAGCGCATGGTCGGCGGCGCGTGGGTCCTGATGAAGTCGACCAGGCGCTCATCGGCGCCGGTGGAGGTGCGACCGGCGCCGTGCGGGATGTCGCTCTTGGCGTTGGAGTCGCCGGCGGCGGGGAAGGTGCCGTCGACCGGACCGTGCCACACCGTGGTGGCGTAGGCCGCCGGCGCGACGATGAGCACCCCGAGCAGCGCGGCCATCGTCAGCGGCGCGGTGCGCCGGATGGCGATCAGCGCGATCGTCGCCACCCCGGCCGCGATCGCCAGCGGCGTGACCCAGTGGGGGTGGTAGCCGAAGTAGCGCATGATCGAGCGCTCGGAGGCGACGGTCAGGGCGACGGCGAGCGCCGGCACGAGGATCCGCAGCGCGGGGTGCCCGCGACGTATGAGATCGACCATCGAGGCGGCACCGATGCCGAGCATGCCCGCCACGCCGGGGCCGAGCGCCGAGACGTAGTAGGGGTGGATGATCCCCTTGCCGAAGTCGAGGACGTACAACTCGGCCAGGAACCACGCCCCCATGATGATCGTGGCCGCGAGCCTGGGGTCATCGCGGCGGCGTACGGTGAGCAGCGCCGCGATGAGGCCGATCAGTGCGAACGGGACGAGCCAGCCTCCCTGGTCGCCCAGCCCGCTGCCGAAGATGCGCAGCGGTCCGGTGGCGCCGCCGAAGGGCTGGGGGCCGCCCGGCGCCACCGGCGTCTGCTTGACGTGGTGGACGACCTCGCGCACCTGGCCGTTGGGCAGGCGCACGGCGGTGATCACCTGGCCGGGGCCGCCCACCTGACCGCCTACGCGGCCGAATCCGTTGTAGACGAACGCCAGTCCGTACTCGGAGTTGTCCTCGGTGCTCCCCACGTACGGACGGTGCGAGGCCCGCGTGAGGTCGACGGCGGTCAGCCACCAGAGCGAGACCACGGCGCAGATCGCGCCCGCCACGAGCAGGTGCACGATCCGTCTGCGCCACTCGCCCGGCGCACACACCATGTAGGCCAGGCCGAGCCCCGGAATGACGACCGCCGCCGCGAGGCTCTTGACGTTGAACGCGAGCGCGACGAACACCGCCGCGGCGACCAGCGTGCGCAGGCGGCCGGTCTCGCACGCGCGCACCCCGAGCGCGCACCCGATCACCATGAACACGATCAGCACCGCGTCGACGTTGTTGTCGCGCGAGACGGCCACGAGCGAGGGGAACGTCGCGAGCGCGAGCGCGGCCGCCACGCCCGACCACGGGCCGAAGCGCCGCCCCACCAGCCGGTACATGACCGCCACCGAGATCACGGTGGCGATCGCCTCCGGCAGCAGCAGGCTGAGGGTCGACAGCCCGAAGATCTTGGCGCTGATGACCTGCACCCACAGCCCGAGCTCGGGCTTGTCGACGGTGATCAGCCCGCCGGGGTCAAAAGAGACGAAGAAGAAGTCGTGCAGCGAGTGCAGCTCGGACCGGACGGCGGCCGAGTAGAAGATGTTGGCCCACCCGTTGCGCGAGAGGCCGTGCATCTCCAGCACCGCCGAGAGCGCGAGCACGAGCAGGATCGCGACGTGCTCGGGACCCGCGTTGCGGGACAGGGAGATCGCGCGCTCGCGAGCTCTCTGGCCAAGGCTGGAGTCGGCGGGCGCCTCGACGATCGGCGGCCGCTCGGTCTCCGTCGTGCTCACGGGCATAGGATGTTCGTGGGGTGGGCCGACGGTCGATGAGGAGTTCGTTGTGTTCGATCAATGGGGACGGGCCGAACCCGGTCCCCGCAGTGCTGGGGCGACACGGGTCAGTACCCGGCCCGGACGCCGCGTGCGTAGGCACGCGCGACGCCGATCCGCTCGACCGCCGGCGGGTGTGTGCCGAACAGTCGCACGAGCAGCCGGGGCGGGTCGGGGTCGGCGAGATTCTGACGCACGATCCGCTGCTCGAAGGAGACGAAGGGCTCGGGCTCGTCGGTGAGCGCAAGCGCGAAGGCGTCCGCGCGCGACTCCACCCGGCGCGAGAGCGCCGAGCCCGGAGGCCCCATGAGGGCCCCGACGACGCCGGCCGCGAGCGCCAGCGGCGCCACCGTCGCCGGGCCGGGCTCGGGCGAGCGATCGAGCGCACCGGTGACCCGGGCGACGGCGCGAGCGGCCACCGGCGCCATCGCCGCGAGCGCGACGAGGCGATTCTGGACGTCGCGATGGCGGACGTGGGCGAGCTCGTGGGCGACGACCAGGCGGGCCTCGGCGGGCGAGAACTCGCGCAGCAGCGTGTCCCAGAGCACGATGCGCCGGCTCGCGCCGTAGCCGGCGACGTAGGCGTTGGCCGCCGTCGTGCGACGGCTGGCATCAGACTCGTAGACCTCGCGCACGCGCACGCCGGCTCGCCGGGCCAGATCGAGCACCTGCTCGCGCAGCTCGCCGGCCGGCAGCGGCGTGAAGCGGTTGAAGAGCGGGTCGAGCGCGACGGGGGCCAGAAAGCTCAGCGCGGCGCCCGCGCCGACGGCCCCGACGGCGCCCGGCAGCCACCAGCGATCGCCCCGCCGGCGCATCAGGCCCACGGTGGCGGGCGCGGCGAGCGCCGCCAGGCCCGCGCCGATCGCGGTCGCCTTGGCCGTGTCGCCGGCCCAGCCACGCCAGGACTGGGTGGCCAGCCCGACGCGCAGAGCCCGTCGCCGGGTGAGCGCAGCGGTGGGAAGCCCGACGACGGTATCGACGGCCGCCAGCCCCGCCGCGGTGAGGGCGGTCGCCGCCAGCGGAGCGCGCTGGGCACGCAGCAGGGCCGCCGGGGGGCGGCGGGCGAGGGCGAGCAGCACGCCTCCCTGAAGCAGCCCTCCCGCGGCGCCCAGGGCCATCTGGCCGAGGCCGTAGCGCCGCGCACGGCCGATCTCCTGCGCGCTCCAGAGCTCCTCGGCGGCGACCGGATCGGGGACGATCAGCCCGCTCCGGGGCGCCAGAAGCGCGCTCGAGAGCCCCGCAGCCACGGGCGCGCAGGCCAACGCGAGACGCCAACCAGCCTGGCGGTGTGTCCTTTCTGCCGCTACGGTGTTCATGGTGCCGAGGGGACTGTAGTCCCGCCCGCCCGTCTCCGGGCCGCTGGGGCACGACGTCCTCGGCGCCGACTGATGTCCGGCGCATGGCGCGCCGCGCCTGCCCTCTCTCCCCGCCGACACCCGTGAAGGTTGCCGTAATCTCCGATATTCACGCCAACCGCCATGCGCTCGAAGCCGTTCTCGAGGACATTGCGGGCAGCGACGCCGACAGCATCTGGTGCCTCGGCGACCTCGTCGGCTACGGCGCCGACCCCGACGCGTGCGTCGAGCTCACCCGACAGCACGCGCAGATCTGCCTGGCCGGCAACCACGACCTCGCGGTCACCGGCGAGATCCCGTTAGGAGAATTCTCACGCGGCGCGAGCCTGGCCGCGCAGTGGACCCAGCAGGTGATGCAGCAGGAGAACCTGCGCTTCCTGTCCTCGCTGTCGCCCCAGGCCACCGGTGAGGCCGTCGGCCTCTACCACGCCAGCCCGCGCGACCCGGTATGGGAGTACGTGCTGTCGGCGCTGCTCGCCGAGCTGTGCCTCGACGAGCAGTCCCATCGCGTCTGCCTGGTCGGCCACTCGCACGTCGCGCTCTCGTTCGTGCGCCGGGACGGCGAGCTGGCCACCGGCGAGCCGCAGCGCGGCGGCGTCGTCCTCGACCTCTCCCAGAGCGAGTGGCTGCTGAACCCGGGCAGCGTCGGACAGCCCCGCGACAGCGACCCGCGCGCCGCCTGGATGCTGCTCGACCTCGACGACTGGCGGGCGACCTACCGGCGCGTGGAGTACGACATCGAGGGCGCGGCGGCGGCGATCCGCGCGGCCCGGCTGCCGGACTCGCTCGCCGACCGCCTGCACTACGGGCAATGAGGTCGCGAGCGCGCGCACTGCTCCCGCTCCCGCTCGGCGCCCTGATGGTCGGCCTGGCGGCGTGCAACGGCGGCTCGACGGCGAATCTCATCCCCGCCGGGGCGGGCCCCACGCTCCAGCACGACTTCGATCAGGTGTCGGCTGACGTGGCCGCGGGCGACTGCGGCGGGGCCCGGTACTGGGCCCAGCAGGCGGGCCGCGACGTCGCCAATCTGCCCTCGAGCGTGGCCAGCTCGCTGCGCAGCCGCCTGCGGCAGGGCGTGGAGACGCTCACGTCGCTCGCCTCGAGCCAATGCTCGACGACGGGCAACTCGACGAGCGCGAGCACCACGCCGGCGTCGACGACCTCCACGCCCAAGACGACGAGCACGGCGACGACGACCACCCAGACGACGACGCAGACCGCGACCACGCCGCCGGCCACGGCGCCCCTCAACACGGGCACGTCGACGAGCTCGTCGACCTCGACCGGGCCGAGCAACGGCGGCACGCCGGTGACCCCGCCGCCGACCCCCCCGACCGCCAGCACGACCACGACCACGACCGTGGGCGCCGGAGGCCCGGGCGGCGCCGCACCGCCGGCGGGTCCCATCCAGGGCCAAGGCGCCAACCAGCAGAACGTGCGCAAGCTCGGCCCGGGCCGCGGCCTGCGCCTGGGCTGGTGGCGGCACGAGCACGGGTGGCGCCGATGAGCGTCGAGCAGATCGCCGGGCGCTACCAGCTGAAGGGACGGCTCGGATTCGGCGGCATGTCGACTGTGCATCTCGCGCTCGACACCCGCCTGGAGCGCCAGGTCGCGGTCAAGCTTCTCGCCGAGCACCTGGCCGAGGATCCGACCTTCGTCTCGCGCTTCCAGCGCGAGGCCCAGGCGGCGGCACGCCTGGTGCACCCGAACATCGTGCAGGTCTTCGACTCCGGCCTGGACGAGCGCAGCGGGCAGCACTTCATCGTCATGGAGTACATCGAGGGCCACTCGTGTGCGGAGATCCTGCGCGACGACGGCTGGGTCGACGTCCCGGAGGCCCTCTCGATCGTCGAGCAGGCGTGCGAGGGGCTCTACTACGCTCATCGCCACGGGGTCGTGCACCGCGACGTCAAGCCCGGCAACCTGCTGCGCTCCGGCGAGGGAACGGTCAAGCTCGCCGACTTCGGGATCGCCAAGGCGACCGAGCAGTCGAGCATCACCCAGGTCGGATCGGTCCTCGGCACGGCCGCCTACCTCGCCCCCGAGCAGGCCCGGGGCGAGGACGCCGGCCCGCGTGCGGACCTGTACGCGCTCGGGGTCGTCACGTATCAGCTCATCTCCGGGCGGCTGCCCTACGAGGCGACCTCGCTCACCGAGCTGGCGCTCAAGCAGCAGCAGCAGGAGCCCCCGCTGCTCGACAGCCTCGTCGCGGCGGTGACCCCGGAGCTCGCCGACGCGGTCGCCTGCGCGCTCGCGCTGGATCCGCTCGAGCGCTACGGCGACGGGCGCGAGATGTCGGCCGCGCTCGGCGCCGGGGCCCGCGGCGAGCTCACCGACGCGACCCGCGGCCTCGCCCGCGACGCACCGACGTCGGCGACCAAGGTCGTCAGCAGCCGCGGGGCCGCCGGCGGTGCGCGGAGCCCGTTGGGCGCCCGCGGCGCCTCGGGCGGCGGTCGAAGCGGCGCCACGACCCGATACCCCGCGGGGCCCCGCACCGGGGAGGTCACACCCCGCCGACCCCGACAGGGGCCCCCGCGCTCTCGCCCGGCGCCGACCGCCGAGCCCAGGGCCGCGCGCGGCGGCGGCGGGCGACGGCTGCTCATCCTGTGCCTGGTCCTGCTCGCGTTCGTCGCGGGCGCGGTGGCCGTGCTCGCGGCGTCCAAGAGCTCGAGCGGTGGGGTCCACCTGGTCAACGTGCTGCGCAGCGACGTGCAGAGCGAGGTCGGCGCGCTCAAGCAGCTGGTCAGTCAGAACTCCCAGTAGGCGGTCCGCAGGGCCGATCCCCCGGAGGCCCGCAGGGCGCGGCTCCAGCCGCCTCCTCGGCCAGGATGCGCCACCCTCCGATGAAGTGCCCCCGCATCTGCGACCCCATCCGCTCGAGCGCCCGGCGCAGCGGCGCCAGACGCTCGACGGCGAGACGCTGGACCTCGTCGCGATGCTCCTCGCGCAGGCTCACCAGCGTGCGGCGGCGGTCCTCCTCGTCGGGATGCCGCTCGAGCACTCCCGCGCGGTCGAGCTCGCCGACCATCAGGCTGGTGGCGGCCAGGCCGAGGCCCACCCGCTCGGACAGCGATCCGACCGACGTCGGGCCGTCGAGCGCCACGGCGACGATCACCGGCAGGTGCCGCGGGCCCAGCCCGAGCTCGAGCAACGCGGCGATGAAGGGCGGCGGCCCCGGGTGCTCGGCGTCGGGCGAGGCCGGCATCCCCCGCTTCAGCCCGCGCAGGACCTGCGGCATGATGCGTACGAGCTCGAGCAGATCGCGCTCGAGGCTCTCGTCGGCTTCCGCCTTGACATTCATTGTTTGAACTCTAAAGTGTTTGAGGATCAAAGCAAGCCCGCGTGTGCCGCACCGCCGGTCTCGTGACCCCCCTCCAAGGAGACCACGCCTGATGCTCCGTCTCGTCCGTTGGTGCATGGCCCATCGCCGCCAGGTGATCCTCGGCTGGCTGGCCACCGCGATCGCCGTGACCGCCATCGCCGGGGCCGTCGGCCGCCAATACGCCAATAACTTCTCGCTGCCCGGGACCGACTCCCAGCGCGCGGTAAACCTGCTCCAGTCGCGCTTCCCGGCCCAGAGCGGGGATCTGGAGCAGGTCGTCTGGCACGTGTCCTCAGGGACGGTGAGCGACGCGTCGACCAAGGCGGCGATCGAGCCGCTGCTCGCCAAGATCGCCACGCTGCCGCACGTCACCTACGTGGTCAGTCCCTACGGCGCCAAGGGCTCGCAGCAGGTCTCGGCCAACCGCCAGACCGCGTTCGCGACCGTCGGCTACGACAAGCGGGCCAATCTGCTCCCCGACGACACCGGCAACGGCATCCTCGACGCGATCAAGGCCGTCCACGCGCAGGGCCTGTCCGTCGCCGCCGGCGGCCAGGTCATCGAGGACGCCGAGAGCAAGGGCATCGGCTTCGCCACCGGCGTCGGCGTGCTCGCCGCGCTGGTCATCCTCTTCCTCACCTTCGGCTCGCTCGTCGCGGCCGGCATGCCGATGATGACCGCCGGCTTCGGTCTGGTCACCGGCATCGGCCTGATCGGGCTGATGACGCACGTGGTGTCCACCGCCCAGTTCGCGCCCGAGCTGGCGGTGATGATCGGGCTCGGCGTCGGCATCGACTACGCGCTGTTCATCACCACCCGGTTCCGCGAGGCGTACGGACGCACCGGCGACGTCGACCGCGCCGTGCTGGAGGCGATGGACACGTCCGGGCGCGCGGTCGTGCTCGCCGGGACCACCGTGATCATCGCCCTGCTCGGCATGTTGACGCTCGGCGTGAGCTTCCTGAACGGCGTCGCCGTCGCCGCGGCGTTCGCCGTGCTGCTGACGTTGGCCGCCTCACTCACCGTCCTGCCGGCCATGCTCTCGCGCTTCGGCGAACGAGTCGCGCTCGGACGCCGCAAGGGCAAGCCGGCCGCGACCGAGACGCCCGCCCGGGACCCGCTGTTCCGCCGCTGGGCCGGGCTGATCCAGCGCCATCCGTGGATCTCCGCGACCAGCGCGCTCGCGGTGCTGATCGTGTTCATCATCCCGGTGACGGCGCTGCGCCTGGACAGCAGCGACGCGAGCAACGACCCCAGCTCGTACAGCTCGCGGCACGCCTACGACATGCTCGCCGCCGGCTTCGGCAAGGGCTTCAACGGGCCGCTGTCGATCGTGGCCGAGCTGCCCGCGCCCGGCCAGACCGCCGGCCTGGCCCCCCTCGCCGCCGCGCTGAAGTCCACGCCGGACGTGAGCACGGTCCTGGCGCCGCGGATCAGCCCGGACCGCGAGGTCGCCCTGCTCCGCGTCTACCCGACCTCCGCGCCCGAGGCCCTGGCCACCACCAACCTGGTCAACAACCTGCGCAAGGACGTGATCCCACCGCTGGAGCGGCGCACCGGCGAGCACGTGCTCGTCGGCGGCTTCACCGCCGGCGCGATCGACTTCTCACGCGTGCTCGGGCACAAGCTGCCGCTGTTCATCGGCGTGGTGGTGCTGCTCTCGGCGCTGCTGCTGCTGGTGATCTTCCGCTCGCTCGTGATCCCGGTGCAAGCGGCGATCATGAACCTGCTGAGCATCGGGGGCGCGCTCGGCGTCGTCACCGCGCTGTTCCAGTGGGGCTGGCTGGGCAGCCTGCTCGGCGTGCGCGCGGGGCCGATCGAGGGCTTCGTGCCCGTGATGATGTTCGCGATCGTCTTCGGCCTGTCGATGGACTACGAGGTCTTCCTGATCTCGCGCGTGCACGAGGAGTGGGTGCGTGGACGCGACGCCTCGCGAGCGGTGCTCGACGGCCTGGCCTTCACCGGGCGGGTCATCACCGCCGCCGCGGCGATCATGGTCTGCGTGTTCCTCTCCTTCCTGCTCGGCGACGAGCGGGTGATCAAGGAGTTCGGTCTGGGCCTGGGCGGCGCGATCTTCCTCGACGCGGTCGTCGTTCGCTGCCTGCTGCTGCCCGCGGTGCTCGAGATCCTGGGCGAGCGCACGTGGTGGCTGCCCGAGAGCCTCGCGCGCCGGCTGCCGCGGGTGCGGATCGAGGGCTCGCTCGCCGGGCTCCCCGAGGACCCCGAGCTCGCGGTGGCGCCCGCCTCGGACGCGACGGTCAGCGCGTAGGCGTCTTCGCCGCCGCGCGCACCGGCTCCGCGGCGGCGGGTACCAACTCGTCGCCGCAGCGCGGGCAGGTGTGGGGCGCGTCGAGCTCGTGATCGGCGACCGAGCTCCAGACGGTGCGGCAGTTGATGCAGTGGCGTCGGTTCATGTCATCCCTTTGGTGGCGCGGTGTTCCCCGATGGGTATCGACCGACGGGCCGCTGGACATGACAGCGCCGCGGTCACCAGGGCGACGCGCCGGCGCGAAGTTCGGCGGCGCGCTCCGGGAGCGTGCCGTCGAGGATCGCCGCGCGCAGCACCACCATGAGCCGCCCGAGGAAGGTGAGGTTGTGCGCGGTGAGCAGCCGCGCACCGGTGAGCTCGCCCGTCCGGGCCAGGTAGTGCAGGTAGGCCCGCGAGAGCCCGGCGGCGCAGGCCGGGCACGGGCAGCCCTCGAGCAGCGGCTCGTCGCACTCGCGCCAGCGCGCCTTGATCAGGTCCACGCGCCAGCGTGCCGCCGGATCCGGGACGAGGGCCGTGCCGTGGCGGGCCAGCCGGGTGGGCATCGCGCAGTCGAAGGTGTCGATCCCCAGCTCGACGCCGCAGATCAGGTCGTCGACGTCGCCGATGCCGAGCAGGTGGCGGGGGCGCTCGGGGGCGACGCGCTCGAGCGCCTCGGTCGCCCAGCCGACGACCTCGTACATCTGCGGCTTCTCCGAGCCCAGCGAGCCGCCGATCGCGATCCCGGCGCAGCCGCTGGCGGCGACCGCCTCGGTCGAGGCCACGCGCAGGTCCTCGTGGATCCCGCCCTGGACGATCCCGTAGAGCACCTGACCGGCGGTGGCGTGGCGCTCGTGCCAGCGCAGGCAGCGGTCCAGCCAGCGGTGGGTACGCTCGGTCGAACGGGCGGTGTAGTCGCGGTCGACGTGAAACGGAGTGCACTCGTCGAAGGCGAGCGCGATGTCCGACCCGAGCGCCGCCTGGACCTCCATCGAGGTCTCCGGCGACATCAAGCGCGCGGAGCCGTCGGTGTAGGAGCGAAAGCGCACCCCGTCCTCCTCGATCCCGAGGATCGCACCGTCGCGGCTGGCGCCGGTCGAGCGCCGGCCCTTGATCTCGTCGGCCACGGTCCCGTGGCCCATCGAGAAGACCTGAAAGCCGCCCGAGTCGGTGATGATCGGCGCGTTCCAGCCCATGAAGCGGTGCAGACCGCCGCGGCGGGCGATCAGCTCGTGCCCGGGACGCAGCATCAGGTGGAAGGCGTTGCCGAGCACCATCTCGAAACCGGCCTGCGCGACTTCGGCCGGCAGCATGGCCTTGACCGTCGCCTTGGTGGCCAAGGGAACGAACGCGGGGGTGAGCACCGGACCGTGCGCGGTGCGCAGCGCACCGGTGCGCGCCAGTGACCCCGCCTGGCGCCCGGTTATCGTCAGGAGCTTCATCGCGGACATGATTCTCGCCTTCTCGCTCACCCACGTCGCGCAGAACCTCGGATACCCGGCGCTCGTCGTGCTCGTGCTCGCCGAGTCGCTCGGCGTCCCGCTCCCCGGAGAGACCGCGTTGCTGACCGCCGGCGTGCTCGCCAGCCAGCACAAGCTCTCGATCGAATTGGTCATCCTGCTCGCCGCCGTCTCGGCGATCATCGGCGGGAACATCGGCTACCTGATCGGCGCGCGCGGCGGGCGCTACCTGCTCGAGCGGCCGGGACCGTTCGCCGAGGAGCGCAAGCGCGTCCTGGAGACCGGCGAGCCGTTCTTCGCCACGCACGGCCCCAAGGCGGTGTTCATCAGCCGCTGGATCCTCGGCCTGCGGACCTTCGGCGCGTGGCTCGCCGGGGCGAGCCACATGTCGCTGCCGGAGTTCGAGGTCTACAACGCGCTCGGCGGGATCGGCTGGGCGGTGACGATCGGCCTGCTCGCGTACTACGTCGGCAACTCGATCAAGCACGTGATCACGAGCGTCGGCCTGTGGGCGCTCGTCGCGGCGGCGGTCCTCGCCGCCGCCTTCCTGGTCTGGCGTCGCCGCCGGCGCCGTCAACGCGCCGGCGGCGAATCAGGCTAGTTGGGTTGGCCTTCGGCCGTACGCGGATCGGTGAAATGGGGGAGGATCCGGGGACCGCTCGTTGACGTCGCGTTTTCCTTGGTGCTCGTGAGCCCGTGGCTAGTTTGACGCAGGGTCCTCCCCCGGTGTACCG
>DATAWZ010000157.1:0-80653 GCA_036266975.1 Solirubrobacteraceae bacterium
ATCCGGGCGAGGCCCCCACGTCAAACTGAAACACGGGCTCAAAGCACCAAGAAGCAACGCGACGTCAGCGAACGACGCCGCGAATCCTCCACCATTTTCACCCGACCCGAGTGGCCGGCGAAGCCGGCCAGGAAAACTGAACAGCAATGGCACCGTCGACACCGCCTTCGGCGATGGCGGGACCGCGGTGGTGTCCGCGCCGGGCTGTAGCCAGGCCTCCGCCGCGGCGGTGACCGAGGCTTGGAACGGCGACGTCGTCATGGCCGGCACGGCGACCTGCGGCGGCACCGACCGCCTCGCCGTCGCCGAGCTCACGCCGAGCGGCGCGCCGGTGGGCGGCTTCGGCACGGGCGGCCTCGCGCTGCTCGCCGGGCCCTCGGGCGGCTACGGCGTGGCCACCCAGCCCGACGGGAAGATCGCCGTCGCCGGCCAGACCGGCAACTCCAAGTCGACGTATCGCTGCCTGGTCGCCCAGCTGACGACGGCGGGCGCGCTCGATTCGAGCTTCGGCTCGAAGGGCACCGTCCAGCCCGCGCCCAGCAGCTGCGTGGTCGAGTACAACGTCGCGGCGCTCGGCGAGGGCGACGTGCTGGCCAGCGGCGCCGGGTTCACCAACCAGGTCGTGATCGAGGCGACCGAGCTGCTGCCCAGCGGCGCGCCGAACACGAGCTTCGGCACCGGCGCGGGCACGGCGACCATGGACGACGGCAGCGTCGGCAGCCAGACGATGGCCGTCCTCGGCGACGGCGAGCTGCTGTTCGGCAGCACCCACGGGACCGTGGCGCTGATGACCGCCTCGGGCGCGCCGGACACGACCTTCGGGAGCGACGGCGTGAGCACCCTCTCGGTGCCGGGCAGCTCGAACACCGCGGTCAACGGCGTGGCGGCGAGCTCGACCGGCGGCGTGCTCTACGCCGCCGGGGCGACGGTGATCGGCGGACGCGACGAGCTGATGGTCGGCGCGCTGCAGGGCGTCGACCAGCCGGCCGCCGTCGCCAAGGCGGTCAAGGCGGCCAAGAAGACGGGCAAGGGAAGGCGCCGGCGCCACCGCCGGCACCGGAAACCGAAGCGGCACTAGGGAGCGACATGTACCAGGCGATCTTCGTGATCTATCGCAAGGAAGGGTGGACCCGCGAGCGGTTCATGGACTACTGGGTGAACACGCACATGCCAATCGCCAAGCAGGTCACCCAGATCCGCGGCTACACGGTCTTCCCGACGATCGGCGTGACCGGCGAGCTCGGCGAGCCCGCCGACGGCTTCGTGTTGCTGACCTTCGACTCCAAGGAGCACTTCCACCAGGTGCTGCGCAGCGAGGAGTTCCGCCCCGCGCTCGCGGACGGCGATGTGTTCACGCGGCACGTCGAGCGCTACACGGTCGACAAGCACGTCGGCATCCCGCTCGGGGTCTGATCGCTTCGGCCTGCGCGACTACGCCTCCGCGACTACGCCTCCGCGATTACTCGTGCGGCACGCCGGAGCGCAGCTCGGCCAGCCAGGCGTCGGCGTGCCCGTCGCTCGGCGCGCGCCAGTCCCCACGCGGCGAGAGCGAGCCGCCCGAGCCGACCTTCGGCGCGTTGGGGATCGCCGAGCGCTTGAACTGGCTGGTCTGGAAGAAGCGCCGCAGGAAGACCTCGAGCCAGTGGCGGATGTCGGCCAGCGTGTATTCGTTGCGCCGGTCCGGTGGGATCAGGTCCGGCCAATCGCCCTGCTCGCGATCGCTCCAGGCCCGCTCGGCCAGGTAGGCCACCTTGCTCGGCCGGTAGCCGAAGCGCAGCGTGTAGTACAGGAAGAAATCCTGCAGCTCGTAGGGGCCGACGATGCTCTCGCTCGTCTGCGTCGGTGCCTCGCCCTCCGCCTCCGGCGCGGGGATGAGCTCGGGCGAGATCTCGGTGCCGAGCACGCCGTCGAGCACCGCGCTGACTTCGTCGCTGAACTGGGCGGTGTCGATCGACCAGCGCAGCAGGAACTGGATCAGCGTCTTGGGCACCGAGGCGTTCAGGCTGTAGTGGGACATGTGATCGCCCACGCCGTAGGTGGCCCAGCCGAGCGCGAGCTCGCTCAAGTCGCCGGTCCCGAGCACGATCCCGTGGTGATGGTTGGCCAGGCGGAAGAGGTGTGAGGTGCGCTCGCCGGCCTGGACGTTCTCGTAGGTGATGTCGTACTGGGGCACGTCCTCGGCGGCCGGGTGGCCGAGGTCGCGCAGCATCTGGGTCGCCGAGGGGCGGATGTCCAGCTCGCTGCCGCTCACGCCGAGCGCGTGCATCAGCGCGTGGGCGTTGCGCAGGGTCAGCGCGCTGGTGGCAAAGCCGGGCATGGTGTAGGCGAGCACGTTGGTGCGCGGCAGGCCCAGGCGGTCCATCGTCTGCACCGCGACGGTGAGCGCGTGCGTGCTGTCAAGTCCGCCCGAGACGCCGATCACGACCTTCTCGATGCCGGTGGCCGACAGGCGCGTCTGCAGCCCGCGGACCTGGATGTTGTAGACCTCGGCGCAGCGGGCGCTGCGGCTGACCGGATCGGCGGGCACGTAGGGGAAGCGCTCGACCCGCCGCCACAGCGGGCCCGGCTGGCGGGGCGGATCGAGCTGCCACTCGATCCGCCGCAGGCGCCCAAGGCGCCGGCGCAGGTCGTGGATCGAGTCGCCGTAGCTGCTCGTGGTGCGCCGGTCGGCGATCAGGCGATCGAGGTCGACGTCGGCGACGACCAGCTCCTCCTCGTCGCTGAAGCGCGCCGACTCGGCGAGCAGCTGGCCGTTCTCGTAGATCAGCGCCTGCCCGTCCCAGGCCATGTCGGTGGTCGACTCGCCCAGCCCCGCCGCGGTGTACAGGTAGGCCGAGATCGTGCGTGCCGACTGAGCCTCGCACAGCGAGCGGCGGTAGCCCTCCTTGGCGATCGTCACGTTGCTCGCCGACAGGTTGGCGAGCACGGTCGCGCCGGCCAGCGCGCCGTAGGTGCTCGGCGGGATCGGGGTCCACAGGTCCTCGCAGATCTCCACGTGGACGATCAGGTCGGGCACGTCGCGGCAGGCGAACAGCAGCTCGGAGGCGAACGGGACGCGCTGGTCGAGCAGCGCCAGCTCGTCGCCGACCAGGTCTCGGGCCGCGCGGAACTGGCGCTTCTCGTAGTACTCGTGGTACTCGGGCAGGAAGCTCTTGGGCACCGCCGCGAGGATTCGCCCGCGGTGCACGGCGATCGCCGCGTTGAACAGGCCGCCCTCGGCGGTCACCGGCGCGCCGAGGAGGATCAGCGGGCGCAGCTCACGGCTCGCCTCGACCACCTGGGCGAGCGCCTCGTCGACCGCGTCGTGCAGCGCGCTCTGATGAAAGAGGTCCTCGCTCGAGTAGGCGGCCAGGCCGAGCTCGGGGAAGACGACGACGGCGACGTCGCTCTGGTCGGCGTGTCCGGCCAGCTCGATCGTGCGCTCGGCGTTGAAGCGCGGGTCGCCGATGCGCACGTGCGGGACCGCGGCGGCCAGGCGCACGAACCCGTGCGAGTAGGGCGAGCGAAATGGCGGCGCGGGGTCGGGCGGCATGGCGCGCAGTATCGCGGGACGGGGGAGGCGAGGCCGGTCGCGCTCGTTCACGCCCTGGCCGGGCCTCGATCCCGGTGCCCGACCGGCCCCGACCGCCTAGGCGGTGCCGGCCTGAGCGTCGATGAGCTCCTCGGCGGCGCGGAAGCGGTCGCTCCGCGGGCCCGCGCCGTTGGTCAGGCTCAGCTCGGAGGCCACGCGCGTGCCGACCTGCTCGTCGACCCGCGTCCAGTAGGCGGCGACCCGGTACTTCATGTCCTCGGTGACCTCGGCCGCGCTTGCGTGGCCGACGATGCCCGAGACCAGCGCGGTGCGCTCGGAATCGCCCATGACGTCGCGCACGAGCGTCCCCGGCTGCGCGAAGTCGTCATCCTCGGCGTGCTTCGCGTAGGCGGTACGCGCCAGCTCGGCGGTGTCGACGTCCCAGCCGATCTCGTGGGCTCGGGTCGGGTCGGCCGCCGGGCCGCCGAAGGAGTTCGGCGCATACACCGGCTGGTCTGCGGCGTGCCGGTGGGTCATCGCCCCGTCTTTGTTGTAGGAGTGCACCGGGCAGTGCGGTCGGTTGATCGGCAGCTGCTCGTAGTTGGGGCCGATGCGGTGCAGGTGCGTGTCGTGATAGCTGAAGATGCGGCTCATCAGCATGCGGTCGGGAGACAGGCCGGTGCCCGGGACCAGGTTGGACGGGTTGAAGCTCGCCTGTTCGACCTCGGCGAAGTAGTTCTCGGGGTTGCGGTCGAGTACGTACCGGCCCACCTCGATCAGCGGGTAGTCGCCCTGTGGCCACACCTTGGTGAGGTCGAACGGGTTGAATCGGTAGTCCGCCGCGTCCGCCCAGGGCATCACCTGCACGCAGAACGTCCACTCCGGGGCCTCGCCGCGGGCGATCGCCTCCCAGAGGTCGCGGCGGTGGTAGTCGGCGTCCTCGCCGGCGATGCGCGCCGCATCCTCGTCCGGGAGGGTTTCGATGCCCTGCCTGGTCTTGAAGTGGTACTTGACCCAGAACCGGTCGCCGCCGCCGTTGACCCAGGAGTAGGTGTGGCTGGAGTAGCCGTTCATCTGCCGGTGCGAGGCGGGGATCCCGCGATCGGACATCAAGATCGTCACTTGATGCGCGGACTCGGGGCTCAGGGTCCAGAAGTCCCATTGCATGTTGTTGCTGCGCACGCCGGAGTCGGGCAGGCGCTTCTGGGAATGGATGAAGTCAGAGAACTTCTGCGGATCGCGCACGAAGAACACCGGTGTGTTGTTACCAACCATGTCGAAGTTGCCCTCGTCGGTATAGAACTTCAGCGCGAAGCCGCGCGGGTCTCGAACGGTGTCCGGGAAGCCCTGCTCGCCGGCCACGGTCGAGAAGCGGGCGAACGTGTCAGTTCGCTTCCCGACCTTGGAGAGGAAGTCGGCCCTCGTGAACTCGGTCACATCGTTGGTGACCTCGAAGTACCCGTGGGCGCCGTTTCCCTTGGCGTGTACCACCCGCTCGGGCACGCGCTCACGGTTGAAATGCTGCATCTTCTGGACGAGATAGTGATCGTGCAGAACGATTGGGCCCGGGGCGCCGACCGTCAGCGAGTGCTCGTCGCTCACGGCGGGGATGCCGGCGTCGGTCGTCGTCGCGGGGTGAGGCGCACGGTTGCTCATGGTCGGGTCTGCTCCTATGTCGTCAGGGTCGTTTGCTCCCACCCCGTTCATCTACCCCGCCTGCGGCGGCGGAACGCGACGATCGCGACGCCTTGCTCGGGGACGATCAGGCTGGCATGAGGCCCTCGAGCTGGGCCTTGAGCTGGACGGCGAGGAAGCGCGAGTACAGCCGGCACTCGTTCAGGCCGCCACCCATGATCCACAGCCCGGGCTGGCCCGTGCGCGTCCACATCGCGCGCGCGAAGCCCTGCTCGTCAAAGCCCCACACCGGCCCGACGCGGTCGGCGACCGCGTCGCCGAGCAGGCGGCGGATGCCGACCTCCTGGGGCTCGAAGCCGGTGGCCAGCACGACGAGGTCGGCGCCGACCTCGCGCCCGTCGGTCAGGCGCAGGCCCCCGGCGGTGAAGGTCTCGATCTCGCGCATGTTCACCAGGCCGACGTCGCCGTCGGCGATCAGCTCCGAGCAGCCGACGTTGATGTAGTAGCCGCCGCCGTAGCGCAGGTACTTCATGTGAAAGCCGGTGCCGTCGGGCTCGAAGTCGGTCTCGAAGCCGGCGGCGTGCAGGCGGTCGAGCAGCTCGCGGTCGAGATCGCAGGTGCGTGCGGTCATCCACTTGTACGTGTCCACGAGCACCGGGTAGGGGATGCTCGCGTAGATGAGATCCATGTCCTGCACCGGGCCCTCGGCGTACAGCGCGTAGATCATCACGCCGCTCGGTACGAGGCTGACGACCGCGGTCGGCCCACGCTGGACGAGCGTGACCCGCGCCGCGTCGTTCTGGAAGAGCTCCTGCGCGATGTCGTGGCCGCTGTTGCCGGTGCCGACGACGATCGCCCGCCGGCCGGCGTAGGGAGCGGCGCCGCTGAACGCGGTCGAGTGCATCACCTCGCCGGCGAACGCGTCGAGGCCGGGCAGCGCGGGGACATGCGGGATCCCGCTGTGGCTGCCGGTGGCGACTACCAGGTGGGAGGGGCGCAGCGTGCGCTCGCTGCCGTCGGCCCGGCGCGCGTGCGCGGCCCAGCGGCCGGCGCCCTCGTCGTACTCGGCTGAGAGCAGCGTGGTCGCGGTCCATACGTTGAGCTCCATGAACTCGGCGTAGGCCTCGAGCCAGCCGGCGAGCTTGTCCTTGGGCAGGAACGAGGGCCAGGTCGGTGGATAGGGCACGTAGGGCAGGGCGTTGGCGTAGATCTCGTTGTGGAGCGTCAGCGAGTGGTAGCGCCTGCGCCAGTTGTCGCCGACCCGTTCGTTGCGCTCGACGATCAGCGCGTCGACGCCCATCTGCCCGCAGCGCGCGGCGAGCGCCAGGCCGGACTGGCCGCCGCCGACGATCAGCACCTGCGGCTCGTGGTCGACGTACCTACTGGCCTTGGCGCGCTCGTCGGCCCAGTTGTCGCCGGCGAAGCTCTGGGCGTAGCGGATCCCGCTCGGGCGCCGATCGCCGCTGCGCTCCTCGAAGCCGTGCAGCTCCTGCAGCGCGGTGACCAGCAGCCACGCGCGGCCCTCGTGCAGCCGCACGAACGCGCTCGTGCGGCCGGCCTCGGTGTCGAAGTCGAAGAACGCCTCGACGACGTCGCGCCCGGCGCGGCGGAGCGCGCGCGGCCCGAGGCGCTCCGGGTTCACGCGCACGGCGCGCGGGCGAACGCGCGGCAAGGCGGCGGCGAGCGCGGCGCGGATCTCCTGCGGCCCGGCGAGCGTCCGGTAGGACCAGTCGAGGGTGAGGATGTCCTTCCAGTAGCCGTCGGCGTTGAAGCAGTCCTCGACCTTCGCGGACTCGAGCGCGCCCGCGAAGCGCGTGAGCCAGTCGGCGAAGACCTCCTCGGCTCCGAGGGCCGCAGCGTCGAGCGTGGCCATCAGGCGCCGGCCACCGATCGCTCCTGGCCGGCCCAGTGCGGGTCGCGCAGCGCGCGGCGCAGGATCTTGCCGACCGGGCTGCGCGGCAGCGGCTCGGTGCGCAACTCGACCGAGCTCGGCTTCTTGTAGGAGCCCAACCGCTCCACGCACGCGGCGCGCACGTCCTCGTCGGTCAGCGCGCAGTCCTCCGCGACGACCACGACCGCGTGCGGGGTCTCGCCCCAGCGCGCCGCCGGCACGCCGAACACCGCGACCTCGCGCACACCGGCCAGCTCGCTGATCACCGTCTCGAGCTCCGCGGGCCAGATGTTGAAGCCGCCGGAGATGATCATGTCGTCCTTGCGGTCGACCACGTACAGGAAGCCGTTGGCGTCCAGGCGCCCGATGTCGCCGGTGAGCACCCAGCCGTCGACCAGTCGCCGCGCGGTCAGCTCAGGGTCGCGCCAGATCCCGTCCATCTGCCCGTCGCAGCGCACGGCGATCTCGCCGGTCTCGCCCACCGGGAGCGGCTCGTTCTCCTCGCCACGGATCTCCAGCTCGGCGAACGGCATCACCCGTCCGGCGGCGGACATCGGGTCCGAGCCCTCGATCGTCGCGAACCAGTCCTCGGGGCCCATGAACACGACCGGCACGGCCTCGGTCTGCCCGTAGAGCTGGTAGAGCCTGTCGCCGAACAGGGCGTGCGCCGCCTCGGCCGTCGGGCGGCGGATCGGCGCCGCGGAGACGACGATCGCCTTCAGGCCCGAGAAGTCGTAGTTGCGGCCCTCGGCCAGCCGGGCGAGGTCGGCGAGCATCGTCGGCACCGCGAAGAAGTACCCGCCGTGGTGCTGGAGCAGCTCGAGCGTGCGCTCGGCGTCGAACTTGGGCTCGAGGATGCTCGCCCCGCCGGCGAGCCACACCGGCAGGAACAGGTAGCCGGAGCCGTGCGAGATCGGCCCGGCGTGTTGGCAGTGGTCGCCGGCCTGGATCGGGGGCAGGCCCAAGACCCAGTCACGCTCGGTGTTCATCCAGCGCCGGTGGCTGAACGCGATGCCCTTGGGCTTGCCCTCGGTGCCCGCCGAATGCCGGATCACGTACAGGTCGTCCAGGCCCACGTCGGGGTCGGGGTCGTCGGCCGACTGGGCGGCGAGCCAGGGCTCGTAGCTCTCGTCGCGGACGATGACCGCGATGCCGTCGGCGAGCCCTTCGACCTCGTGCAGGTAGGGGGGCGTGACCACGAGCGCGCGCGACTCGGTGCTTGCGAGCATGTGGCGGTGCGACTCGCGCGAGTTGCGCCGGTAGAGCGGCACGCGCACGAAGTTGCCGGCCGCGGTGCCGGTGAAGAAGTCGGCGGACTCCAGGCCGTTGTCCTCGAGCACCGCGACGCGGTCGCCGGGCTGCAGGCCCGCGGCGGCCAGGCCGTTGGCGAGGCGCAGCCCGCGCTCCCAGACCTCGGCGAACGTGCGTGAGCGCTCGCCCTCGATGACCGCGACGCGGTCACGGTGGAACGAGGCGGCGCGACGCATGGCGGACCTCACATCGAGCACGGCGAACTCCTCCTCATCGTTCGTGGAACCGCACGTGCAGCTTGCGCAGGCTGCGCGAGACGATCGTCGGGTGATAACGCCGCTCGGGCTCGATCACCTCGATGCGGTCGAGCTCGCGCGCGAACCAGCTGAACGCGCTCAGCGTCTCCAGCCGGGCGAGCGGCCCGCCCAGGCAGTTGTGGATCCCGTACCCGAAGCCGACGTGGCGGTTGGGCCGCCGGCCGATGTCCATCCGCTCGGCGTGCGCGAACGCGGCGGGGTCGCGGTTGGCGGCGGCCTGGTGCAGGAGCACGCGGTCGTACTGGGCGATCTCACGGCCGTGCCACTCGAACGAGGTCTTCGCCCAGCGCGCCATCGCCCGGATCGGGCCGTCGTAGCGCAGCATCTCCTCGACCGCCGAGCGCGCGAGCTGCGGCTCGCGCTGCAGGCGGCGCCACTCGTCCGGGTGGTCATTGAACGCGACGACGCCGTTGGCCATCAGGTTCATCGTCGTCTCGTGGCCAGCGAAGACCATCAGGATGAGGTTGCCGATCACCTCGTCCTCGGAGAGGAAGTCGCCCCGCTCCTCGGCTCCGAGCATCGCGCTGAGCAGATCCTCGCGCGGCTCGCGGCGGCGCTGCGCGATGATCGGCCGCAGGAAGTCGACGAGGCTCTGCACGGCGCGCTCGGCGCGGCCGAGGCGATCGTCGTCGTCGTCGCGGACAAAGATCACCCCGCCCAGGTCGTCCGACCAGCGCTTGATGTCCTCGCGCGCCTGGCTGGGCACGCCGATGAACTCGCAGATCACCACGACCGGCAGGTGGAAGGCGAACTCGGACAGGAAGTCGACGCGCTCGCGCCCGCGCAGCGGCTCAGCCAGCTCGGCGGTGAGCCCTTCGATTCGCGGCCGCAGCGAGTCGACGCTCGTCGCGGTGAACGCCTGGCTCACGAGCGCGCGCACGCGCTTGTGGTAGGGCGGGTCCTTCCAGACCAAGAAGCCCGAGAGGAACTTCAGCAGCGTCTCGTAGCCGTCGCTGAGCTCGTCGGCGCGCCACTCCTCGCCGAACGGCCCGGCGAAGCGATCGGAGGACAGCCGGTCGTGGTCGCGGAAGCCCTCGACCACGTCGTCGTAGCGGGTGACGATCCAGCCGTTCCAGCGCTCGTTCCAGTACACGGGGTCGTACTCGCGCAGGCGCGCGAAGAACCCGTGCGGGTCGTTGATCGCCTCCTCGCCGAGGAGGTCGTCGAGCTCGGGTCGGGCGCTCGCGCTGGGCATCGCCTCAGTGACGGTACACGACTGCACGACCCTCGTCAACACGTGCGTTGACAGGGCCGTCCGTGCTCGCGATCAGGCTTCGATGACGGCCTTGTAGCGGATGAACTCGTCCAGGCCGGGCTTGCCGCCCTCGTAGCCGAAGCCGCTTGTCCCCACGCCACCGAACGGCGCGGTGGGGTGCAGGCAGAAGCCGCCGTTGACGCCGATCGTGCCCGCGCGCAGCTCGGGCACGAGACGGCGCACCCGGCGGGCGTCGGTCGTTTGGAGGTAGTTGGTCAGCCCGTAGGGGGTGCCGTTGGCCAGCTCGACCGCCTGCTCCTCGGTGTCGAAGGGGGTGATCGCGAGCACCGGGCCGAAGATCTCCTGCTGGGTGAGCGAGCTGCCCGGGTCGACGTCGGCGAACACCGTGTGCTCGATGAAGTAGCCGCTGCCGAGCTCGCCGCCGAGCCGCGAGCCGCCGCACAGCAGCCGCCCCGAGCCCTGCGCCTTGGCCGCCTCGATCACGCCGAGGATGCGCTCCAGCGCGGCCTGGCTGACCACCGGCCCGGAGTGGTTGGCCGGGTCGAGCGGGTCGCCGACGGTGAGCGTGGCCATCGTCGCCTGCACTCGCTGCAGGACCTCGTCGTAGATCTCGCGCTGCACGAGCATGCGCGTCGGCAGCGCGCAGCCCTGGCCGGCGATGAACGTCGAGGCCACGCACGCGAACGGGACGCACTCGTCCAGGTTGGCGTCGGCGAAGAGGAGGTTGGCCCCCTTGCCGCCCAACTCCATCAGCACGGGCGTGAGCGTGTCGGCGGCGGCGCGCATGATCGAGCGCGCGGTCGGCGGCCCGCCGGTGAAGGTGATCTTGTCCAGGCCCGGGTGCTCGACCAGCGCGCGGCCGGCGTCGGGCGAACCGGTCACGACGTTCAGCACGCCGTCGGGGAAGCCCGCCTCGCGGGCGAGGTCGACCCAGCGCATCGCGCTGAACGGCGTGATCTCCGCCGGCTTGAGCACGACCGTGTTGCCCGCCGCGAGGATCGCCGGCAGCTTCATCGCCAGCGAGAGGTGCGGCGCGTTCCAGGTGATGATCACCGCGACCACCCCGAGCGGCTCGGGCCGCGTGTAGATGCGCCCGTCGACCGGGTTCTCGGCGCTGACCGTGCCCTCGATGCGATCCGCCCACGAGGCGTAATAGGAGGCGTACTGGTGGGAGTACTCCGCGGCCGCGGCGGCGAAGCCGCTGGACTGGCCGTTCTCGAGCACCTGCATCGTCACCCAGTCGGCCTTGCGCATCAGCTGGGCGAAGCGGATCAGCACGTCGCGCCGGGCGGTCGGCTGCATCGCCTTCCAGGCCTTCAGCCCGGCGCGCGCCGCCTTGACCGCGTCGTCGATCTCCTTGGGCCCGGCGAGCGGCAGCTCGGCCTGGACCTGTCCGGTGGACGGGTTGACGTGCTCGTGCACACCGCCGCTGCCGCTCGTGCGCTCCTCATCTCCGATCACGATCCGCACCGGTGGCAGGTGCTGCGCAGCGGCTGCACGATGGCGCTCCAGCAGCGTGGTCGTCGGGCTCGAAACGACGTCGGCCATGGTCTCTCCTCTCTCGGGGAGCCCGGTATACCATCGCACCGGCCCCGTCGTCAACAGGCACGTTGACATCGGGGGCGGCGAGCGATAGCGTCGCCGTCGATGACCGGGTCCAACCCCATCGCCGAACGCCAGCCGATCACCGTTGACGATCTTCCGTGGGAGTCGTTCGTCGACGAGACCGGCTTCATCCCCGACGGCCCCACGTTCAAGACGCTGATGGACAGCGGAGACCCGGAGCAGATGTTCGCCTACTTCCGGTTCCCGCCCGACTATCGCGCGCCGTCGCACTGGCACCCGTCGGACACGATCTACATCATCCGCCGGGGCCTGTTCATCGTCGAGGGGGAGAAGCCCTACCACCCGGGCGACGTGCGCTGGGTCAAGGGCGGGTTCGCCTACGGGCAGGAGACGGCCGGGCCGGAAGGGTGTGAGTTCTTCCTGGCCAGCCTCGGTCCCTTCGCGGTCTGCGACCCGGACGAGAACCCGCCGCCGCGCGGGAGCGTGTGACGGCTGCGTACCTGCGGACGGCCGCGCTCGAGCTCTCCTGGGCGGACGCGAGCCGCAGCCTTCAGGACCTGATCTTCTCGGTCGCCCGGCGGGCGCTCGATGAGAGCGGGGTCGAGTTCGAGCGTCTGGACTCGGTCGTGCTCGCCGCCCACGACATGGTCGACGGCCGCTCGCTGTCGAGCATGGTGAGCGCGCCGGCGGCCGGCTCCTACCTGCGCGACGAGATCCGCCTGAGCGACGATGCCGCCGCCGCCGTCGCGACGGCGAGCATGCGCGTGCGCGCGGGCCTCTCGCGGGAGTGCATGGTGTGTGCCTGGGCCCGGGCGTCCGAGGGCGACGGCGAGCGCATCTCGACGGCGCTGTTCGATCCGTTCTACGCGCGGCCGTTGGGGCTCACCGAGCTGTCGGTGTCCGCGCTGCGGGCCTCGGTGGCGCTCCGCGAGTTCCCCGCGTACGCGGGCGGGCGCGAGGCGGCGGCCGAGCGTCGCGCCGGACAGGCGGCCGAGGACCCGCGCGCCCCGGCCGGACACGCCGCGCCGGTGCCCGCTCCGCTGCCGCTGCGCGCGGCGGAGCTACCCCGCGTCTGTGACATCGTCTGTGCCCTCATCGTCAGCGCCGAGCGCACGGACGTGCGCATCGCCGGCCACGGCATGTCCTGCGAGCCCTACTGGCCGGGCGACCGCGACCTCCTCGCGCTGCCCGCGCTGCGGGACGCCACCGAGCGCGCGCTGCGCAGCGCCGCTCGCGCGCCGGCGGAGGTCTCGCTCTATGAGCTCGACGGCCTCACGCTGTTCGACGAGGCGCTCGCCCTGGAGGCCGTCGGCGGCGCGCGACACGGCCAGGGGATGGCGAGCGTGGCCGAGGCGATGAACCCCTGTGGCGGCTATGCGCTCGGCTACTGCGCGCCGGCGATGGGGCTCGTGCGCGTGGCCGAGGCGGCGCGGCGGCTGCGCGAGCGGGGCGCGGGCCTCGCACTGGCGAGCGGCAGCTCGACCGTCGCCGCCCAGACGCAGACGGCGCTCGTGCTGGAGTGCGAGCCGTGAGCGGGGTGGCGATCACCGGCGTGGGGCAGACCACCTACCGGCGCCGGCACGCCGAGCGCTCCTCGGGGGAGCTGATGCAGATCGCGGCCGAGGCGGCCGCCCGCGACGCGGGCCTTGAGCTGCGCGAGATCGACGCGTTCGTGCTCGGCGTGGCGCCGGACGCGCTCTGCGGGGTCAACTGCCCGGAGAAGAGCTCGTTCTTCCTGCCCGTCGGTCGGCCGGTGATGCGAGTGAACACGGGCGGGACCACCGGCGGCGCCGCCTTCCACCTCGCGACCACGATGGTCGCCGCCGGCGAGGCGCACCACGTGCTCGCGATCGGGCTCGAGCGGATGGGCCAGGCGGTGACCAGCCAGGCCGTGTTCAACACGATCTTCGATCCGATCTACGAGAAGGACATCGCGCTCTCGACGCTGACCATGGCGGCGATGCGCGCCTCGATGCTGATGCAGCGCTACGGCTACACCGCCGAGCACTGGGCCACCGTCGCCGCGCGCAACTTCCGCAACGCGCGGGCCAACCCCTACGCGCAGGTCCGGCGGGAGATCACCGTGCAGGAGGTCAAGGACTCGCCGCTGCTCGCCTGGCCGATTCACCTCTACGAGGCGTGCCCGATGTCCGAGGGCGCGTGCGCGGTCGTCGTCTACGACCGCCCGCCCGAGGGCCGGACCGCCTGGGTGCGCGGGATCGGCTCCTACACCGACACCTACGCGATGGGCGACCGCACGCGGCGCCGAGAGGGCTCGCTCGTCGACCTGTTGACCTTGCAGCTCGCCGCCCGCCGGGCCTACCAGGAGGCTGGGCTGGACGATCCTCCCGACCGGTTGCGGGTCGTCGAGCTGCACGCGCCGTTCTCGAGCGCCGAGGCGATGGCCTACCCGGCGCTGGGCCTGTGTACGGCGGCCGGCGGCCCGGCCTTCGCCGAGGGCACGCTCGATCCGCAGGCGCGCGTGCGGGTGAACCCGAGCGGCGGACCGCAGCCGGCCAACCCGGTGTCGACAACCGCGCTCGTGCGGATCGCCGAATGCGCCAACCAGGTGCGCGAGCGCGCGGGGAAGATGCAGGTGGACGACGCCGACTGGGCCGTGGCCACCTGCCAGGGCGGGGCGAGCCAGTTCTCGATGGCCGTCGTGCTCGCTGCCGCTCGCGGCTGACGAGGGGCGCGGGCGCCGGGTTCTCGGCCGGCGCCCCGGAGGATTGCGCGAGACTGCGAGGATGGTCGCCCGACGTGTCAGCGTCCCGCGGTGGTCCTCCGGCTCGCTGCTGTGGCGGATCTTCGCGGTGAACGCCATTGTGTTCGGCACCGCGGTCGCGCTGCTGGCGCTCACGCCCGCGCACGTGCACGCGCGCACGCGATGGAGCGAGGTGGTGATGCTGATCGCCGGTCTGGCGCTCGTGCTCTGCGCGGACTTCGTCCTGATCGCGCGGACGCTCGTGCCGCTGCGCCGCCTGGTGGACGTGATGGGCGCGGTCGACGCGCGGTCGCCCCGCCAGCGGGCGACGCTGAACGGCAGCACCAGCGACGACGTGCGCACGCTCGCCGAGGCGTTCAACGAGATGCTCGATCGCCTGGAGGCCGAGCGGCGCGAGAGCGAGCGGCGCAAGGCGACCGCGCAGGAGGCCGAGCGCCGACGCATCGCTCGCGAGCTACACGATGAGATCGGCCAGTCGCTGACCGCCGTGGCGCTGCGGGCCGAGTACGCGGCGACGCGCCCGCCCGAGGCCGAGGCCGTCGTGCGCGAGATCGTCGAGCTCGCGCAGCGCGGGCTCGAGGACGTTCGCCGCATGGCCAACCAGCTGCGGCCCGAGGTGCTCGATGACCTCGGCCTCGTCAACGCGCTGCTCACGCTGTGCTCGCGCGTCGCGCCGGGGACCCGCGTGCGCCGGGCGTTCGACGAGCAGCTCCCGGAGCTCACCTCCGAGCAGGAGTTGGTCATCTACCGGATCGCGCAGGAGGCGCTGACCAACGCGGTGCGGCACGCTCCCGGCTCCGTCGTCGACCTCGCGCTGCGCGGACACCAGGAGCGCGTCGTGCTCACCGTGCGCGACTACGGGCCCGGGCTCGCCGCTGGGGCGGTGCCGGGCAACGGGCTCACGGGCATGCGCGAGCGGGCCGAGCTCGTCGGGGCCGAGCTGAGCATCGGCTCGGTCGCGAGCGGAGGCGCCGAGATCGTGCTCGTCATGCCCGTCGCCGAGGTGGGCACGTGACCACCCCGCTGATCATCCGAGTCCTGTTGGCCGACGATCACGAGATGGTCCGCAGCGGGCTGCGGATGGTGCTGGAGTCCCAGCCGGACATCCGGGTGGTGGCGGAGGCCGGCGACGGGTTGGAGGCGATCGACCGGGCCATGGAGCACGAGGTCGACCTTGCCATCCTCGACGTCTCGATGCCCCGCGCGACCGGCCTGCAGGCGGCGTCCGAGCTGCGACGGCGGCGCCCGGAGATGCGGGTGCTGCTCCTCTCCACGCACGACAACGAGCGCTACTTCTTCGAGGCCCTGCGCGCGGGTGCCTCCGGGTACGTGCTCAAGACCGCCGGAAACCGCGAGCTCGTGGAAGCGTGCCGAGCGAGCGTCCGCGGCGAGTCGTTCCTGTATCCCTCCGCCGCGCGGGCGCTCGCGCGGGACTTCCTCGAGCGCGCCGAGGCCGGCGAGCTCGACAGCGAGGAGATCCTCTCCGCCCGTGAGCTGGAGGTGGTCAAGCTCATCGCCGAGGGCCTGACCAGCCGCGAGATCGCCGACCTGCTCGTGATCAGCCCCAACACCGTCGAGCGCCACCGGGCCAACAGCCTGGAGAAGCTCGGACTGCGCAACCGCGTCGACCTGACGCGATACGCGATCCGGCGCGGCCTGCTCGAACCCTGACGCTCCCGCCCGCGCGGGGCCGAATGGTGGTTTTCGCCCATGTGCGTGGGCGCTCGCGGGTGCCAGGGTGGCGCTCAGATGGCTAGGCTTCGGCGCCACGGACTTCAACGGGTCCTGGGTGTCAACGCCCTCTTCTCGACCGCCTACGGGAACGTCGGGTCATCGATCTACTACGCGCTGGGGCTGGTCGCCTCCTACGCGCTGGGCCTGACCCCGGTCGTCTTCGTCATCAGCGGGGCGATCTTCTACCTCACCGCCGCCACCTACGCCGAGGCGACCGCGATGTATCCCGAGGCGGGCGGCTCCTCGAGCTTTGCTCGGCACGCGTTCAACGAGGGGTGGTCGTTCTTCGCGGCGTGGGCCCAGATGCTCAACTACGTGATCACGATCGCCATCTCGGCGTTCTTCGTGCCGCACTACCTCGGCGGGCTGTTCTGGGGCGCCCTGCGCCACGGGCCCGGCGACGTCTTCTTCGGCATGGGCGTGATCATCTTCCTGTCCCTGCTGAACGTGGTCGGGGTCAAGGAGGCGGCGCGGCTGAACATCGCGCTGGCCATCACCGACTTCGGGACCCAGCTGCTGCTCGTGATCATCGGGATCGCTCTGGTGCTCTCACCCCACACGCTGGTCGACAACGTCCACTTCGGCGTCGCGCCCAGCCTGCGGAACCTGCTCGTGGCCATCCCGGTCTGCATGATCGCCTACACCGGCATCGAGACGATCTCCAACATGGCCGAAGAGGCCAAGGACGAGTCGCGAACGGTGCCCCGCGCCATCAAACGGGTTGTCGGCGCCGTGTTCATCATCTACGCGGCGCTGCCCGTGGTGGCGCTGTCGGCGCTGCCGGTCACCCGAGTGCACGGGCGCTACTCGACGCTGCTCGGGGTCGACGAGTCCAAGGGCGGGTACTCGGGCGACCCGGTGCTCGGCATCGTCAAGCACCTGCACCTGGGGTCGCTCCAGCGTCCCGCGGAGATCTACGTCGGGCTGCTGGCGGCCACGATCCTGTTCATCGCCGCCAACGCCGGGATCATCGGCGTCTCCCGGCTGGTGTACTCGATGGGCCTGCACCGCCAGGTGCCCGACCGGCTGCGAGAGCTGCATCCGCGCTTCAACACCCCCTGGATCGGGATCCTGCTGTTCGGCGCGGTGGCGTGCCTCACACTGATCCCCGGGCAGGCCACGTTCCTGGGCAACGTGTACGCCTTCGGCGCGATGCTCTCGTTCACCATCGCGCATCTGGCCGTCATACGGCTGCGCGTCAAGGAGCCTGCGCACGAGCGACCGTATCGCGGCCCGGGGGTGCTGCGGGTCGCCGGGCGCCAGCTGCCGCTGTTCGCCATCGTCGGCGGCCTGGGCACCGCGCTCGCCTTCGTCACGGTCACCGCGCTGCATCTCTCGGTGGCGCTGTTCGGCTGCGGCTGGCTGGCCCTCGGGATGCTGATCTATGTGGCCTTCCGCCGGCGGCAGGGCCTGGACCTCACGACCACGGTGCGCGTGGAGACCCCGGCATCGGTCATCGAGCACGAGGTCGAATACCAGTCGATCCTGCTCGTCTACGAGAAGCAGGAGTTCGAAGAGGAGGCGCTGCGGACGTCGATCCGGTTGGCCTCCCACGGGAAGCGAAACATTCACGTTCTCGTGCTCGTCGAGGTGCCCGCGTCACTGCCGATCACGGCGCCGCTGGCCGAGCACCAGCAGGCGGCGCTCAGCGTCATCGAGACGGCGCGGATCAAGGGCGGGCGTCGTATCGACGGGCACGTCGAGCTCACCCGATCCGGCCAGGGCGGGCGGCGCGTCGTCGAGTATGCGCGGGCGATCCACGCGGCCGCGATCGTCATGCCCGTCGCCGCCCGACGCGGGGCCGCCCCGTTCTCGCACACCATTCAGACCGTGCTGCAGGAGCGGCCCTGCCGCGTGATCGTGACCTCTGCGCCGGTGACCAAGGGGGCTTCCAAGCTCACCGCGGTCCCCGCCGAAGGCCGGGCATGATCGGCCGGAGGCCCGGAGGGGAGGCGGATGTGAGCCGGGAGCGCCTCGGCTGGCAGGACGCGCTGGAGTGGCTCGTCGAGCTCGCCGGAGCTCCTCGCGTGCGGCTCACGGTCCGCCGGGGGCAGCACGAGGTCGTGCGCACGCCGTGGGCGAGCCTGGATTGCCTGGAGGTCTCCGACGCGGAGTTCGCGACGACCATCGGGGGCAGCGTTGCCCGCGTGAGCGCGGACATGTTCCGTTACGCCATCGGCGAGAGCCGCGAGCACGGCATGTTTCGCAGCCTGGTGTGCACGCTCGGGGAGACGGTGCTCGCGATCGAGGTGACCTGGTGGAGCGCGTACGCCGATGAACACAGCGTCGGCCGCGGATAACGCTCACGGACATCGATCGGCACGCGTGGTGAGCGCCGAGAGCGCGCGCGGCGCGCGACGGCGCCATCCGGCGCGCGGTCGAATGGTGCTGTTCGCCCTGCTGCTCGTGGCGGCGGTCGTCCTGCTGATCCTGTTCGGCCATCCTGCATCGCTGTGGCGACGGGTGCGCAGGGGCAGCCCCGGCTGGCTGATCCTCTCCGTGGCGCTCGAGGGGTGCTCGATCGTCGGCTACATCGCCGCCTTCCGTCTGCTTGTCGCCGACGCCCCGGGCACCGGCTGGCGGTTCAGTGCGGCGGTCACGCTGGCCGGGATCGTCGCCACGAAGCTGATTGCCACCCTGGGAGCGGGCGGGATCGCCCTGAACGTGTGGGCGCTGCGTGCGACCGGCATGCCCGGACGGGAGATCGCCACGCGGCTGGCGGCGTTCCTGGTGGCGCTCTACACGGTGTTCATGATGATCCTGCTCGTCGTCGCCTTCGGCCTCTACCTCGGGCTGCTTCCGGGACCGGCGCCCCCGGAGCTCACCCTGATCCCCGGGCTGATCGCGCTCGGCGCGATCGGCGCCGGCGCGGCGACCCTTCGTGCCCCGCGGCGGGTCTCGCGGTTCGTGGGCCGGCTTGCGGCGGTGAGGGCCCCCGTGGGGTCGTTGGCGGGGCTGGCCGCAGGCGCGGTCGACTCCGTCGACGCCGGCGCCCGTCGCGCGTTCGCCGTTTCCCGGGAGCGGCCGGCGGCGATCGTCGGTGCGCTGAGCTACTGGGGGCTGGACATGCTGGCGATGTGGGCCGCCCTGCACGCGTTCGGCTCCCCGCCGGCGTTCGCGGGAGTCCTCGTCAGCTATTTCGTCGCGCAGCTGCTGGGGGCGCTCCCGGTGCCCGGCGGCATCGGGGTCGTCGAGGGTGGGCTCGCCGGGAGCCTGATCGCCTTCGGCGCTCCGGGATCCCTGGCCCTCATCGGCGTCATCGCCTATCGGTTCATCTCCGAGTGGCTCCCCGCCGTGCCCGCCGTCTTCTCCTACGTGAGCCTCGTTCGCACCGTCGAGCGCCGGCGCGCCGAGCAGCCCGAAGGGGCCAGATAGCTTGCGGACCGCGCACGCGTCCGTTACCCTTCGTGGTGACAGAAGATGAAATTGATGACGGCGATCTTCAACACACGAATTCCGCGGCCTGAGGTGACGAGCACGACGCTGCTCGCGCCCACACGCGCCCAGCTTGCGGCCAAGCGCGTGGCCGTCCTCGCCCGGAGGTTCGTTCGCTGAAGATCGCGGACATACCGAGTAAAGCGAGGACGACCCACCGGGTCGTCCTTTTTTGTTGTTCACCCCAAAATGCCGAGGTGATGCGCCGTTTGAACACCACGTGACGCGAAGTGACTTCTCTGACAGTGACGCCGGCTCGTGCCAGTCGGTCGGTCACGCACATACACGCGGGTGTGGCGGAACCTGGGATACGCACTGGTCTTAGACACCGGCGGGCCTCGTCAGCCCATGGGGGTTCGAATCCCTCCACCCGCATCGCTCTGCCGCCGAACGGCGGCCGTGGGCGTCGTCCGCCCAGCGAGGCGTCAGCCGATGACCTGGCCGCCCTGCTCGGCGATGACCTCGAGGACCGTCGCCGTGAGGTTCTGGCCCTGCTTCGCCTTGGCCAGCACCCCGATCAGGTTGTGCGCGCGCCCCTTGGGTTCGAGCGCGTACTTGGTGCCGTTGACCGTGAGCTTGAAGTAGACGTTGGCCTTGCCGGCCTGGGCGTTACCTCGCCGACCGGCGCGCGCGATCAGGTCGCCCTCGTGCCCCAGCAGCGTCAGCTGCCCGCCGGCGATCGTCATCGTGCCGCGCTGGTCCAGCACGCGCAGCCCCTCGCCGACCTTGACCGTTGCCTCGAGATCGGGCTCGACCGCCTCGTCCCTGAGAAACTGCTCGGACATCACGCGCAGTCTACGCCCGCCGGTCAAGTGTCGACGCCCGCGCGCGATCGGCGTAGGGTGTGCGCCCGATGCGCCGCTCGATGGCCTCCGCCCCGCTTGCCGTGCTCGCCGCCCTGGCCATCAGCGCCTGCGGCAGCAGTCACCACGCCTCGGGGCCGACCCGCGCCCAGTACATCTCCAGCGCCGACGCGATCTGCTCGAACGCGCAGGGCCAGGTCACCCCACTGCTGCACAAGCTGGAGACCGGCGCGACGTCATTGAGTGCCAACTCCCGTCAGCTGGCGGCGACGGCCGAGAAGCTGCACACACTCGCGGCCGGCTACCTCGCGCGGCTGTCCGCGCTGCCGCGGCCGTCCGCTGACAAGACCGAGCTCGCGGGCATCGTCACACTCACCGACGAGGTGGTCAACACGATCGGGCAGGGCGCCTCGGCGCTCGCCGCGGGCAACACGGTTGCCGCTCTCGCCACGCTGGCCTCGGCCGAATCGGCGGCGAGCACGGCCGACAAGGCGCTCCACGCCTACGGCCTGACCTCCTGCGCGGCCGTCTTCGACGTCAGCTGACACGCCGTGCCGCGGTCGGCCCGCTCGCCGATCGTGAGAGTGGTCTTATTGACAGCGACCCTCGGATCGCAGATGATGGCCCGCGCAGGGCAGGGTTCGGGCATGTGGCACCAATTCACGAGGGGGCGTCAGCCAGCATCGGCGGCTGGCAGGATCAGTCGGTCAATCTCGTCTTGCTCATGGCGGTTTCGACCGCCGCGCAGGGGCCCGATCGGCCAATCGGCTTGAGCGGCGGCGCGGTCGCGACCTACCCCGGTCAACCCCCCGGCGATCGCGCCGCCACGGGCCGGCACCAAGCCGGCCCGTGGCGTTCCAAGAAGGCAAGGGTCTCCGCCGCCCGGTCGCGCGCCGCGAGCGCGACCTCGCCGGCGCCGAGCGCGTAGACCCAGGCCAGGACTCGCTCGTGGTCCAGGGCGAGCTCGTCGGCGAGCTGGCGGCACCGTTCCAGGGCCCGGTCGATCGGGCGCTCGGTCACGCACCACATCGCCGCGTCGTAGGCGGCCTCTCCGAGCGCCGGATTGGGGTCGATCACCACGACGCCGCGCGCCGCCGAGCACAGCAGGTTCTTGGCCAGGAAGTCACCGTGGACGACGACCGGCCGTCCGTCGTCGCGCTCGCACAGCTCCAGCCCGAGCCGGCGGGCGGAGGCGAGCCGGCGCGAGCCGAGCAGACCGCTGCGGTCCTCGCGGGCGCGATCGAAGCGCACGGTCGCCATCTCGCCGAGCGCCGGAAGCGCCGTCGGGCGGCTCCCGTTCCCCTCGCCATCGAGCCGGCGCAGCAGTCCCGCCACCTCGGCCGGCGCCAGGCCGTTGGCGCGCGTGCCCGGCAGGATCCGCTCGAGCAGCAGCGTACGCCCGCCGTCGTCCTCGGCGAGCAGCCGCGGCGCCGGCCCGCCGTTCCAGAAGCGCAGCACGGCGGCTTCCGGCTCAGACCAGCGCGACCACGGCGGCGCGAGCTTGCACACGACCGCGTCGCCGCTGCGCTCCCCGGCCGCGACCACGCTCACGGCGCCGCCGAGCATCGCCTCGCGGGCCTGGAAGCCCCACAGCACGCTGTAGCGCTGCAGGCGCTCGGGCAGCCCGTCGATCCACTGCGCGGCGGTCTGGCCGTGCATGCGCGTCCAGCGGGCACGGTTCTCCTCGCTGACCAGCGCGGCACCGATGTTGCTCCCCGTAGCGGCCATCGAGCGAGGATAGGGCGGCGCGCGGCGGTGCGTCAGGGCGCAAGACCGGGAATCCAGCTCGTGCCCGCCAGCGGCACGCGGGCCATCGCCGCCGCCTCGACCGTGAGCGCGACGAGGTCCTCCGGCTCGAGGTTGTGCAGGTGCGACTTGCCGCACGCCCGCGCGACCGTCTGGGCCTCGAGCGTGAGCGTGCGCAGGTAATTGGCCAGCCGCCTTCCGCCTTCGCGCGGGTCCAGGCGCGCGGCGAGCTCGGGGTCCTGAGTGGCGATCCCCGCCGGGTCACGGCCCTCGTGCCAGTCGTCGTAGCAGCCCGCGGCCGACCCGATCGCTCGGTACTCGGAGTCGTACTCGGGGGCGTTGTCGCCGAGGGCGATCAGCGCCGCCACGCCGATCGAGACCGCGTCGGCGCCGAGCGCCAACGCCTTGGCCACGTCGCCCCCGGTGCGGATCCCACCCGAGACGATGAGCTGGACCTCGCGGTGCAGCCCGAGGTCGACCAGCGATTCCACGGCCTGCGGGATCGCGGCGAGGATCGGGATGCCGACGTGTTCGATGAAGATCTCCTGACTGGCCGCCGTGCCCCCCTGCATGCCGTCGAGCACGATCGCGTCGGCGCCCGCTTTGACCGCGAGCGCAACGTCGTAGTACGTGCGGCTGGCGCCGATCTTGACGTAGATCGGCACGCGCCAGTCGGTGATCTCGCGCAACTCCTCGATCTTGATCTCCAGATCGTCTGGTCCGGTCCAGTCCGGGTGCCGGCAGGCGCTTCGCTGGTCGATCCCGGGGGGCAGATCGCGCATCTCGGCGACCCGCGGGGAGATCTTCTGTCCCAGCAACATGCCTCCGCCACCGGGTTTGGCGCCCTGGCCGATGACGATCTCGATCGCGTCAGCACGGCGCAGGTCGTCGGGGTTCATCCCGTAGCGGGAGGGGAGCAGCTGGTAGACGAGCGTGCGCGAGTGCTCGCGCTCCTCCGGCGTCATCCCGCCGTCACCGGTGGTGGTACTCGTTCCCACCGCGGTCGCGCCCAAGCCGAGCGCCTGCTTGGCCGGCGCCGATAGTGCGCCAAAGCTCATGCCGGCGATCGTGATCGGGATGTCCAGATGCACCGGCTCGCGGGCGGCGCGCGTGCCGATCACCACGTCGGTCGCGCAGCGCTCGCGGTACCCCTCCAGCGGATAGCGTGAAACGCTCGCGCCGAGGAACAGCAGGTCGTCGAAGTGGGGCACGCGCCGCTTGGCCCCGAAGCCACGGATGTCGTAGATCCCCTCGCGCGCGGCACGCTGGATCTCGGCGATCGTCTCGCGATCGAACGTGGCCGACTCGCGCACTAATACGTCCCGAGGTTGTCGACGTGGAAGTGGTAGAGCTGGCGCGCCGAGCCGTAGCGGCGAAACTCCGAGGGGTCGACATCGTCGATGCCCGCGCGCGAGAGCAAGCCGCGGACCTGCGCGAGGTGCAGCTCGCCCATCTCCTTCTCCACGCAGTCGGCCCCCAGCGACGCCACCGCTCCGCGCACGTAGAGCCGCGCCTCATAGAGCGAGTCGCCGAGTGCATCGCCGGCGTCGCCGCACACGAGCAGGCACCCGGACTGCGCCATGAAGGCGCTCATGTGCCCCACCGAGCCGCGCACGACGATGTCGGCGCCCTTGAGCGAGATCGCGCACCGCGCCGAGGCGTGACCGTGGACCACGAGCAGCCCGCCGTGGGCGCTCGCGCCGGCGGACTGGCTGGCGCTGCCCTTCACGATCACCGTCCCGGACATCATGTTCTCGGCCACGCCGACGCCGCAGTTGCCGTACACGCGCACGGTCGCCTGCTGGTTCATACCCGCGCAGTAGTAGCCGACGTGCCCGTGGATCTCGACCTCGTAGGGCGCGTCGATGCCGACCGCGATCGCGTGGCGGCCACCGGGGTTCGTCACGGCGAGCCGAACCGCCTCGGGCCGGTGCAGGTGGGCGTTCAGATCCCGGACCGTCTCGCGGTCCAGGTCGTACAGGCGGGTCGATGTCTCAGGCGCGGCGCTCACGCGACGAGCGCTCCGCCCCAGCTGTAGACGCGACCGGGCTCGGGCTCCCAACACACGGCCTCAGCGGCTCCCGGAAGCACGGCGATCGCGCGGTACTCGCTGGCCATCGCCACCCAGTCGTCGGTCTCAGCCATCACCGCGGGCTTGCAGGCGATCGGATCGCGCAGCACCGCGAAGCCGTCGGCCGTGCCGACGGCAAAGGTGTAAAAGCCGTCGAGGTCGTCCATGCACCCTTCGAGCGCCTGCTCGAGCGTGGCGCCGTCGCGCAGCCGCTTGACGAGATACCCGGCCGCGACCTCGCTGTCGTTGTCGGTTTGGAAGCGAATGCCCTCGCGCTGCAGGCTGCGCCGCAGGCGATTGTGGTTCGAGAGCGAGCCGTTGTGGGCCAGGCACAGATCCAGGCCAGTGGAGAACGGATGGGAGTGGGCGGTGCTCACGCGGCTCTCGGTGGCCATCCGCGTGTGACCGAGCGCGTGACTGCCGGTGAGCTCCTCCAGGGCGAAGTCGGCCACGAACTGTCGGGGTGAGCCGGCCTGCTTGTAGATCTCGATCGAGCGACCGGCGCTCATCAGCATGAGCTCAGGGTGGCGCTCAAGGACCCACTCCTGCACCTCCTCGGCCGGCGCGGTGACCGTGAAGGTGGCGTGCGTGGCCCGTACCGCGGGCGCCGAGGCCTCGCCGAAGGCCTTCGCGAGCTCGGCGCCGATGCGCTCCCAGTCAGTCGCCCTCGCGTGCAGGGAGATCTTGCAGCGGCCCGGCGGCGCGGGCTCGCGGTAAAAGGCGGCGCCGGCGCTGTCGGGCCCGCGGAAGGAGAGCTGCTCGAGCATGCGCGCGAGCGAGGCGCCGAGCCGCTCGCGCAGCGCCGGCGACTTGGTGTACAGCCCGGCGATCCCGCACATGGCCCTGAGCGTAGAGCGCGCACCAGGCCGCTCCTATGGAGCCGGCGCGCACACTTTCCTCCGTTGATGTAGACGCTTGCGCTACACGATGCCGCCGGCGCGGCGCTGGGCGCGGCGGATCTGCTGGAGGGCCTCACGCAGCTCGCCGCGCACGATCGGAGTGAGCTCGTCGGGGGCGATGAGGTTGTCCAGCGGCGCCGTGGCGGCGATCAGGGCGGCGTGATGTTCGAAGCGCACCCGTGCGATCACCTCGAAGCTCTCGCGCAGCGCGTCGGCCTGGGCCCGCTCGAGCCCGCCGGCGCTCGCCACCGCCTCGATCCGGTCCAGGGTCGGCGAGATCGTCACACCATGGGCGATCGCGTGCAGGCGCACGAGGTTCACCAGTGGGATGATCGCTCCGCGCTTCAAGTCCAGGCGCCCAACGGGCTCTCCGAAGCGGCCGGTCGCGAGCTGGCCGCGAAAGCCGACGGCCACTGGCGTACCGGTGGCGCTGCGGGCGAGCAGGCTCATGAACTGGGGGTGGGCCCGGGCGGCGCGCATCCGCTCGCCCAGCGCGCCGGCGACCGCGAGCCCGCCGGCCGCCGTGCGGAAGTCGAAGGCGACCGTTGCCCGCACCAGGTGTGACTCGTCGGGGGTCGACAGGCACTCCTGGAACGTCCGCAGCCAGTCTGCGCCAGACATCCGCCAGCGGCGGTCCCCGGCGAGCACGCCGTTGTGATCCAGGCCGATGCCGCAGCGTGCCAGCCCGTCGTTGACGTCGGCCCCCAGCCGCGCGAAGTACGCGTCGACCGCATCGTGCTCGTCCTCGGGCGGGGTCGCGTAGGCGAGCGCGTTGTCCTGGTCGGAGGCGAGGGTGAACTCTCGGCGGGCGGCGCTGCCCAGGTCCAGCCACGCCCAGGGCACCGGAGCGGGCCCGTGCCGCCAGATCGAAAAGTCGATCAGCCGGCTGACGACCGCGTCGTGTTGCAGGGAGAGCACCCGGCCGAGATCGCGCGAGGGCACGCCTGCGCGGGCGAGAGTGAGGAACAGCTGTGGCAGGTGCGAGACCGCGCGCGCGAGGACCCGCTCGTCGGCGGCGCCGAGGATCGTGTGGCGCAGGGCGATCGGGCTGCGGGCGTCCAGGCCCAGCAGGTCGGCGGCGGTCAACAGCCCGCAGATCCGCTCGCCGTCGAGCACGGCGAGATGGCTGGCGCCCGCTCCGAGCATGTCGACGGTGGCCTCGACCGCCAGCTGCCCCACGGGCGTGGTCGGGACCGGCCAGCGGGCAAGCTGTCCGACCGGCGCGTCCGGCGAAAGGGTGCCGGCCGCTGCGGCGGCGCGCACATCGGCGTCGCTGAGGATCCCCAGCGCGTCACCCGCGCCCTCGACGAGCACCGCGCCCAGCGGCTCCTCGCCGAGGAGGGGGAGCGCCGCGCGCAACGGCGCGTCCGCAGCGCAGAAGCGCGCCGGGCGCATGATGGCCGACACAGGGGTGGTGCCCACGTCGAGGAGCCCATGGACGGTGTGCCCGGTGCGGGTGAGCCGTTGGCGCATCGTGCTCGCCACGTAGGCGGCGCCCGCCTGCGTGCCGAGCACGCGCCGCGCCGCGGGCGCGGGCATCACGGCGCACTCGCACGGCTCACGTGCCCTGACCGTGAACGCGGGCGCCATCGCCGTGAGCAGTGAGGGGTGCCCGAAGCACTCACCCGGCTCGAGCACCTGGATCACTTCGCCTTCGTGCACGAGCTCGACCGATCCGGAGAGGATCACCCACAGCCCCTGTGCCGGCGTCCCGTCCTCGACGAGCGCCGCCTCACCGGGTGCAAGCGTCCGGCGCTCGGCGACCGCGGCTACCGATTCGCGCTGCGGCCCTTCGAGGGCGACGAACGGAGGGTGGCCGGCGAGGAACTCGGCGAGCAGGGCACCATTAGCCGCACTTATGGGGGTAGTTGGAAATGTCATGCCTCGTCGGGGATCGGCGCCGGCATCCTGAAGTGGTGCCCAGCGTCATGCTCCTCCATCAGAGCGTCGATGGCGAATACCTCGAGACCCGTGAGCCCCGCATGCGCGACCGGCTCGCGATGCGCCTGCACGGCGCCGACCTCGACGTTCAGCTCGCCTGCGGCGGATCGCCGGAGGGATCGATGGCGCTCGCCCTGCGAGCCAAGCTGCTCGGGCGGATGACGACGCGCAAAGCGCTGGCGGGTCGACTGTACGGGGTGCTCGCCGACGCCGAGCGCCCGCGGGTGAACTTCACCTCGCGCGTGCCCGTCTGCCGGCGCAAGGTCCAGCTCGCGCGGGCCGAGCTGGAGGCGCTCGCCGAGCGGCTCCGGCAGCCCGCGCCGGTCGCGGTCGAGGGGGTGGCCATGGCCCGGCGTCTGATCACCAACGGGTCCGGTCCTCTCTACACCCGGACCGATGCCGACGACCTGGCGGTCGCCGCCGAGCAGGCCCGCTTCGCGCTCGATCCCTGGGCGCACGAGCTCCGGGCCCTCTGACGCCCTCAGCCCGCGGCGACCGGCCGCGCCGGGGTTACCGCTACCTCGAGGCCGTGGATCGCCGTGCTCGCGCCCATGTCGCTGGGCTGCGCGCGGGTGAGTGCGTTCACGTTCGCGCCTTCGGCGCTCAGCTTGGGCCATCCGCCCTTGGGGATCAGTCCGACCCCGGCGGGCAGCGCGTCGGTGATCGTGACCGGTACGACGAGGCTGCCGGACGCGCTGCTCACGCGCGCGAGCGCCCCCTCGAGCAGTCCGAGCGCATCCGCGTCGCCGGCGTTGACGCTGAGCGTGAGCCCGCCCGAGCGCTTCCGCACACGAGGGTCGTTGCCGAAGCTGGCGTTCAGCGACCAAGGCGAGGCCGGCGAGAGCAGCCGCAGTCGTCCCGCTGCAGGACGGGCGTCTGCCACCGGCCGGGGGAGGCGGCCATGCCCGTCGGCGGCGGCTGCCTCCGAGGCGAGTTCCACCCGCCCGCTCGGTGTCGGGAAGCGCAGGTCGGCGAACTGGACGATCGGGTCCTCGGGCCACAACGTCCCCGCCGCGGCGAGCCCGGCGAAGTCCCGCCCGCCCGCCGCGAGGACCTGGGCGATGATCTGCGCGTCGGGCTCGAGCAGCGGCGCGTCGCACAGGCCCAGCGCCCGGGCCAGCCGTCGGAAGATCTCGCTGTTCGGCAGCGCCTGGCCGAACGGCTCCACGGCGGCAACCTGCGCTGACAGGGCACGGTGGAAGTAGGGGACCACCACGTCGTCGAACTCCAGCCAGCTCGCCGCGGGCAGCACCACGTCGGCGAGGTCGGCGGTGTCGGTCTGGAACAGGTCGGCGACGACCGTGAACAGGTCCTCGCGCTGCAGCGCGCGCCGTAGACGGCCCTGTTCGGGGCAGGATGCGGCCGGATTGACGTTCCAGCAGATCAACGCCCGCGAGCGCGCGGGGTCCTCGAGGTGGGTGGCCAGTTGCATGTGCGAGATCGCCGGCGGCGCTCGCGGGTAACGGTCCGCGCCGCTCAGGTAGTCCTCGTTCACGCTCCGGTTGGCAAAGCCGTTCAGGTAGAGGAAGCCCGCGCCCGGGCGGGCGAGGTTGCCGCTGACCGCCGGCAGCGTCCCGACGCTGCGCACGATGTTGCCGCCGCACGGCTGGCGCTGCAGACCCTGGCCGATCCACAGCAGCGAGGGCCCCTGTCCGTACAGGTGGGCGGCGCGCCCGATGTCGGCGGCGGGCACGCCAGTGCGCTCGGCGGTCCACGCCGGATCGCACGCAGCCGCGAGCCCGCGCAGCCCGTCCCAGCCGACCGCGTGGGCGGCCAGGAAGGCCTCGTCGGCGAGCCCATCGCGGGCCAACACGTGGATGAGCCCGAAGGCGAGCGCGGCGTCGCTGCCGGGGAACGGCTGCAGGTGCAGGTCGGCCTGCTCGGCGGTGGGCGTGCGCACCGGGTCGACGACCACCACCGCGGCGGGCGCCTCGGGAAGCCAGTGGTCGTGCTGGTGGGGGGCTGAGGCCGAGGGATTGGCGCCCCACACGAGGATGCAGCGTGCGTGCGCCGCGGTGCGCGGATCGAACCCCTCGAGCGAGCTGCCGTACACATAGGTGAGCGCGGTGTGGCCGGCGTCGTTGCAGATCGTGTCCGGTGCCACCTCGGTTGCGCCCAGGCGGCGCATCAGCCGCATCGGGAAGAAGTAGGACAACAGCGAGAAGCTGCCGGTGTAATGGGAGTAGGTGATCGTCTCGCCCGGGATCGCGCTCAGGCGCTCGGCCACGAGCGCGACTGCCTGCTCCCAGGTGGCCGCCTGGAACCGCCCGCTCCCCTTGGGCCCCGAGCGCACGAGCGGCTCGGTCAGGCGCGCGGCCGGGTCCAGGTAGACGCCGTTGTAGGCGAGTGTGCACTTGCGACAGAGCTTGCCGCGGCTCACCGGGTGATCGGGATCACCCCGGACGTGCACCACCCGCCCGTCTCCAGCGACGCGTACGAGCACACCGCACGCGTCGTAACAGTCGCGTGGGCAGGTGGTGCGAACGTCGCGCGGGATTGGACTCAGCTGTCGATTGCCAGGTGGACGGGGATCTTCGCGCGGCGCTGCACGCGCTGCGGCTCCTGCGACCACAGCATGTCTGCGACCAGCCGTAGGCGAGACCGGTCCGCCCCCATCACGATCATCGAGCAGCCGAGCGTCTCGGCCGCGCCGCAGATCCGCTGGGTGGCCTTCCGCGTTCCGAGCACCTCACCGTGGGCCCGCAGCCCCCGGGAGCCCAGCGATCGCACCGCCCGCCGCACCTGGTCGCGCTGCTCATCCCATTCCGCGCGGGTGGGCAGCAGGCCGGGGTTGGGCAGCCCGAAGGACACGCCGTGCACGCGGGCGATCGATAGCACGTGAACCGTCCCGCCCGCGCCACCGGCCAGCTCGGTCGCCAGCGCCAGGCTCTCGCGGCTGAACGGACGCCCTTCGCTCGCGAGCAGCACGGTCGCGGTTGGGGCCGCGACCGTGCGGGAGGGGATCCCTCGCGAGCGCAGGGCGCCGCCCCGCCGCCGGCTGACTGCCCCGGCGGATGCCGCGTGGGCGCTCACGACATCGCCTCAGCGGCCGTCACCGCGCCGCCCGCCGGTATCGCCGGGTCGCCCGTACCGCCCCCGGCCGACTCCCCCTGACCGCCCCGTTTGTCCTCGATGTGGTGCCGGTACCAGTAAAAGGGAAGGTAGAGGGCGAGCACGCCGAACCCCATGAAGTAATACGGCAGCGTCGACTTGCCGGCCTGAGAGCACTTACACGAGGCGTATATCGGGCCGCCGTAGACGTAGATCACCAGGAAGAACGCCGCCAGCGCGAGCGCGACGTACTTCATCGGCTCCGGCAGCCGCACCGGCCGGGGCAGGTTCGGGCGCGTCTGGCGGAGGTGGTAGTAGGCGTACAGCACCGGGATCATGATGATGAGATAGCCGACGTTCGAGAACGTGTAGATCTGCACGGCGCCGCCCATGAACACCACAGCGATCGACGCGCCCACGGTGAACAGCATGCCGCCGGACGGGACGCCGTGACGGTTGAGCTTGGAGAAGAACCTGGGGAAGTTGCCGTCGGCCGACATCTGGTGCAGCGAGCGGGCCGTACCGGTGATTGCGTTCAGCGCCGAGAGCACGAGGGCGATGATCAGCATCCAGGCGATGATCCAGTTGAGCGTCGAGCCGCCCCCGCCTCCGAGCACCTTCGAGGCGAAGCCGACGAAGATCGTCTTCGGGTCAACCAGCGCCGAGTTGCCTAGCGTCTTGGTGCCGAGCACGATGATGAACGCGACCGGGATCATCGTGTAGATGAACAGGCCGTAGCCGCCCTCGAGGTTCAGCGCGATCTTGGCGTCGCGCCTGGGGTCCTTGCACTCGCCGATGTAGCAGGCGGCCGCCTCCATCGCGAGGACGTTCCAAGTGAGCAGGAACGCGAACGCGAGATATATCGTCCACCAGTTGTGGCCGAACTGGCCGGCGAAGAAGCCGGTGCCGTCGGTGTGGCGGAAGGTGAACAGCCAGCTGAAGTGGGCGACCGAGGGGTGGAAGATCCACGAGATGGCCAGGAAGGTCATCGGGATCATCGCGAACATCGCGAGCACGGTGGCGAAGCTCGCCCCGAAGCGCAGGCCCAGGTAGGAGGGGATGAACAGCAGCAGGATCCCGACGACGGAGATCGCGAGCGTCCACCAGGCGATTGGCGTATCGATCGGGGTGAATCCCTTGGTCGAGAGGTGGAAGAGATCGACCATGTAGAACGACGCGAGGATCATGTTCAGCGGCGCGACCGGGAACCAGCCGAGCCAGTACCCCCACGCCCCGAACGCCCCGAGGTGCTTCGCCCCCCGCGGCCACTTGTCCTTCAGCGCCGGATAGATGTACGAGGGTAGGCCCCCGGCACGCTCGGGCATCATCGCCGCGAGCTCGGCGAGGAACATGCACAGCAGCCAGCCGCACGCGGTAATCAGGAAGATGACCGGGATCGCGGCCGCGCCGAGCGAGGTGACCATCGTCGGCCCGATGCCGGTGACGAGGATCGTCCCCGCCAGGCCGATGACGAACGCGCTCCACCAGTTCGCCGTCTTCGGCATGCCCGCGTGGACATATTCGAGCGAGTCGCCCTGAGTCGCCGCTGCTTCGCTGGCCATGCGCACCTCCGCCATTCGTGTTCGGGGCCGGCCAAGCGTGACCGGCGCCGGGGAGGCTGACAAGAGAGAAGCGGTCCACAATCCGGGCCGTCGCTATGGCCAGCGCGCACACGGACCTGCGGTCCAACGAGTTTGTGTGATCCGGCCCAGGTCTGGCAGGGCCGGGGTGATTACGCTGGCCGCGACCCGGACGAACTCCCGGCATTGAAAGGATCTCCGTGGCGATCTACCTGAGCATGCAGCGCGTTCGCTTCTCCAGCCCGGACGCCTACGAGAAGTTCAAGGTCGTGTTCGCCGACACGCGACACCACCTCATGCAGCTCCCCGGCTTCATCCATCTCACCTGGTGGGAGCACCCGGACGACCCGGGGTGGTTCAACGAGTGCAGCATGTGGGCCAGCAAGGAGGCGCTGCGCGACTGGCACGTGAACACGTACCACAAGTACGCCAAGGCCTGGGCGGCCAACGGCGCGATCATGGAGGACATCATCAACAACTTCGAGCTCGCGGGCACGCGGCTGCTGCGCGTTTGCCCGTGCTGCGGAGAGTTCCAGGACAAGGAATACGAACTCGGCTGCGAGCAGGCCGTACTCGCCGAGAAGTGCCCCAAGTGCACATTCACCTTCCCGGTCCTGGGCGAGATGCCGTCGAGCTTCGCGGTGTTCAAGGATCTCTCGCCCGCGCCTGACCTGGACCTCGCGATGAGCGACGACGGGCTGCAACCCGTCGCGACGTAGATCAGCGCTTACCGGGGCGACCGTGCAACCGCGCGAGCTTGATCGCGAGCTCGAGCGAGAGCATGTCGTCCCGGTCCAGCCGTAGGCCGGTCAGCTCCTCGATGCGGGCCAGCCGCTGGCGCAGCGTGTTCGGGTGGATGAACAGTCCCTGCGCGCTCTCGATCACGCTGCGCCGCTCTGACAGATAGCGCTCGAGGGTGTCGAGCAGCGCGGTGCGGCGCTGCTGGTCGTAGGCGATCAGCCGGTCGACCGCGGCGCGCATCCGATCGCGCGGCGCGTCCTCGGCGCCGATGTGAACCAGGTAACGGTAGGCCCCGACGTCGGAGTAGGCGATCGCGCCGCCGCCGTCGAGCAACGCGCGCCCGACCGTCGCCGAGTCGAGCGCCTCGCGGTAGGCGCGGGCCGCCTCGCCGGGCTCCTGGCGCGGCTCGCTGATCCCGATCACCGCGCCGCTGCGCGCGCCGAGCTCGCGGACGGCGCGCAGGATCGCCTCGACCGCCGAGCCGCGGCCCTCACCGAAGGCGAGCAGCGCACGGACCGGGCCCGGCCCGGCCTCGACGGCTGCGCGCGGGACGAGCTCGCCGATCCGCCCGCCGAGCTGGGCCGCCGTGGCACGCCACTCGACCGAGGCCGACTCCCTCCCCCGGGCCGGCACGGCGTGCAGCAGGACGTAGGGGGAACGCAGGTCGCAGCTGAGCTGCTCGGCCTTGGCCGTCGCGAAGGCCGTCGCTCCGGCGGCGAGGGCTTCGAAGAGGTCGTTGACGGCGTTGGCATTGGTGAGCGCCTCGATCAGCTCGGCACGCTTGATCGCCACCGCGACCAGGTGCGCGATCGCGCGGGCGATCTCGATGTCCTCGTCGCCGAACGTGCGCCCGGGGCGCCCGCCGGCACACACCAGGCCGACGCGCTCCCCGCCGGCGGACAAGGGGGTCACGAGCAGGTCGTCGACGTCCAGCTCGGGCCAGAGCGCCTGCGCTGGAGGTCCGGCACCGCCGGCGCCGTCGAGCGCGTCGAGCAGCAGCGCAGCGGCCGACAGGGTCGCCGGCGCCGCCTCGGGCACCGAGGCCAGCACACGCAGTCCCCCCTCATCCAGGCGGTAGACCTGACAGACCGCGGCGCCGAGCAGGCCGGAAAGGCCGTGGGCGACCAGCGGACCGAGATCAGCGACACCGGTCGCCGCCGCGACCTGCTGTGCGAGCCGGGAGAGACCGGTGAGCGCGTCGACCCTTCGGTGCTCGCGGTCGAACAGCTGGGCGTTCTCGATCGCCCCACTCACCAGCGAGGCGATGTGCTCGAGCAGCGTGAGCGTGTCGTCAGGGAACTCGTGCGGGGCCTGGGTGTGCAGCACGATGACCCCGATCGTCTCGCCGGCTCGGGAGAGAATCGGCACGGCGACCATTGACTGAAAGCGCTCCTCCTGCAGCAGCGGTACGTACTTCATCCGTGGGTCGTGCATCGCTCGCTCGCGGATGAACTGCGGCGTGCGGTGGCGCGCGACCCACCCGGTAAGTCCCTCGTGCAGCGAGAGCTGAACGTTGCCGACCGCGTCGGCGAAGACCGGCGAGGCCGCGCGGATCGTCAGATAGTCGGCGTCGAGCAGATAGATGAAGCACGCGTGACAGCCGGTCGCCTCGGTGGCCAGCTCGACGACCCCCTGCAGCATGGGTGCCAGCTCCAACGAGGACGACACGAGCTTGATCACCCCGTAGAGGGGATGGCTCTCCTCGCCAAGTCCGCGCACACGAGCAGTATGTGCGCGAGGGCTATGTGCGCGGTGGACATGTTCAGGGCGGTAAAGGGGTACGGCCGGGCCATTGTGCGGTCGCCAGCTCCGCCGTATATCTCCGGGGCATGTCATTCGACCCGCCGCGCGACGCCGACGATGCGCGGCGGATCGTGCACGACGCGGGCGTCGAGTTCCTGTTTGCGCAGTTCGTTGATCTACACGGCAAGCCGAGCGCCAAGCTCGTGCCCGCCCACCACCTCGACGACCTGCTGACCGAGGGTGCCGGCTTCGCCGGCTTCGCCGCCGGTGACATCGGACAAGGACCCCACGACCCGGACATGATCGCGATGCCCGATCCGAGCTCCCTGACCGTCCTGCCCTGGCAGCCCAACGTGGCGCGCTTTGCCTGCGATGTGACCGTCGAAGGGGAGGAGTGGCCGTACTGCCCGCGCACGATCCTGCGCCACGCGCTCGCCCGGGCCCTCGCAGCCGGGTACGAGATGAAGGTCGGGGCCGAGCTCGAGTACTTCCTGCTACGCCGTGCCGCCGACGGCGTGCTGGAGCTGGCCGACCCGCTGGACACCCTGGAGCAGCCCTGCTATGACATGCGCGCGCTCACCCGCAACCTCGACTTCGTCGCCGAGATCTCCAAGGCGGTCACCGGCCTGGGCTGGGACAACTACGCGACCGATCACGAGGACGCCAACGGCCAGTTCGAGCAGAACTTCGCCTTTGCCGACGCGCTGACCACGTGCGACCGGGCGATCTTCTACCGCTACATGGTCGAGACGCTCGCCCAGCGCCGCGGGCTGATCGCGACGTTCATGCCCAAGCCCTTTGCGCATCTGACCGGCAACGGCTGTCACTTCCACATCAGCCTGTGGCGCGACGGAGTGAACCTCTTCGAGCGAGACCCCGCCGAGGATCCGCGCGGCCTGGGGCTCTCCGAACTGGCCTATCAGTACATCGGCGGGCTGAAGGCGAACGCCAAGGCGTACATCGCCCTCACCGCGCCCACGGTGAACTCCTACAAACGTCTGGTCATGGGCGCCCCTACCAGCGGCGCGACATGGGCGCCGGTGTACATCAGCTACGGATACAACAACCGCTCGCAGATGCTGCGCATCCCGGCCGCCGGCCGCATCGAGGACCGCACGGTCGATGGCTCGTGCAACCCCTACCTCGCCGCCACCGCCATGCTCGCGGCCGGCTTGGACGGGATCGAGCGCGGGCTGGACGCCGGCGAGCCCAACTCGGCCAACCTGTACGAGATGAGCGATGCCGACCGGGCCGCGGCGGGTATCGAGCTGCTTCCGGAGAACTTGCTGGACGCCACGCGCGAGCTCGAACGCAGCAGCGTGCTGAGAGCCGCGCTCGGGGCCACCCCGCACGGCGATTACCTGGACTACTACGTCGTTTGCAAGCGACGCGAGGTCCGCGCCGCCCACGAGCAGATCACGACGTGGGAGCTCGAGCGCTACCTGCAGCTGTTCTGATCAACTCGGTCCGAACCGGCGCGTGCCGGTGAGCAGCTCCCCCGCGCGCACGAGCGAGCCGACGGTCTGGACCTCGGCGGCGTCCAGTCGCCCGGCGAGCGCGATGAACGCCTGCGCGGTCGTGAGCGCATCGCCGAGCGCGTGGTGCTCGGCCGCGGCCGGCTGGCCGAGCTGACGCGCGAGCCCGGCGAGTGAGAGCCCGGCGGGTGCTCGGCCGTCGCGACGGCTGAGCCACCACCGCCCGAGCGCCTCGGTGTCGGCGCTCGGCCCCAGGCGCAGCCCACGCTCGGCGAGGGCTGCGCCGAGGAAGTGGCGCTCGACCGCCGCGGTGTGGAACACCGGCACGCAGCCGTCGAGCACCTCCAGCACGGCGGCGATCGCCTCCTGCAGCGACGGAGCGCGCGCGAGGTCGGGCGCGCGGAGCTTGTGCACGAGGACCGCCGAGGGTGACGGTGGGCGCGACGGGCGCGCGAGCATATACCGCGCTTCGCCCAGCACGATCCGCCCGTCGTTGACCGGTACCGCGCCGATCGCGACGATCTCATCGTGTCGCCGGTCGAGCCCAGTCAGTTCGAGATCGACCGCGCACCAGCGCGCGGCCCGCCAGGGGGTCGTTCCCCGCACGCTGGTGAGCGCCCGCTGGCGGCCGACTCTCACCGGGCCATGGCCCGCTGCTGCGCGCTGATCGCGCGAAACACGTCGCGCAGATGCCCGCGGGAGAGCGGGCTGAGGGCCGTCGGGTCGAGCAGGTCGTCGGGCCGATGCCCGGCGGAGAGCTGCTGAATGTGGTGGGCCAGCCGCAGCTCGCCAGCGAGCGCAAAGGCCTCCGCGAGCGACGAGTCGCCGAGTGAGGCCAGGCGCTCGGTTGTCGATCCGGTCGGCACGCCCGCGCGCGCCCCCGTCCAACGGGCGATCTCGACGATCGGGACGATCACCGATGTGCGGATGTCCAGTCGCTCGTCCGGGGTGCCGGCGCCGGCGAGCACCGCGCCGGCCCCGAACCCGGTCGGTGCGGAATGCGCCAACGCCCGCCGGCGAAGCTCGTCGAGCCCGCCGACGAGCAGCGGCAGCGGGTCGACCGGCGTCCCCCACACCGCACGGCGGTCGGTGAGCAGCTCGATGGGGTCCTCGGCGGGCCGCACGCCCAGAGCGGCCAATCCCGCCGCGGTCTGGGCGGCCACGAACGCGCCGCGCGGCGTGGAGGCGACGGTCAGCTCGCGCCGCGCAAGACTGCCGACGGCGACCCAGACGCCCTGCTCTGCTCCGGCGAGATCGAGCGCGCGGGCGATGAGCGCATCGGTGAGCGCCGAGAGCACGCGGGCGATCTCCGGCGCGCGCAGGCCGGCGCCGTAGAGGTCGAGGACCAGGCCGGGGAGGGTGCGGCGGACCTCGGCGAGCCGCGCGAGGCTCTCGGCGCGCTCGATCGTTCGTCGCGCGGCGAACCACGAGTGCGGCGAGGCGGCGAACAGGTCGCCGTCCTCGACGACGCCGACGAGCCGACCGCGTTCGCTGATCACCGGCGCGTGACGAACACCGCGGCTGAGCATCTCGTGCAGGACCTCGCCGGCGAGCTGGCCGGCTGCGACGGCGAACAGCGGCTCGCTCGACACCTCGCCGACCGGCGTGTGTGGCGGGCGGCCGGCCGCGAGCACGCGCGTGCGCAGGTCGCTGTCGGTGAGGATCGCGCGGGCGCCATCCGGGCGCTCGACGATGGCGCAGCTCGCACCGGCACGCGTCATCCGGTGCGCAACGTCGGCGACGGGGTCGGCTGGAGCGCAGGTGACCGTGGCGCTGCGGATCAGCTCCGCGACCGGCCGGTGGGCTGGCTCGCGGGCGCCGACCGAGAGCTCGCGGTCGCGCGCGCGATCGAGCAGCGGTCGCGCGGCGGCCACCGGGATGCGGTAGCAGAGCGTGTCCTCGGCGGCGCGGGCCTCGAACCCGGGAGGCAGGCCCGACAGCATCGCCGCGTGTCCGAAGGTGTCGCCCGGACCGAGCAGGTCGAGCAGGCGGCCGTCGTGGGCGATGTCGACCGCGCCGCTGTGCACCACGCGCAGGAAGGTGACCGGGCCCCCGTCTTCGGTGAGGATCGCAGCGCCCGCCGGATGGAATTCGATTGTCGAATGGCGGGCGATCTCACCCAGCTCCTCGGGGGCGAGCGCGTCGAACGGCGGTCGCTCGGAGAGAAAGCGCGCGATCTCGCGCAAGCCGTTGTCGCTCACGTGGAGGCCCGACTCGCGGCGACGGTGCCGCCGAGCAGCATCAGGACGCCGTACACGCCCGGCACGGCGGCGGAGGCGGTGCCGAAGGTCTGGGTGGCGAGCGCGGCGGCGACCGCGAAGTCGCGCATCGCGATCGTCATCGCTCCGGGGACGGCCACCGGTGGGCTCGCTCGGCGGCGCCAGAGCACGGCCAGCAGGGCTGACGCGAGCAGGAACGCCGCGCTCGCGAGCGCGGCTGCCCCGAGGTGGTGTGCGCCGTGGGTTCCGCTCAGCGCGGCATAGACGAGCGCCACGACGGCGAGCACGGCGACGCCCTCGCGCTCGGCGTCGGCGTCGGCGAGCCAGCGGGCGAGCCGGTCCTGGCTGCGCAGTGCGATTCCGGCGATCAACGGGGCGATGACGACCAGGGCGAACCGGACCAGCAGCCGGCCGGCGTGGGCGTGGCCGGCTCCCGCGGCGATCGCCGAGGCGGCGACCGGCCCGAGCAGCGCCGCGACGACGAGCGAGCCGGTGACGGCGCCGAGCGCGATCGTCGCGTCGGCGCCCGCCAGCGCGACCAGGCCGACGCTCGCCACCTCCGCGCTCGACAGGCCGGTCGCGAGCAGCCCATCCCGCACCGGCGCCGCGAAGGGGCGGCCGAGCCCCCAGGCCACGGCACCGAGCACGAGCAACGGGACGACCGACAGGACGGCGAGCGCGCCGAGGTGCTGGCGCAGGCGGACCAGATCACTGGGGGAGATGCCCAGGGCGGTGGCAAGCACCAGCAGCGCCAGCAGCAGGTCCGAGCGCGCCGCCAGGCCGCCGGACGGCGCGAGCAGGGCGAGCACCGCGGCGGCGAGCGCGAGCGGGGTGAGCGCGCGCGGCAGGCGGCCGAGCCAGCCCACGTCAGGCGCGGGCTCGGTCGCTCGCCATGGGGGCGCCGCGGCCCCGGCGCCAGTGCGCGGGAGTCGCGGCACGCTCCCCACATGCGCGGCAGGGTCGCGGCACGGCATGCCTTGCACCCCCGGCGGTCACGCTAACCGCTGCCCCCGAGCGCCGCAGTGAGGCGGCTGGCGCCGGCGAGCAGGACGTCGAGCACCTGCGTAGGGTCCGACAGGCGCCCGGCGGGACCCTGCAGGCCGATGATCGCCGCGAGCGCGCCCGTACGGTCAAACACGGGCGCGGCGATCGCGTTGACGTCGACCTCGCGCTCGCCGAAGACAGTGCCGTAGCCCCGTTCGTGGACCGTCTGGACTGCCGCGGCGAGGTCGGCGCGGTCGGTGATCGTGCGGTCGGTGAGCGCCACGAGGTCGCGCTCGCGTGGCAGCGGTCCGCCGCCGAAAGCGAGCATGACCTTGCCGACCGCGGTGGCATGGGCGACGCTCGGGCGACCGAGCCGGGCCATGCTGATCACGCTGGCCTGCGAGGGAATCGAGTCCACGGTGATCGCCTCTCGCTCGCCGGGTACCGACAGCGTTGCGGTCTCTCCGGTCTGCTGCATGAGGTCGATCAGCACGGGGCGTGCGAGCGCCTGGAGGTCCAGACGCCCCAGCACCCGGTCGGCGAGCGTGACGAGCCCAAGGCCGAGGCGGAACGGCCCCGTCCCGTCGCGCTGCACCAACCCGAACGACTCGAGCGTGGCCAGCAGGCGCGACGCGGTGCTCGCGTTGACCGAGATGCGGCGGGCGAGCTCGTTGACTCCCAGCCCGCGCTCGCTGTCGCGCAGCTCCTCGAGCAGCGAGAGGGCCCGCGCGACCGAGGCGACCGGGCGCGAGGACACCTGCGCTCGTTGCATCATAGGCAATAGCATTGCATAATACGCTACGCCCGTCTACCATGTCCGCGCATGTCGTTCCTCTTGGAGTGCCCTCACTGCGGCGTGCGCGAGGTGACCGACTTCGCCTATGGCGGTGAGGTCAGGCCGGGGCCTTCGGGCGAGCCATCGCTCCGCGAGCGCTGCGAGCACACCTACTTCCGCCGCAACGTGGCCGGTGTGCAGCGCGAGTGGTGGTACCACCGGTCGGGCTGCCGCGCGTGGTTCCTGGCTGAGCGTGACACGCGCTCCAACGAGGTTCACTGGGTCGGCGTGCCGGCGTGAGCGCCCGCCTGCCCACTCAGCCCGGCGAGATCATCGACCGCGGCCGCCCGCTGCGCTTCACGTTCGATGGGCGCACTGTGAACGCGCTCGAGGGCGACACGATCGGCTCGGCGCTGTACGCGGCCGGCCGGCGCACGTTCTCGCGTGGCTTCAAGTACCACCGGCGCCGCGGCCTGCTCTGCTGCGCGGGGCAGTGTCCGAACTGCCTGGTGGCGGTGGACGGGGCGCCGGGGGTGCGCGCGTGCACCGAGCCGGCGCGGGAGGGGATGCGCGTCGAGCACCTCAACGCCCGGCCGGGCCTCGAGCTCGACGCGATGGAGCTGGTGGACCTGGTTGGCCGTCCGTTCACCCCGCCCGGCTTCTACTACAAGACCTTCATCCGGCCCCGCCGCCTGTGGCCGCTCTACGAGAAGGCCCTGCGCCATGCCGCCGGCCTCGGGCGGCTCCCCGAGCACCAGGGCGAGCGCCGCTGGCGGACCGAGTACCGGCGGCGCCACGCCGATGTGCTGGTGGTGGGCGCGGGTGCGGCCGGCCTGTCGGCTGCCATCGCGGCCGCCGAGCTGGGCGCCGACGTGGTGCTGGTCGATGAGGGTCCGGAGCCCGGCGGGCGATTGCTGTGGGAGGGCCACGCGGCGCGGGCGCGGACGCTCGCCGCGCGGGCGCGCGCGGCCGGCGTGGAGGTGCTCGCCGCCGCGCCGGCGCTCGGTCACTTCGATGGGCTGGTGGCGGTCTGGCAGGGGAGCACGTTGCACCAGGTTCGCGCGCACGAGCACGTGTTTGCCACCGGCGCGATCGAGCAGCCGCTCGTCTTTCCCGGCAACGATTTGCCCGGCGTGATGCTCTCCGGCGCGGTCCGTCGGCTGATCGCACGCTACGCGATCGCGCCCGGCCGCCGGGCGGCGGTCATCGGCGCGGGTGTGGCCGACGTCCTGCGTGCCGCGGGCGTCGAGGTCGTTGCCGTCGCTGACGCGGTGCTCGAGGCGCGGGGCCGGCGCCATCTGCGCAGCGTAGTGCTCCCCCAGGGTGAGTTCGCGTGCGACCTGCTCGTCGTGAGCGGCGGCGAGGTGCCCGCGACCGCGCTCGTCACCCAGTCCGGCGGGCGCACTGCCTACGACCCAGACCGCGGCCACTTTGCGCTCGCCGAGCTGCCCGCGCACGTGTGGGCCGCGGGCCAGCTCGCCGGGCACGGCACAGCGGCGGAATGCTCGGGCCAGCTCGCGGGGCTGCGCGCGGCGCGGTCGCTCGGTCGGGGGGACGACGGCAGCGACACGCGCGTCGCCGACGTGCAGGCGCTGCTCGCGCGCGAGCAGGAACGCTGGTCCCCGCCGCCGATCAGGCCCGGCACGCGGTCGTTCGTGTGCCTGTGCGAGGACGTGACGGTCAAGGACATCGGGCAGGCTGTGGGTGAGGGCTTCGACTCGCTCGAGCTGTGCAAGCGCTTCACCACGGTCACGATGGGGCCCTGTCAGGGACGGATGTGTCAGCTCGCCGCCGCGCGCTGCGTGTCCGAGGCCACGGGGGCCCCGCTCGACCAGGTCGGCAGCACCCGCGCGCGGCCGCCGTGGTCGACCGTCCCGCTCGGCGTGCTCGCCGGACGGCCGAGCGAGCCGGCCAAGCGCACGCCGCTGCACGAGCGCCACCGGGCGCTCGGGGCGCGGATCGCCTGGGCGGGAGACTGGCGTCGCCCCTACGACTACGGTGACCCCGAGGGCGAGGCGCTCGCCGTGCACCGGTCGGCCGGGCTGATCGACGTCTCCACGCTCGGCAAGCTGCTCGTGCGCGGGCCGCAGGCGGGCGAGTTCCTCGATCGTCTGTACCCGAATCGGGTCTCGACGCTGAAGCCCGGTCGGCTGCGCTACGGCGTGCTCACCTCTGAGGCTGGGCGGATCATGGACGACGGCACGGTGGCGCGCCTGGACGAGCAGACCTTCTACGTGACGACCACCTCCGGCGGCGTGGCCGGCGTCGAGCAGTGGTTCTCCTGGTGGCTGACCGACTGGCAGCTGGACGTGACCATCACCGACGTCACCCAGGCGCTCGCTGCGGTGGACCTCGCCGGCCCGCGCGCCCGCGAGATCCTCGGCGGGGTCACGAGCCTGGACTGCGGCCCCGAGGCGTTCGCGTATCTGGACGTCCGACAGGCCCGCGTCGCGGGCGCGCCGTGCCTGCTGCTGCGCGTCGGGTTCGTGGGTGAGCTCAGCTACGAGCTGCACTTCCCCGCTGCCCACGGCGAGCACGTGTGGGACGCGATCCTGGCGGCAGGCGACGTGCGGCCGTTCGGGCTCGAGCCCCAGCGGCTGCTGCGGCTCCAGAAGCAGCATCTGATCGTCGGCCAGGACACCGACAGCGAGTCCACGCCGTTCGCGGCGGGAGTGGGGTGGGCGGTCAAGCTCGAACGCGCCGAGGACTTCGTGGGGAAACGCGCACTGCGTCACGCGGCCGCGCACCCGAGCGAGACGGTCCTTGTCGGCTTCACTGTGGCCAACGGGCGAGTGCCGACCGAGGGGGCGGTGGTGCTCGACGAGCGCGGTGTCCCCGTGGGCCAGGTCACCAGCGCTCGCCGCTCGCGCCAGCTCGACCGCGTGATCGGCATGGCCTGGGTGCCGCTGGCGCTCGCCGAGGACGGCGCTGCCGTCACGATTTCCGACGGCGCCGCGCGGCTGCACGGGACGGTGGTCACCGAGCCCTTCCACGACCCCGCCGGGGTCCTGATGCGCTCGTGAGGACGCTCGCCTTCCTGACTGCCGACCGTTCGCTGCCCACACGCGCGCCGCTGGGCCCGGCCGACCGGTCGGACCTGGTCAAGCTCGAGCTGCACGGCCCGCCGCCGCGGTCACTGACCATGGGTCAGGCGCTGCGGGCCGAGCAGGCGTGGTGGTGCCCGGTGACTCCGTCGCGAACGCTGGTGCTCGCCGATCCCACCGCTGGGCCGGTTCTCCGGGCGCGGCTCGGAGAGGCGGCCGTCGACCTCACCTGTGGCCTGGTCGCGCTGTCGCTCAGCGGCCCGTGCGCCGAGGAGCTCCTCGCGCGGTTCTGCGCGATTGACACCCGCCCACACGTTCTGCCCGTCGGCGGCTTCCGACCGGGATCGATCGCCCGCACGCCCGGCTACGTGCTGCGCGAGGGCGAGCAACAGTTGCTGCTGCTCGTCGGCGCCGCCTACGCGCGCCACCTGTTCGACGTGGTCGCCGACCATGCGTGATCTGCTGCGCCCGCGGCGGATGTGGCGTCGGCGCGGCGAGCTGCGCGACCGCTACGACGTCGTGATCGTCGGCGGTGGAGCGCACGGCCTGGCCACCGCCTACTACCTGGCGCAGCTGGGGATCACCGACGTCGCCGTGCTCGAACAGGGCTACATCGGCTCCGGCGCGGCCGGCCGCAACACCACCATCCTGCGCTCGAACTACAAGACGCCGCAGGGCGCGCGTTTCTACGACGCGAGCCTGCGAATGTACGAGCAGCTCTCGGCAGAGCTGGAGTTCAACCTGCTCTTCTCGCAGTGCGGGCACCTGACCCTCGCGCACTCCGACCGGGCCATGTTCGTGATGGCCAACCGAGCCGAGGTCAACCGACTGCAGGGCATCGACTCGCAGCTCGTCGACGCCGCCGACGTGGCGCGGCTCTGTCCGCAGCTGAACGTCTCCCCGGACGCAGCGTATCCGGTCATGGGCGCGCTCTATCACCCGCCCGGCGGGATCATCCGCCACGACGCGGTCGTCTGGGGCTACGCGCGCGGGGCCGACCGCGCCGGGGTGGAGATTCACCCTTACACGGAGGTCACCGGGCTGGAGCGCGATGGTGCGCGGCTCACCGCGGTGCGCACGAACCGCGGCACGATCGGTGCCGGGACGGTGATCAGCGCGACCGCGGGATGGAGCACGCTGGTCTGCGCGATGGCCGGCGTGGGGCTGCCGATCACGACCCACATCCTGCAGGCGTGCGTCACCGAGCCGGTCAAGCCGCTGCTCGACGTCGTCGTCGTCTCCTCACAACTGCACGTGTACATCTCCCAGTCCGACCGGGGCGAGTTCGTGATGGGCTCGGAGATCGAGCCGTGGACGACCTACCGGATGCAGGGGACGCTGAACTTCCTCCAGGATCTCTCTCGGCACGTGCTCGAGCTGTTCCCGCAGCTCGAGCACGCGCGCCTGCTGCGCAGTTGGGCCGGTCTGTGCGACCTCAGCCCGGACTACTCGCCGATCCTCGGCCGCACCGAGGTGGAGAACTTCCACATCAGCGCCGGATGGGGAACCTACGGCTTCAAGGCGGCCCCGATCGTCGGCCGCACACTCGCCGAGCTGGTCCACGACGGGCGCACCCCGGAGCTGATCGCTCCCTTCGTGCTCGAGCGCTTCTACGAAGACCGGCTCGTCTCCGAGCTCGCCGCCGCCGCCGTCAGCCACTGAAACGGGCTGCACGCATCGGTTAGCGTGTCGCGATGATCGAGCCGCAGGCAGCTCCGCTCGTCGAGGAGCTGCGCCGAGCGCTCAGGGGATTCGAGGCGATCGTCGGCTCGCTGAGCGACGCGGTCACCATCCGCGACCGCAGCGACCGCCTGCTCTACGCCAACGAGGCGGCGCTCGCCTACATGGGGTTCTCCTCGCTGGAGGAGCTGCAGCGGACTCCGCCGGAGGAGATCATGGCCGACTACGTGGTCTCCGGAGCGACCGGGCAGCCGATTGCGATGCACGACATCCCGTCGGTGCGCATCCTGCGCGGGGAGGGCGCCGGGCCGCTGCTGATCCGCACCGTTCAGCGGCGTACCGGCGAGCAGCGCTGGGCACTGCTGAAGGCCGCCCCGCTGCGCGATGAGGAGAGGCGTCTGGAGGCGACGATCATGGTCATCCAGGACGTCACCCAGGTCAAGCGCGCCGAGTTGGGGGCGAGCTTCCTGGCCCGCGCGGGGTTCGTACTCGCCTCCTCGGTCGACTACGAGCAGACGCTGCGCCAGGTGGCCGAGCTCGCGGTGCAGGTGCTCGCCGACTGGTGCGTCATCGACGTGCTCGACGATGCCGGTCGCCCGGTGCGGCTCGCCGTCGCGCACGCCGACCCGGCCGGGGCGCCCGTCGCCGGGCAGCTGCGCGCGCTGGAGCCCGAGCGGGCCAACCCCGCCCGCGGATCGGGCTGGGTCCTGCACACCGGCGAGCCGCTGCTGGTGCCTGACGTGCGCGAGCCCGCGCTCGCCGGCGTGGCCCAGGGCGACCCGCACCTGGCGCTGCTGCGCTCGGTCGGGCTGCGCTCGGTGCTCGGCGCGCCGCTGCGCGGCGGCGAGCGGGTCCTGGGAACGATCATGCTGGCCAGCGCCGAGTCCGAGCGCGTGCTCGACCAGGTCGACCTCGAGCTCGCCGAGCAGATCGCCTCGCGGGCGGCGGTCGCCATCGAGCACGGACGGCTCTACCGTGAGCGCTCGCTGATCGCCCAGACCCTCCAGCAGAGCCTGCTGCCCGAAACGCTGCCGCAGATCCCCGGCTACGAGCTCGCGAGCCTCTACCTGCCGGTCGCGCCGAGCAGCCTGGTCGGCGGCGACTTCTACGACGCCTGGAAGGTCGGGGGAGCGTGGATGCTGGCGATCGGCGACGTCGCCGGCAAGGGCATCGCCGCGGCCACGCTCACCGCGCGGGTGCGGCACACGCTGCGCGCGGCCTCGGAGTTCCAGCGCAGCCCGGCCGCGCTGCTCGAGCTCGTCGACCGCACGCTGCGCCGGCGCTCGACGATGTCGCTGTGCACCGCGTTGTGCATGCGCCTGGACGGCGATCGGGTGACGCTCGCCGTCGGCGGGCATCCGCTGCCGCTGCACCTCTCCGGTGGCGGTGCCGTCGAGGAGGTCGGGCGCCCGGGCCCGCTGCTCGGCGCGTTCGCCAACGCCGCTTGGCACGACGTGTCGGTGCGCCTGGAGCAGGGCGGCACGCTGCTCGCCTACACCGACGGCGTCACCGACGCCCGCGGCGGCGGCGGGCGCCTGGGACTTGCCGGCCTGCGCTCGGCCCTGAGCCCGCCGGCCGCGTCGGCCGGCGAGCTCATCGACCACCTTCACCGGCGCCTGATCGAGTTCCAGGTCGGGCGCGCGGCCGACGACGTCGCTGCGCTCGCGCTGCGGCGCTCGGGCTGAGGCTCACCGCGCCCGGGCGCTCACCGCGCGACGGCGGCGCTCGGCCACGGCCTCGCGCGCCGGGTTCTCCAGGGGCACGTCGTGGGGGCTCAGCGTCGACGGGCCCTCGGCCTCGGTGGCGCCGGCGCGCCGGCGACCCTGGGCGCTCACCCGGTGGGTGTAGGCCGCGACCGCCGCCAGGCCCGCGAGCAGTACGGCCAGGCCGAGCGCGAGCGAGATCCAGGTGTGGACCGCCACCAGGACGACGGCGCCCACCACTATCGCGACGATCGCGAACACGGGCAGCGTCGCGCCGTCGCCGCTGGGGGACTGCGATTGGGTGTTGGTCATGTCGGTGCCGTTACCCGCCCGGGGGCGCAGGGAACGGCGCCCGGTTAGCGGCCCGACGGTCGCTCGATCACCTCGTAGACCGCGCTGGCCTGCGCCTTCATCACTCGCGCGGCCATCTCGCGCTTCAGCCGGGTCAGGCGGGCCTCCTGCGCGGCGTCGCGCTCGGCGCGGGCGAGGGTGATGAACTCGTCGGTCACGAACTCCTCGCGCACGGCGAGGGTCACCTCGCGCTCGCGGTGGCGCAGGCGAAAGACGAAGCGCTCGCGCGCGAGGCCCCGCTCGGGGAGCGCGAGCTCGGGCCGCAGGTGGTAGCGCTCGCCGGTGACCGCGCGCGTGACCAGCTCGAAGGCGTCGCGAGCGCCCGGGCCTGCGAACGCGGTCTCCACGACGATCTCGCGGCGCTCCGGCGGGCCTTCGGGCGCGAGCAGCGCCAAGGCGCGCTCCATCACCTTGAAGGCGTGCGCGACCCCGCCGGGCGAGCCGGGGCCGTGGTAGCGCATGAGGTCCTCGAAGGTGAACGCGAGCCGCTCACCAGCGTCGCTGACCTCGATCATGCTCGCCACGGGCGCAGAGTATGCGAGCGTGAGGGGGTGCCGGTCGACAACACGATCTACGATCGATTGGGCGAGCGCTGGTGGGACGAGGACGGGTTCCTGTATCTGCTGCGCAGCGGGCTGAACCCGGCGCGGGTCGGCTACATCCGGCGCGTGCTCGTGCAGGAGCTCGGCCGCACGCCGGCCGGCCTGCGGGTGCTCGACATCGGCTGCGGCGGTGGGCTGCTCGCCGAGGAGATCGCCGGGCTCGGCTGCGCGGTGACCGGGGTGGATCCCTCGGAGGTCTCGCTGCGCACCGCGCGCGAGCACGCGCGGGCGGCGGGGCTCCAGATCCGTTACCTGGCCGGGCGCGCCGAGGCGCTGCCGCTCGAGGACGGCGCCTTCGACGCGGTGTGCTGCTGCGACGTGCTCGAGCACGTCGACGACGTGGGCGCCACCGTCGCCGAGATCGCCCGCGTGCTCGCCCCGGGCGGGGCCTTCCTGTACGACACGATCAATCGCACCTGGCGCAGCCGCCTGACCCTGATCACGCTGGCCCAGGACTGCCCGCTGACCCGCTGGGCCGAGCCGGACCTGCACGACTGGCGGCGGTTCATCCGCCCGGCCGAGCTCGAGCGCGAGCTCGTGCGCGCGGGGCTGCGCCCGGGCGATCAGACCGGGCTGGCGCCGGCCAACCCGGCGCGCGCGCTGAAGGCGACGATCGATCGCGCCCGGGGGCGGATCGGCTACGCCGAGATGGGTCGGCGCCTGGAGCTGCGCGAGAGCCGCGACCGCTCGGCGGTCTACGCTGGCTACGCCCTGCGCGAGGCGCGCACGGCCGCGGCCAGCCCCTCGACGCCGACCAGCCCCTGAAAGGCCGAGATGAACGGCCCCATCGCCCGCAGCCGCAAGCCGGCGAGGCGATCGGTGGGGACGACGCGCACCTCGCTGACGATCGCCGAGCCGCGCGGCGTCGGCTCGGTGTAGTGGGCGAAGAGCACGCGCACGGTGCCGCGCTCGCTCCAGTCCAGGAACTCCTGGGGTGAGTCCAGGCGCGCGAACTCGCCCCGGACGCTCCAGATGCGCCCGCACAGCCCCGACAGCGAATAGGTCTCGCCCTCGTCGAGGACCAGGAAGGGGCGCTCGTGGAACAGGTCGCGGAAGCTCAGGTCGGAGCGCAGGCTGGGGATGCGGGCGCGCACAAGTCGCCCGAGCAGGCGGCAGTCGCGTAGCTTGACCGAGCCCGCAGCGTCCCAGAGCTCGGCTGCGCGCGCGCTCGACTCGCGCCGGTGCCCGGTGCGCACGGCCGGATCGGGCAGCCACTCGTCGGGGTTCATAGGCGAGAGGCGACGAGCGCGGAGGCGGTCAGGACGACGGCGACCCACAGCGCTGAGAGCGCGCCCTCCAGCGGCGTCAGCAGGCTCGCGACCGAGAGCGTCTCGCGGCTCCCGTCCTTGCGCACGCGCACGCCCTCGACGGTCGCCGTGCGCCGGCGCAGCTCGCGCGCGGCGGTGCTCAGGCGGCGCTGAACGAAGCTCGTGGCCAGGCACGCGGCCGCGATCAGCACCGCGCTGAGGGTGATCCGCTGCGCGTCGGCGAAGTAGCCGGTCAGCGCCGGGAAGGCCCCGCCGGCCAGCGCGAACCACAGGTCGCTGTGAAAGCGCCCGCCGGCGAGCTCGAGGTTGTAGGCGACTACCAACAGCGGGCCGGCGAAAACGAAGGGCAGCAGCCCGACGGTGACCGTGAGGATGCCGGCCACGCCGATCGCCAGCGCGCCCAGCAGTCCCAGCGACGCGAGCGCGATCAGCGTGCGGTCGGACAGGCCGGTCGACAGCGGATGCCCGTGCAGCTCGTCGAGCGCGTGCGCGCTCACGCCGACCGCGAGCAGGAACGCGGCCAGCCCCCAGCCCAAGCGGCTGCCGTGCAGGTGGGGGGCAACGGCCGCGCCGAGCGCGAAGTAGCTCAGGTGCATCGCGGTGTAGGGCGGATGCAGCAGCGTCAGCAGCGCGCGCCACCCCCGCCCGGGCATCGCGTAGAAGGCCGGGCGCTCGGCGGGCAGACTCACGCGCGCTTCCCGCGTACGCCGGCGGCCCGGCGGGGCCCGGGTGTCCTCGGCGACGATCCCACCTGCCAGCCGGTGGAGCCCGCAGCCGCAGTCGCAGGCGAGGATGGACGGAAACCTCGTAGCCCACTCATGAGCGGGTGGCGCTGATGACGACACCGGCCCCAAAGCTCATCCGGCGCACGACCACGTCGCACAGCCCGGCCTGCTCCCAGTAGCCGACCACCGCCCGCAGGGGGTGGCGGCGCTCGAAGTCGACGATGCTCGGGCCCAGGAACGCGCCGGCGCGCCCCCACGCGGGGGACACCGCGCGGCCGAGCAGCGGCATCCCCACGACGGTGTACAGCCGCCAGGCCCGCCGCAGCCGGGGCCGGGGGGGCACGCCGAACTCGAAGCCGGCGATCCGCCCGCCGGGCCGGACCACGCGCGCGAGCTCGCGCAGCGTCGCGGCCGGATCGTCGACGTAGCGCAGCAGGTAGGCGAAGGTGACCGCGTCGAAGCGCGCGTCGTCGTACGGAAGCCGTTCGGCCTCGCCGAGCACGACATCGACCCGGTCGGCGAACTCGGGCCGCGGGTCAAAGCGCGCCCGGGCGGCGGTGAGCATTTCGGCGCTCTGGTCCAGGGCGAGGACGCGCCGCGCGCCGCGCTCGAGCAGCTCGGCGGCGATCAGCCCGGTGCCGGTCGCGACATCGAGCGCCTCGCCGCCGGTCGCCGCCGGTGCGACGGCGTCGACCACCGCGCGCCGCCAGCGAGGGTCCTGGCCGAAGCTCATCACCGGCGTGATCCAGTCGTACTGGGGCGACAGCTCGCGAAAGAGCTCCAGCGAGGTGCGCTTGCGGGCCGAGGCGGCGACTGCCACGCCCGACACGGTAGATCAGGGCTGCGATGCTTGCCCGATGACCTCGATCTCCACCGGCCCTCTGGGCCCCCACAGCGTGCGCCGGATGGGCTACGGCGCGATGCAGCTCGCCGGCCCCGGCGTCTTCGGCCCGCCGCGCGACCGCAACGAGGCGCTTGCGGTTCTGCGCCACGCGGTGCAGCGCGGGGTCGACCACATCGACACGTCCCAGTACTACGGGCCCGACGTCGTCAACGAGCTGATCTACGAGGCGCTGCACCCCTACCCGGACGGGCTGCACCTGGTCAGCAAGGTCGGCGGCCGGCGCGACGAGCGGGGCGCGTGGCTGCCCGCGCAGCGCCCGGAGGAGCTGCGTTCGGGGGTCGAGGACAATCTGCGCTCGCTCGACGTGGAGCGGCTGACGGCGGTCAACCTGCGCCTGATGGAGGCGGCCCAGGTGCCGCTGGCCGAGCAGCTCGGCACGATGCAGGAGCTGGTCGACGAGGGCAAGATCGAGCTGATCGGGATCAGCAACGCCGACGTGCCGGTCGTGCGCGAGGCACTCGAGCAGGTGCCGATCGCCTGCGTCCAGAACGCCTACAGCGTGATCGACCGCACCCACGAGGACGTGCTCGAGCTGTGCGCCGAGCGCGGGATGGCGTTCGTGCCCTTCTTCCCCCTGGGCTCGGCGTTCACCGGCGGCCCGGCGGCGCTTGCCGCCGACCCTGCGATCGCCGAGGTCGCCGAGCGCCACGGCGCCACGCCGGCGCAGGTCGCGCTCGCCTGGCTGCTCGCCCGCGATGGACACGTGCTGCTGATCCCCGGGACCGCCTCGCGCGGGCACCTGGAGGAGAACCTCGACGCCGCTGAGCTCGACCTCGGCGCCGAGGACATGGCCACGCTCGAGCAGGTGCGCCCGGTCGGCAATCCGCTGGAAGGGCACAACTGAGCCCATCCGCGCTGCATGCCTTTACCGGTATATAACCAAGCTGTTATGTTGCCGACGTGCCATCGACGTTCGCCGCGCTCGCCGATCCCCACCGCCGCCGCGCCCTGGCTCTGCTGCTCGAGCGCCCCCGCACCGCGGGCGAGCTGGTCGAGCGACTCGGCCTGACCCAGCCCGGGACCTCCAAGCACCTGCGCGTCCTGCGCGAGGCCGGTCTGGTCCGCGTCGAGCACGAGGCCCAGCGCCGGATCTACGCGATCGAGCCCGGGCCGCTGCTCGAGCTCGACGGCTGGCTCGACCCCTACCGGCGCCTGTGGGAGGACCGCCTGGACGCGCTCGAACGGCATCTCGACCACATCGACCCACCGAAGGAGTGACCATGTACCCCACCTTCCAGGACGTCGAGGCCGGCCCGGTCCTGCGCTTCGAGCGCCGCCTGGCTCACCGCGTCGACGTCGTCTTCCGGGCGCTGACCGAGCCCGAGCAGCTCGCCCGATGGTTCCCCGGGACGATCGCGGGCGACCTGCGCAATCGCGACGAGCTGACGTTCACCGTCGCCACCGGCGTCAGCTTCGCCGGCGACGTCGTCGAGCTCGATCCGCCGCGGCGGCTCGTCTTCCACTGGGGCGATGACCTGCTCAGGTTCGAGCTCGAGCCGCTCGAGGACGGGCAGGCGTGTCAGCTGCGCTTCGAGGTCGTCCTCGACGCGCGCGAGAAGGCGGCGCGGGACGGCGCCGGCTGGCAGGTGTGCCTGGAGCGCCTGGAGGCGACCCTGCAGCAGGGCGCCGGGAACGCGCCCGACCTCGGCGTCAGCGCTGAGTGGTCGGCGATCTACGAGGAGCTCGAGCGCCGAGGCGTGCCCAGCGGCGCGGAGATCCCTCACTTGGAGGCCTGAGAAGCCCCGCGAGATCAGTGGGCCGGGGCGAGCGCCTCCAGGACGATCAGGCGATCGTCGGCCGAGAGGATCGGGTCGTCGCCTACCCCGAGGTCCACGTGGCCGCCCCGGGCGATGCCGAGCACGAGCGTGCCGGACGCCGCCCGGGCCCGGGAGAGCGGTTGGGAGACGAGTGCCTGATCCACGCCGGACTCGGCCAGGCGGTAGGTCGTCGTGTCGACCAGCTGGAGCAGCAGGTCGCCGGCCTGGGGCGTCTCCAGGCTCTTGGCCAGCGTGTGCCCCACGAGCTCGTCGCTCGCCAGCGTGTATTTGACCCCGAGCTCGTGCAGGGCGCGCGCGACCGCCCGTGACTGGGTCAGCGCGTAGAGCTCCAGGTCGGGGGCCAGGCCGTGGATGGCCACGGCGAGGACGAGCGTGTCGGCGTCGCTCGTGCAGGCGATCAGCGCGCGGTTCGCGCGCGCAGGATCGCTCCTGCGTATGAGCGCCTCGTCGGTCGGATCGCCGACGAGGAAGCAGACGTCATCGTCGAGGTTCGCCGGCCGGTCGGGTGCGACGAGCACGACCGGATCGCCGGTGTGGGCGAGCTCATCGAGCACCCGCGCCAGCACCGGGTGGGCGCCGTAGACGATCGTATACGGGGTCGAGGGAAGCTTCGAGTCCATGCCGAGCAACCTCCGGAGGCGCGTGAGTACCGTCGTGCCCGCAACCAGGGCAAAGACGGCACCGACGATGGGGATGGTGGTGAGCATCACGCCGGCCGCGATCACGCGACCGGCGCTGTTGTGAGGCGTGACGTCGCCGTAGCCGACGGTCGTCGCGGTGGTGACCGACCAGTACAGCCCGATGCCGTAGCTGACGTGCTCGCAGGCCGAGAAGAGCGCGGCGCCGACCAGGATGATGACGCCGGCGAGCCCGATCAGCACATATACGCGGTAGCGACCGATGCGGCGCACCAGCCGGGCGGCGACGAGGAAGAGCGGCATCGGGCGGTGCAACCCTAGCCGCCGAGGCGGCGTCAGTAGCCGCCGTACCCGCCGTACCCCCCAAAGCCACCGCCGTAGCCGTAGCCGCCGTACCCGCCGGCGCCGTAGCCGCCGGCGCCGTAGCCGCCGTAGCCACCGTAACCGCCGGTCCCGTAGCCGCCGCCGTAGCCGCCGTACCCCCCCGTCGGGGTGACGACCACGACGCTCGGCTGCGCGCCCGTACCGCCCGAAGGCGAAGACGAAGACGAAGAGGGGGAGGGAGTCCCGCTGGCCTGCGCCTCGTCGCCGTTCTCCCAGGAGACCGAGAACGAGGAGCCGTCGCTGACGAGCGTCGAGGGGACGGCGCTGCCGCCCGCGGCCTGGCCGTCGCCGGCGGCGACCCCGCCGCCGCCGAAGAACCCGCTGCCGCGACCGAAGAAGCGCCCGCCGCCGATCCCGCTGGCCAGCTGCATCGGCTCGGCCTGCCAGCCTGAATCCGAGATCGACCCGGTGTGCCCGCCGGCGGTCGCCGACGCGTCGGTAAAGGTGACCGAGCCGAAGTCCGACAGCGGCACCGGCTGGCACTGGGACAGGTCGCTGCTGCACTGCGAGGGTGCCTCGGTGATCCACTCAGCCGAGGAGGTGTCCGGGTCGCTCATCGTCAGCTGGCGCGTCGCCGACTTGCCCGTGGTGTGGTCGGTCAGCGTCACGGTCACGCTCGTGCCGTCGACGCTCACCGCGGCGGAGATGTGATCGCCGGCGTGGACGCTCACCGGCAGACGCACCGGCGCGGAGGGCACCAGCTCGTACCAGGCGAAGGTAGTCGAGGAGCCGCCCGAGTTGCAGTCGGTCTCGGTGCCGACCTGCTCGAGCGCCTGGGACTGCTCGCTGGCGCCGCCGATCCCGACCCAGTAGGCGACCGAGCCCTGGCCAGAGCTGCACGATGTCCCGGGCTGCACCCAGCTGCCGGAGACGTGGGAGAAGTTCTGGCCGCCGACGGTGTAGCCGGCCCAGTTCTCGCTGGCGGCGGCCTGGGTGGCCACGGTGCCGACCGTGTGGTCCTCGTCGATCAGCGAGGTCCCCGTGCCGCTGCTCGCCGTCTGGCGCTCGCCGCTGGGCGTGCTCGAACTGGTGGAGACGAGCACCGCGGCCCCCAGGGCGCCGATGGCCAGTGCGGGGAGAAGATGTCGAGGGGTCATGGACTCAACATGGCCCGGACCCCTAACGAGCAGCTAGGCCCTTCCTAAGGGACGCCTATGCGCTGTCAATGAGCACCGTACGAGCCCAGTGCGGCGGCGCGGGCGCCCGGCCGAGCAGCCCGACGATGACCCGCGCGCCGGCGGGCGCGCGGGCCGGCCACGGCGTCAGCCCGTCGGTGAGCACGATCACCACCGACGGCCGCGGCCGCAACGCGATCGCGGCGGCGAGCCCAGCGCCCATGTCGGTGCCCCCGCCGCCGGCGAGCTCGACCTGGGCGGCGCGGCTGACGCGCCGCACCGCCTGGACCGTCGTGTCGACCGCGAGCACCCGCACCCGCTGCTGGCGCAGACCGGCGCGCACGAGCACCGCCTCGACCTCGGCCAGCGCGCGGGCGAGCAGCCCCTCGTGCATCGACCCGGACGTGTCGCACACGATCGCCACGTCGGGCACCGGGCGGTGCAGAGTGGGCAGCACGACCTCGGGCAGCAGGTGCGCGCGCCGCGACGGGCGGCGGTAGTGGTAGTCGACCTGCCCGCTGATCGCGGCGATCGCGCTGCGGACCTCGGCGGCGAGCACGCGGCGCCAGTCGACCTTGGAGGGCAGCACCGTCTGCGCCCAGCGCGTCCAGCCGCCGGGCACGCTGCCCGGGTCGCGCCCTTCGACGCGCTGGATCTCGGCGGCGACGCCCAGGCGCAGCAGCTCGCCCTGCTGCGGGCCGATCCCGTCCTCGGTCTCCCCGGGCCGCCCGTCGGCGCCCGGGCCGCAGTCCCAGCGGCGCGGGCCGTCGCGGGCGCCGGAGTGGTACTCCTCGGCCAGCCGGCCCGGCCGGCAGCCGAGGGCGGCGGGCAGGTCGGGGGCGAGGTCGGGCACGTCGGCGCCGAGGTCGTCGTTGATCTCGGCGTCGGTGCAGCGGTTCCAGCGCCCGCGCCCGCCGTCGTCGATCCCCAGCCGCTCGGCGCGCGCGGCGTGGTCGCGGATCACGTGCCCGGCGAGGTGCAGCAGCAGCCGCCCGAGGCGCTCGGCGTCGAGTCCGTCGGCGACCGCCGGGTCGGCCCGCACGTGCCAGCCGCGATCGACCCCGATCGTCCCCGAGCCGGGGTCGGGCACGATCGCGCAGGCGAACAGCGCGCTGGCCAGGTAGGGCATGCGCGCCGCGGCCCACAGGCGCGCGGCCGCGACCGTGCGCGCGTCGAGTGCCGCGCCGGGCCCGCTCACCCGAGCAGCCCGGCGTCGCGCAGCAACGGCGCGAACGCGGCCACCTCGGGCGGGATCGCCGCCCCCGGCGGCCGGGCGCGCGCGAGCGTGCGCGCCGCCGCCGCGGCGACGTCGGGCGCCGCCTGCCCGGCGCGCCCGAACGCGCGCCAGCCGCGCTCCCAGCGCTCGACGGTCGGGTCGGCCGCGACCGCCGCCGCGACGGAGGAGAGCGCCGCGTAGGCGCGGTCGCCGCGCTCGGGGAGCACGAAGCCGTCGGGGTCGGCGAGCACCGCCTCGGGGTCGGGCAGGTCGGCCTCGGCCAGCCACGTCAGAAACTCGATCCCCGGGCCGGCGCCGACGCAGCCGCGCAGCAGCAGCGAATCGGCCGGCTCGCCGACGCCCGCCGCCTCGCTGGCGGCGCTCAGCCGCGCGGCCATGTCCCACGTGCGCGGGCTCGGCCACGCGCGCCCCGCGCCGGCGGCCTCGTCGGGGACCGCGAGCGCGAGCGTCGGGCGCACGGTGACGAACCCGGCGATCCAGCTGCGCACGACCGCGATGCGCGACTGCCAGCCCTCGGCGAGCGCCGGCGGCGCCGGCGTCGGCCAGCCGCCCGCGAAGCCGGCCGCGACCGTGGCCGCGTCGACCGGCCAGTCCAGGTGGCAGAAGCGGTTGGCCAGCGGCGGCGAGAGGTCCCAGCCGTCGGCGGCCTGCTCGGGCGGGTTGGCCGCGGCGACGACCGAGACCTGGTCGGGGAGCTCCAGGTCGCCGACCGTGCGCTCGAGCACGACCCGCAGCAGCGCCGCCTGCACGGCGGGCGGGGCGGTGGAGACCTCGTCGAAGAACACGACGCCGTGGCCGGCCTGGGCCAGGCTCACCGCCCAGCGCGGCGGCGCGAAGCGCACCGCGCCGTCGTGGACGATCGGCAGGCCGGCGAAGTCCGAGGGCTCGCGGATCGAGGCGATCACCGTCTCACACGGCCAGCCCGCCGCCTGGGCGAGCGCGCGGATCACCGACGTCTTGCCCGTCCCCGGCGCGCCCCACAGCAGCACGGGCACCCGGGCGGCGAGCGCGACGCCGAGCGCGTCGACGGTGGCGGCCTGATGCTCCATGGCCGCAGTATGTGCCAGGCTCACCTCCCATGCCGGTATTCGATGCCGAGCGACACCTGCGCCTGGCTGGCGAGCGCGCGCTGCTCGACGGCGAGCTGCACGCGCGGGGGCCGTTCGGCTCGCCGCTGTCCGACGCCGCGGCCGCGCTGCTCGCGGTGGAGGCGATCGACCGCGAGCGCGCCGAGGCGGTCGTCGAGGAGTATCGGCTCGCCGTCGCGGTGCGCATGCGCGAGGGCGGGATGCGGCCGGGCGCGCGGATCTCGCGCCCGATGACCGGCGTGCCGATCGGCCACTCCAGCACGGTCTTCGGCGGTGGCCCGGCGCCCGCGGCGCTCGCGCCGCGCCGGCTGATCCCCTGCGATCGGCACCTGGAGACGGCGACCGCGCACATCCACGTCCGCTACGCGAGCCTGAGCGCCGAGGCGACGGTCCTCGGCGTGCGCCTCGAGCTCAGCGCCGGCTCCTCCGGGCGCCCGATGTTCGCCACGCGGGCGGGCGTGCCGCTGCGACCGGGCGGCCCGCCGACCGTCACCCTGCGCGACGACCGCGGCACACGCGCCAGCGCCCACTTCGCCGGCGCCGGCGACGGGCGCGCGATGCACGGGACGCTCGCGGCCCACACTCCGCTCGCGGCCGACACGGCCTGGATCGAGCTCGACGGCGAGCGCATCGAGCTCGACGAGGCCGTCGTGCCGCCGCCGGTGGCGCTGGAGGCCCTGCCCGACGAGCCGCCGGCGCTACGCCACCTGTGGCACCTGCTCGCCGGCAACGGTGGCCTCCGGGGCCCGACGCCCGACCTCGATCCGATCATCGAGACCCTCGTGGCCGCCGGCACGCTCGCCGTCGATGACCCGGCCCTCGACGGCGTGCGCGCGGTGCGCGACGCGCTGCACTTCACCCCCGGTCAGCCGGCAGGTGCGGCGGTCCCCGAGCCCTGGCGCTCGCTGCTCGCGCGCCAGGGAGCAACCGATGGGCGCACCTTCTCGATGCTGATCGGCGCGGCGACCCCGCCGATCGCCGGCGTCGCCGTCGTGGCCGTCGAGCTCGAGTCTCGCGAAGAGGGCTTCGATCTCGAGGTCCACACCGTTCCCGGCATCGTCTACCCGCGCGAGCCCGCAGTGCTGCGCTGGTGGGCCGCCGACGACCTGGGCAACCAGTACCTCGGCAACATCGGCCGCTGGAGCGGAAGCGAGCAGGGCGGCAGCGGCCAAGTGGCGTTCTGGCCGGCGCTGCACCCGCGCGCGAGCCGGCTGCGGCTGATGCCCACCGGACCGAGCGAGCGCGCGGTGGTCGAGGTGACGCTGCCGTGAGCGACTGGTGGCGGGGCATCCCGCCGGCGCAGGCCATGCTCGAGTGCGGCGGCGAGCGCCATCGGCTGCGCTGGGAGGCGGGCGAACTGCGCGCGCTGGACCACGGCGACCCCGAGGGCGAGCGCGCGCTGGCCGCGCTCGGCGGCGAGCGCTGCGCGTGCGTGCAGGCGCTCGAGGTGTGGGCCCGCCACGCGCAGGATCCGCACGTGCTCGTGCTCGGCAGTCGCGGACCGGGCGATCCGGTGCCGGCCGGGCGGCCCCGGACCTCGGGCCCGAGCGGCTGGGCCTCCGCGACGCCACGCGGCGGCCCGGCACGCCGCCGCACGGAGCCGATGGAGGGCCTGTTCGAGCTGCTCGGCCTGGGCGGCGGGCTGCCCGAGCGCCTGGCCGCGGGCGTCATCGCGGCGCGCCTGACCCTCCCGGACCCGGCGGGCGACGCCTACCTGGGCCCGGCGCTCTACGGCCGCGTCGCGCTCGCGCTGCGCGCGTGGCTGGGCGACGCCGCCTGCCCGATCGCAGTCACGCCCACGCGCGCCGGCGAGCCGCTCGGGCTGCACCGCGAGGACGGCGCCCTGCGCGCCGAGCTGCCGGTCAGCTGGCTGCTGGAGGTCTGGGCCCGCGGCCTGGCCGTCGTGTGGGGCCGCTTCGTGCTCGCCGCCGCGTGCGAGCACGCCGACCGCCTGGCGCTCACCACCGTCGGCCCGGACCTCGGGCCGACGAGCACCGGCTACGTGTCCTGGACCTCCGAGAAGGACCCGTAGCGGCCCTTGTAGAAGACGAGCGGCTCGGCGTCGTCGGTGTGGGCGTCAAAGCCGAGCACGCGCCCGAGCACGATCACGTGGTCGCCGGCCTCGGTGACGCTGAAGATCTCGCAGTCGATCCACGCGAGCGCGCCGTCGAGGCCCGGCCCGCCGGGGCGGGGACTGTGGACCGAGCCCTCGAAGCGATCGACGTCCTTGCGCGAGAAGTGGCGCGAGGTGTGCGCGTGGACGGAGGCGAGGATGTTGATGCAGAAGCGCCCGGTGACCTCGATGTCCGGCCAGGTCGAGGACGTCTTGGCCGCGGCGATGCCCACCAGCGGCGGATCGAGCGAGACCGACGCGAACGAGTTGCACGCCATGCCGACCGGCCCGCCCTCGCCGTGCGCGGTGACGATCACCACGCCGGTCGGGAAGTGGCCCAGGACCGTGCGGAATGCGTTCGGGTCGATCGTCTCGGTGCTCATCTCTCCCTCGCTTGGTCGGGTCGTGCTCAAGCGAATGTACAGCGCAAGCGCCGTGCATGGGCGTGCGCGTCGTTCAGCGGCGCACCCGCGGCGACGCAGCGCCCCATCGGAGCGACAGGAACCGTCGTGGTCTTCCCGGCGACGGTCAGGGTGATCCGCGTCGGGCGCTCGACGGTTGCCGTGATGACCCCGTCGCGGTGGCTCAGCGCGGCGCCCGACGCGCGCCCGTCGCGCGGCAGCACCGCGACGAACTCGGCGCTGCGCGGTCCGGCCAGGTACTGGAACAGCCCGTCCCGCCGCGCGCGCGCGGTCGGCTCGCAGCCCTCGCCGTAGCCGTCGACCCGGTCCGGGACGGCCAGGCACAGCCGCCGGCCGCCGTCGGCGCTGACCACGTAGCCGGTGCCCGACGGCGTGGCGATCGCGCGCGCGTGGCGCAGGTCGGCGCCGTTGCGCACGAGCAGCGGGACGATGTCGTGCAGCGACCGCGCGTCGGTCGCCGGCTCGTCGAGCACGGCGAAGGCCGACGCCCGCTGGGGGCTGTGCACGGCGAGCGCGGCGAGCACGGCGGCCGCGCCCGCGGCCCCGGCCAGCGCCGTCGTGCCCACCCACGTGCGGCGCACGGAACCCCGGGGGCGTCGCCGTGCCATCTCCTGCAGCTGCCGGTCAAGCTCCAGCGCCCAATCCTTCATCCCTTTCCCTCCTCACTCAGTCGCGCGCGCAGCATCGCTAGCCCTCGGCTGACGCGCTGGCGCGCGGTGGTCTCGCTGATCTGAAGGTCGCGGCCGATCGTCGCGTAGTCGTGGTCCTGGACCACGCGCGCGAACACCGCCTCGCGCTGGCCGGTCGGCAGCTGCGCCAGCGCCCGCAGCGCCTCGTAGTCGGCGACGTCGCGCTCGGTCAGCGCGATCGGCGCCAGCGGCAGGCGCCGCCGCGCGCGGCGCTCGCGCGCGGCGCGGCGGCCGTGGTCGGCGAGCTTGTGCGCGGCGATGCCCAGCAGCCAGGCGCGCGGCGCGCCGGCCTCGGGGCGGTGGCGGCGGCGCGAGAGCAGCGCGGCGGTGAACGTCTCGGCGGTGACGTCGGCGGCCGCCGCCGCGTCCAGGCCGGCGCGCGCGCACAGGGCCAGCACGGTCTCCACGTGGCGGCGGTAGAAGACCGAGAAGCTCGCGTCCGGCCGCCGGCGGTCGGCCAGCAGCGCGGCGTCGTCCCACTGCTCGAGCTCGTTCATCACCCCTGATTCGCTCGGGCGTCGCCCGGCGTGACGTCAGCGCTTCTCGCGGCAGTCCGCCACGCGCCGCACGCTGCGCCGCGTCTTCCCACGCGCAGTGCGGATGACGAGCGTGAGCGTGTAGGAGCGCGCGGCCGGACGCGCGACGCGCACGCGGGCGATGCGCCGCCCGCGCACCGAGCGCACCAGGCGCTTGCCGACGTACACGCGGACCGACGTGACGCGGCCGGCGGCCTGCGAGAGCGCGAACACCAGGGGGGAGCGTCCGGGACATGATTGGGATAAAGGAGTGGGCTTCGTGGCTGCGCCCGGCGCTGCCGGTGCGCCGCCGCAGAGCTGGTCCACCACACCGGTGGCCCCCGTGCCGGCGATCGGCGCGCCCAGGCCCGACGCCATGTCGTAGCCGGGCCCGGCGGTGAAGCCGCCCGGGGCCCCGCTGAGCCAGTCGTCGTTGCCCTGCGTGACGTCGAAGAACGCCTGGGAGTAGGTGCCCGCGGAGGCGGCGATCGAGTACAGGGTCGGATTCATCAGGCCGAGCGGCCCGCGGCCGGCGCTCGCGCGGCAGGAGTCGGCCAGGGCGGTCAGGCCCGCCCACAGGGGCCCCGCGCCCGAGGTGCCGCCCACGTGGGTCCAGGTGTCGGCCCAGTAGATGACGTAGCCGGTGGAGGGGTCGCCGTCGGCGGTCACGTCGGGGACCTCACGGCAGTAGCCGTTGCTCGCGCTGTTCAGCGGCGAGGGGCAGATCGCCGGGCCCGCGTCGGCCGAGCCGGGCAGCCAGCCGCGGGCGCTGAGCGTCGAGTACTGCCAACTCGGCATCGTCCAGTAGGGCGAGGGGCCGCCGCCCGAGGAGCCGTAGGAGTCGTTCCAGACGGTCTCGGCGACGCGCGTGTTGGTCGTGCTCAGGGTCAGGCGCGTGCCCCCGACGCCGGTCACGTCGGGCTGGTCGGCGGGGTCCTCGACCGCCTGGAAGGGCAGCGGGCTGGGCTCGGCCCCGCCCAGGTTGACCGCGCAGTCCTCGGCGCCGTTGTCGTCGGCCGAGGCGAGGACGGTCTGGCCCTGCGCGGCGGCCTCCTGGAAGACCGTGTTCTCGGCGGTCAGATAGCCGGTGCCGCCGGCCTGGGAGACCGTCTGCTGGTTGCACGCGCCCCACGACGTCGTGATCACCGAGACCGTGTCGTCGCTGACCATCTGGCGGTACTGGTCGAGCGCCGAGGCCGGGTCCTGGTTGGTCTGGTAGACGACGATCGAGGCCCGCGGGGCAAAGCTCGCGACGGTCTCGACGTCCAGCGCGGTCTCCATGCCGCCGTCGGAGCTGACGCCGCTTGGGCCGCCGTCGACGTTCTCGTAGCTCACCGGCGCGTCGATCCCGAAGCACTGCTCGTAGGTCGTCACCTCGCCGGCGTCGCTCGGCTCCTCCTCGAAGACGCCGATCTTCACCCCCTGGCCGAAGTCGCCGGCGGCGTACAGCGGGTCGATGCCGTAGGCGGCGGCGATGCGGTCGTCGGTGAGGTAGACGTCGCCGGCCATGCCGTTGTCGTGGGCGCCCTGGTTGCTCGGGCTCACCGAGCTCGCCGCCGGGCAGGCGCTCGGCGGCGCGGGGGTCGGCGCGGTGGCCGCCGGGTGGTCGATCGGCACGTCGCTGAGCCCGACGACGTCCTGGACGGCGCCGGCGAGGGCGCCGGGGAGGTGTGCGGCGCGATTGCTCTCGTAGCCCAGGCGCGTGCCGGCCAGGCGCACCGAGAAGGCGCGCTCGACGGTGGCCGCCGCGCCGCGCACCGGAATCGAGAGCCGGTCGGCGGAGGAGGCGTCGACCGTCAGCCCCTCGGCGCGCAGGCGGGCGCTGACCGCGGCGATCGTCTTGGCGCTCGCGCCGAAGCGCGCGGCGAACTGGCCGCGGCGCAGGTAGTGCCCGGCCAGCGGCGAGCCCGGAGTGGACACCGCGGCGACGAAGGCGCTCAGCGCCAACGGGTCGCGCGGGCGCAGGACGACCTGGAGCTCGAGCGTGCCGTGCGGCGTCGCGCCGGAGGCGAGCGCCGGCGCGGCGAGGATCACCAGGGCCGCGATGAGCGGGGCGGCGGCACCCCTGCCGCTGTGGAGAGTCGCTCGCATCCTGGCCCCGCGACCTTAGCCGTTCAGGCGCTGCGCCGAGACGGTTCAGCGGGTGTGCCGGCGGGCGATCTGCTCCTTGCAGATCTCCGCGGCGCGGTGGGTCCCCACGCGTCGGGCGAGGGCGAGCTCGCGGAGCAGTCCCCGGGCGTTGATGGTCATGCCCAGCACGCCGCCGAACAGCGTCACCGCGTCGATGCTCTTGCGCCCCGCCGCGGTCCAGTAGTCGTCCTGCAGGTCCAGCCACAGCGCGAACTCGTCGAGCGTGAGCGCCGAGGAGGCGCCGTAGGCGATCGCGCTCGCGCGCGAGGCGCCGCGCCGGCGCGGGTTCATGCCCACGCCCCACTGCTGGGTCCACACGAACCCGCAGCCGAGCAGCCCGGCGATCCCGAAGGTGAGGTGGTGCACGTGCCGCCCGCCGGCCGAGATGTTGCGGAACGGGCCGCGCCCGTCGCGGATCGCGTGGGTGATCGCGCGCACGATCCCGAAGGTCATCGTGAACGACGTCGTGCTCAGCATCGCCCGCTCGCGGCGCGGATCGGAGAAGTGGCGCCCGTAGAGGGACCGCGCGCGCTCGATGCGGCCCTCGGGCGTGGGCGTATTCGGCACGGGCCGACTGTAGAGCACCGCCCCATCGCCCCCGTTGACCTTCGCCGCTCGGCCGGGATAGCCTATCGATCGATCGATAGGGAGGAGAACGCGCAGTGGAACTGATCGACGTCCTCAAGCACACCGGCACCACCCGCTACTTCAAGACCGACGACGTCCCCGACGAGGTCCTGTGGCGGGCGTTCGACGCCGCGCGCTTCGCGCCTCAGGGCGGCAACCGCCAGCCGGTGCGCTGGGTCGTCGTGCGCGACCCCGAGAACAAGCGCCAGCTCAAGGAGTGGTACCTGCCGCCGTGGAACGCCTACGTGGCCGGCATCACCCAGAGGCAGGTCTCGATCGGCGCCGCGGAACGCACGCTGAAGGCGGCGATCCACTTCGCCGACCACCTCGACGAGGTCCCGGCGATCGTCGTGGCCTGTGCCGAGCTGAGCGGCATCCACCCGACCGATAACCAGCTCGGCCGCCTGAGCGTCGTCGGCGGCGCCTCGATCTACCCGACCGTGCAGAGCTTCATGCTCGCGCTACGCGACCAGGGGGTCGGGAGCGCGCTGACCACGCTGCTGTGCATGGCCGAGCCGCAGGTCAAGGAACTGCTCGGGATCCCCGAGGACGTCATCACCGCCGCCCACGTCGCGATCGGCTACCCCGACCAGCCCTGGCCGCGCAAGCTGACCCGGCTGCCGGTAAAGGAGATCGCCTACGTCGATCAGTACGGCGGCTCGCCGCTCTCCGAGGGGTAGCGGCTGGGTCCGAGTCCGGTCCACCAAGGCAAGGGAGATGACGATGGGTCTGACGATCGACGTGCTGAACCTGGGGGACATCACCGGCGACTGGAGCTTCACCGTGCGCGGGCGCATCCCCGGCGTCACGGTGACCGTGCCCGCCAACGCGTTCCTGATCCGCGGCGGGGAGAAGCCGATCCTCGTCGACGCGGGCACGCGCAACACCGACGTGCTCACGCGCGTGGGGATGCTGCCGATCGAGGACCCCGAGACCACCCTGGAGGCCCAGCTCGCGCGGTTCGACCTCACGGCGGGCGACATCGGCGCGGTCATCCAGACCCACCTGCACGTCGACCACGCCGGGCGCCTGGACGCGTTCCCGATGAGCACGCCGGTGATCGTCAACCGGCGCGAGCTGATGTTCGCCTACTCGGGCATCCAGGGGCTGTTCTACGCCCCCGAGGACCTCGCCCACCTCCTCGAGCGTATCTACACGCCGGGCGCGCTGGGGATCCTCGACCTCGAGCTCACCGGGGCGGTCGAGGTGTTCCCGGGCATCCGCTGCGAGGCCTCGCTCGGGCACACCAACGGACGCAAATCCAGCAACCGGCGCGCCGAAGGCCGGTCGGAATGGCCGTTCCGGCCAAACGATTCCGGGATTCGCAGCGCCTAGGCACCACAAACCCGGAATCGCCAGAGCCGACGGGCGGCTACGGGCCGTCGGCCTCGATGAAGTCGGCGAGCGCGGCGACGTCCTTGGGCCGGTGCGCGAGCCCCAGCCGCGCGCTGGCCTGCCGCATCGGCGCGAGCGGGTAGCCGGCGATCGGCGCCTTCGCCGGCGTGGCGATCGCCTCGCGGATGAACGCGAACGTGACGAGCACGCGGTGCCCGTCGCGCAGCCGCGCGAAGGAGTTGCCGAGCGACTGGAAGGAGGGCCCGACGCCGCGTTGGCCGTTCAGGCTGTGACACGCCTCGCAGCCGTCGTTGAGGTACAGCGTCGAACCGGCCATCTCGCCCTGTTGGGCGGCGTCGTAGGGAAACGGCGTCGGCGCCGAGGTGACCGTCGTTACCGGGGGGGCCGAAGTTGTCGAGGTCGAACGCCCCCCGCAGCCCACGGCGCCGGCGAGCACGAGCCCGACGGCCAGCGGAGCAAGGAGCAGTCGCAGCGAGGGCCGCACCGGACCTCAGTATGTCGAGCCGGTCGCCCCCCTGACCCCAGCGACCGCCCGTTGTCCCGATTACCCGCGCACGTCGGTATCCCCAGGGTGGGCGGGGGCTAGGGATGGAGCGTAGGGCTCAGATCGCGGCGACCGCGGCCTCGTACGGGCGCGCCGCGCGCCGCACGGCGTCGGCCACCTGGCGGTGCACGCCGGGGTCAAGCGGATCGGGGACCAGCTCGGACTCGGCGGTCAGCTCGGCGATCGCCTCCGCCGCTGCGAGTTTCATGGCCAGCGTGATCTCGCTCGCCTCGGCCTCGAGCGCACCGCGGAAGAGTCCGGGGTAGCCGAGCACGTTGTTGACCATCGAGCCGTCGGCGGCAAACGCGGCGCCGGCGGCCAGCGCGTCGGCCGGCGCGATCTCCGGGTCCGGGTTGGTCAGCGCGAGGATGACCTGACCCGGGCGGATCATGTCCGCCGTGATCAGCCCCGGGCGCCCCGTGGTGGCCACGACCACGTCGGCGGCGGCGAGCACGTCCTCCATCGAGGCGACCTCGATGCCGCGCTCGCGCGCGCGGCCGTGCGATCCCTCGGAGGGATCGAAGGCGAGCACGCGCCGCGCGCCGCCCTGGACCATCAGCGAGGCGATCCCCAGGCCCGCGGCGCCCAGGCCGAGCTGCCCGACGGTCATCTCGCGCGGGTCGCGCCCGACCGTGCGACAGGCGGCGAGCATCGCCGCCAGCGTGACCACCGCAGTGCCGTGGACATCGTCGTGCATCACCGGCTGCGGCAGCACGCTCTGCAGGCGCGCCTCGATCTCAAAGCACTCCGGGGCGCTGATGTCCTCCAGGTGGATCGCGCCGAAGGTCGGGGCGATCGTGAGCGCCGCCTGCACGAACTCGTCCGGGTCGCGCGTGTCGAGCAGGATCGGCATCGCCGAGAGCCCGACGCATTGGCGGTAGAAGACCGCCTTGCCCTCCATCACCGGCATCGCCGCGCGCGGGCCGATGTCGCCCAGGCCGAGCACCCGCGTCCCGTTGGTGAGGATGCCCACCGTGCGCCCGATCATCGTGTAGCGGGTGGCGAGCGCCGGGTCGGCCGCGATCGCCCGGCAGACCCGCGCGACCCCCGGCGTGTAGACGTCGCGCATGTCCTGGACCGAGCGCACCTCGCGCGTTGAGTCGATCGTCAGCTTGCCGCCCTCGTGACGGATCAGCGCGCGGTCACGGTGCCAGACCACGCTGACCCCGTCGAGTCCGAGCAGCAGCTCGGAGATCCGCTCCGCCTGGTCCTGGTCGCGCACCTCGACGGTGATCTCGCGGATCGACGCCTCGCGCGTGACCGCGATCGTCACGATGTCGCCGATCAGCCCCTCGCCCTCGGCGATCGCGCCGCACACGCGCGAGAGCTGGCCCGGACGGTGGGGGATCTGGATGCGGTAGGTGCAGTCGAGCATCACGACACCCGCGAGTCGTGGCCGGCCCAGTGCGGTTCGCGCAGCTCGCGCTTGAGGATCTTCCCCGCGCCGGACTTCGGCAGCGGCTCCACGCGCAGCTCCACCGAGCGCGGCAGCTTGTAGCCGGCGATCCGCTCGCGGCAGTGGGCGATCAGCGCGGCCTCGTCGACCTGCACGTCGGGCAGGTGCACCACGACCGCGTGCACGCGCTCGCCCCAGCGCTCGTCGGGCACCCCGAAGACGGTCGCCTCGACCACCGCCGGGTGCTCGTAGATCGCGTTCTCCACGTCGGTGCAGTAGACGTTCTCCCCGCCGGAGATGATCATGTCCTTGACGCGGTCGACCACGTACAGGTAGCCGTCCTCGTCGGCGTAGGCGGCGTCCCCGGAGCGGTACCAGCCCTCCTCGTCGAGCGCCGCGGCCGTCTCGGCGGGCCGGCGCCAGTAGCCGGCCATCACGTTCGGCCCGCGCACCCAGATCTCGCCCGGCTCGCCCGCTTCGGCGCGCGAGCCGTCAGGGCGGCGGACTTCGGCACGCACGCCGACCACCGGGACCCCTGCGCTGCGCACGTGCGTGGCGTCGGGCTCCTCGTCGGCGAGCACCCGGCGGGCGTCGGTCTGGCAGGCGGTGACCAGCGGCGCGGCCTCGGTCATCCCGTACAGCTGCAGCCACTCGCAGTCGATCGCGGCGAACGCCGCGCGCTGCACCTCGGGCGGCATCGGCGAGCCGCCGTAACAGATCTTCCGCAGGCTCGAGAGATCCTGCTCGGTCGCCGCCGGGTGGTGGACGAGCAGGTTGATCATCGTCGGGACCATCGTGGTCACCGTGACGCGCTGCTCGGCGATCGTGCGCGCGAGCAGCCCGGGCTCGAAGGCCGGGATGATCACGTGGCGCGCTCCCAGCCAGCTGATCGCGTAGTTGGCCGCCCCGTCGGCGAGGTGGAACATCGGGCCGGCGTGCACGTAGCAGTCGTCGGGGCGGTAGCCGACGGTGATCAGCATGTGACGGGCGTTGGCGAGCAGGTTGCCGTGGGTGAGCATCACGCCCTTGGGCAGCCCGGTCGTCCCGCCCGTGTAGAAGATCCCGGCCAGGTCGTGCTCGCGTCCGACGCTCGCCGCCGGGTCGCTGCCGGCCAGCTGCTCGTAGGCGAGCGTCCCGTCGGCCCCGCCGGTGTGGATCAGGTGGCGCAGCGAAGGGCAGGCCTCGGCCAGCTGGCGGCCGACGTCCAGGAACGTGTCGTCGACCATCAGGGCGCTCGCCTCGCTGTCGGTGAGGATGAACTCGAGCTCGCGCGCGGCCAGTCGCGTGTTCAGATCGTTGAGGACCATGCCGCCGGCGGGGATCCCCAGCCAGCACTCCAGGTGCTCCAGGCTGTTCATCGAGAGCACCCCGACGACGTCGCCGCGCCCGAGCCCGAGCCCGCTCAGGCCGCCTGAGAGCCCGAGCGCCCGGCGCTCGAGCTCGGCATAGGTGACCTGCCGCTCGCCGTCGACCACCGCCACGCGCGCGCCGTGCAGCTGCGCGGCCCGGCCGAACGTCTGCCCCACCCCTTCGTCGGCTCGTACCGCCACCGTGGTGCTCGCCATCGCCAACTCCCTCTCTCGCGGAACCCGCGTGATCTTCGCGGCTGGGCGGCGGGCGCGCAAGAGGGTGCGTAGTCTGCGTTCGTGGCCGACATTCCGGCAACGCACTACGCCCACAACGGCGAGGTGAGCATCGCCTATCAGACGGTCGGCGAGGGTCCCTTCGACATGATGTTCCTGCCCGGGTGGATCTCCCACGTCGAACACGTCTGGGAGCTGCCCGCCTTGCGCCGCTTCCTGGAGCGGCTGTCGGGGTTCTCGCGGCTGATCCTCTTCGACCGCCGCGGCGCCGGCCTGTCCGAGCGGATCTCCACCGCGCCGACGCTGCAGGAGGAGGTCGCCGACGCGATCGCCGTGCTCGACGCCGCCGGGAGCGAGCGCGCTGCGCTGCTCAGCTACGCGCTCGGCGGGCCGACCGCGATCGTGCTCGCCCGCCAGCACCCCGAGCGCGTCGGCGCGCTCGTCCTGTACGCCGCGGTCGCGCGCACGCTGTGGGCGGCCGACTACAACTGGGCGCCGAGCCGCGAATGGCGCGAGGCGATCGTCGACCAGATCGTCGAGGGCTGGGGCGAGGGGCGCCGGCTGGCCGAGTTTGCGCCGAGCGCGCACCAGGACCCCTCGTTCGCCTCGTGGTTCGCGCGCATGGAGCGCCTGGCGGCGAGCCCGGGCGTCGCGCGCACGATGTCGCTCGCCGCCGCCGACATCGACGTGCGCGGCGAGCTCGAGCACATCCGGGTCCCCACGATCGTCATGCACCGGCCCCAGGAGCGCGTCTGGGACGTGCGCCACTCCCAATACCTGGCTGAGAACATTCCCGGCGCGCGCTTCCTGCCGCTGCCGGGCGTGGACAGCTTCCCGTGGCTGGGTGACGAGGGGCTGCTCAACGAGGTGGAGGAGTTCCTCACCGGCGGGCGCTCCAGCGGGGAGCGCGAGCGCACGCTGCTGACCGTGCTGTTCACCGACATCGTCGGCGCGACCGCGCGCGCGGCCGAGCTGGGCGACGCGCGTTGGCGCGACGAGCTCGCCGCCCACGACGAGGCGATCCGCCGGGTCCTGCGCCGCTTCGACGGCCACGAGGTCAAGACGATCGGCGACAGCTTCCTGGCCACGTTCGCCGGGGCGCCCTCGCGGGCGCTGCGCTGCGCGCAGGCGATCATCGAGGCCACGGCCGAGATCGGCGTGACCGTGCGGATCGGCGTGCACACCGGCGAATGCGAGCTGATCGGCGATGATGTGGGGGGGATGGCCGTCCACATCGCCGCGCGGATCGCGGCGCTCGCCGGGCCGAGCGAGGTGCTCGTCTCCGGGACCGCCTACGGCACGGTCTTCGGCTCCGGGCTCGAGTTCCGCGAGCTCGGCATGCAGGAGCTCAGGGGCGTCTCGAGCCGCTGGCCGATCTTCGCGCTCTGCTGAGCAGTAGTCGGGCAAGCCCCTCCAGCACGTCCAGCGCGCCGCCCGCGAAATGCCCCAGCCGGCCGGTGAGCAGGGTGGCGAGCAGGCGCTCGCGCGTGGGACGACGCGGCAGCGCGCGCGAGGGCGAAGCGGGTCCCGGTGCCTCGTGAGCCGGGCCCCTCGCCGTCTTCCGCTGCACGTGGGGCACGATATCGTGGCCACCCATGGCCACCGCCACCGCGGTCAGCACCACCGTCACCGAGCTCCCCGAGTCGCGCGTGCGCGTCGAGGTCGTCGTCCCCGGCGAGGAGGTCGAGCGGCGCATCGAGCAGCAGGCCCGCGCGCTTGGCCGCGGCATGCGGATCCCGGGCTTTCGCAAGGGCAAGGTCCCCGCGCCGCTGGTGATGCAGCGCATCGGGCGCGCCGCGGTGCTCGACGAGGCGGTGCGCGAGGCCCTTCCTGGCTGGTACGCGCAGGCGATCGACGCCGCCGGCGTCGAGGTCGTCGGCGATCCCGACCTCGAGCTGGGCGACCTGCCCGCCGCGGCCGGTGACTCGCTGAGCTTCACGATCGAGGTCGGCGTGCAGCCGATCGCCACGCTGGGCGAGTACAAGGGCCTGGAGGTCGGCAAGCGCGAGCCCGAGGCCGGCGAGGAGGCGATCACCCGCGAGATCGACGCGATCCGCGAGCGCATGGCCAAGCTCGAGAGCGTCGAGGAGCCCGCCGCGGCTGACGACTTCGTGGTCATCGATTACGTCGGGAGCATCGACGGCGTGCCCTTCGAGGGCGGCGACGGCCGCGACCAGCCGGTGCAGCTCGCCTCCGGGCGGCTGATCGAGGGCTTCGAGGCCGGGCTGATCGGCGCGCACGCCGGGGAGGAGCGCACGCTGGAGATCACCTTTCCCGTGGACTACGCCAACGAGGCGCTCGCCGGGCAGCCCGCCCAGTTCGCCGTCACCGTCAAGGACGTCAAGCGCAAGCGGTTGCCCGAGCTCGATGAGGACTTCGCCGCCGACGCCGGCTTCGACGACATGGACGAGTTGCGCGAGGACATCGCGAAGCGGCTGCGCGAGGCCGACGAGCAGCGGGCGCAGGGCGAGTTCCGCGAGGCCGCGCTCGACGCGGCGGTGGCCGGCGCCACGATCGACGTGCCCGAGGCCCTCGCGCGCGCCCACGCCGCGGAGATGTGGGAGCGCACGCTGCACTCCCTCTCCCACCAGGGCGTGAGCAAGGAGACCTATCTGCAAATCAGCGGCAAGACCGAGGAGGAGGTCCTCGCCGAGGCGGTGCCCGAGGCGGACCGCACCCTGCGCCGCGAGGCGGTGATTGCCGCGCTGATCGAGGCCGAGCAGATTGACCCCAGCGACGAGGACGTGCTCGAGGCCCTCACCCCTGCGGCCGAGCGCGAGGGGGTCAGCAGCCAGGAGCTGCTCGAGACGCTGCGCAAGAACGAGCGCTTGGAACAGGCGCGCCGCGACCTCGCCGCCCAGAAGGCCGTGGATCTGCTCGTCGAGCAGGCCAAGCCGATCTCGGTCGAGCAGGCACGGGCCCGCGAGGCGATCTGGACGCCCGACAAGGAGAAGGACCCCGGCCAGCCAGGGTCGGGGCAGCTCTGGACGCCGGGCTCCTGAGCCCGATTCCCGGTCGGGCCGGCAAGGGCTCGTTGCTACAGTAGGCCCAGCCCGCCGGGGGTGCGCGTGCACCCCTTTCATGGTCGAGGATCTCGGCTCGTGCGATGGGCAGGAATCGAGCCGACGAAGCGAAACAGAAGCGAGGACCATGAGCCCACTTGTCCCGATGGTCGTCGAGCAGACGTCGCGCGGAGAGCGCGCCTTCGACATCTACTCGCGCCTGCTCAACGAGCGAATCGTCTTCCTCGGCACGCCGGTGGACGACCAGATCGCCAACCTGATCGTCGCCCAGCTGCTGCACCTGGAGTCCGAGGACCCCGACAAGGACGTCTCCCTGTACATCAACTCCCCCGGCGGTTCGGTGTACGCGGGGCTGGCGATCTACGACACGATGCAGTTCATCAAGCCCGACGTGCAGACGATCTGCGTCGGCATCGCGATGTCGATGGGCGCGCTGCTGCTCGCGGGCGGCGCTCACGGCAAGCGGATGGCGCTGCCCAACGCGAAGATCCTCATCCACCAGGTTTCGTCCTCCTTCCAGGGCCAGGCCAGCGACATCGAGATTCACGCGCGCGAGATCATCGACGTGCGCCGCCGGCTGGACGAGATCATCGCCAAGCACACGGGCAAGGAACTCGACCAGGTCAGGAACGACACCGAGCGCGACTACTTCATGAGCTCGGACGAAGCCAGGGAATACGGCATCATTGACCGTGTGATCTCGGAGCATTAGCGTCCGAGATGTAGGCGCAGGAGAGAGCGTGGCCCGGCCAACCGATTCCAACGAGCAGCTTCTGTGCAGTTTCTGCGGCAAGTCGCAGCGGCAGGTCAAGAAGCTGATCGCCGGGCCGGGCGTCTACATCTGCGATGAGTGCATCGATCTCTGTAACGAGATCATCGACGAGGAGCTGACCGCTCCGCCGGCCTTCGACATCGAGAACCTCCCCAAGCCGCGGGAGATCTACGAGGTCCTGGACGAGTACGTGGTGGGCCAGGACGCGTCCAAGCGCACGCTGTCGGTCGCCGTCTACAACCACTACAAGCGCGTGCAGATGATGCAAGCGGGCGACTCGGACATCGAGCTGCAGAAGTCCAACATCCTGCTGCTCGGCCCGACCGGGTGCGGCAAGACGCTGCTCGCCCAGACGCTCGCGCGGATCCTGAACGTCCCGTTCGCGATCGCCGACGCCACCGCGCTGACCGAGGCCGGCTACGTCGGCGAGGACGTCGAGAACATCCTGCTCAAGCTGATCCAGGGCGCCGACTACGACGTCAAGAAGGCCGAGACCGGGATCATCTACATCGACGAGGTCGACAAGATCGCGCGCAAGGCCGACAACCCGTCGATCACCCGCGACGTCTCCGGCGAGGGCGTCCAGCAGGCGTTGCTGAAGATCCTCGAGGGCACGCAGGCCTCGGTGCCCCCGCAGGGCGGGCGCAAGCACCCCCACCAGGAGTTCCTGACGATCGACACGACGAACATCCTGTTCATCTGCGGCGGGGCGTTCGCGAACCTGGACAAGATCATCGAGCGCCGGATCGGCCACAAGGGCGTCGGCTTCGGCGCGGCGATCGAGTCCAAGCTCCAGCGCGACACCGGAGAGCTGTTCGAGGACTGCCTGCCCGAGGACCTGATCCAGTACGGGCTGATCCCCGAGTTCGTCGGGCGCCTGCCGGTGATGAGCGCCGTGCACCAGCTGACGCGCGACGATCTGGTCTCGATCCTCACCGAGCCGCGCAACGCGCTCGTCAAGCAGTTTCAGCGCTTCTTCTCCTTCGACGGGATCGAGCTCGTCTTCAGCGACGACTCGCTGGTGGCGATCGCCGAGCGGGGCCTCGAGCGCGAGACCGGCGCCCGCGGGTTGCGGTCGATCATCGAGGAGATCCTGCTCGAGGTGCAGTTCGAGCTGCCCTCGCGCCGCGACGTCAAGAAGTGCGTGGTCACGCGCGAGACGGTCGAGAAGGGCCTCACGCCGACGCTCGTCACCGAGGCGGCGCCCGAGGAAGACGACGAGCACGCCCTGCGCGAGGAGAGCGCCTAGCGCCTCGCCGCGCGATGGCTTTCCCGCGTTGGCGGGTAGCATCGCTCCATGAACCGCGTCGCAGTGGTGGGCAGTGCCGCCGGGGCCGCCCTAGTCGGCATCCTCGTGGCCGGACTGGTGGGCGGCGCGACCGCCCAGACGCCCGCCACGACAACGACCACGGCGGTGGCCGCGGTGCGCACGGTCGCGGTGCAGGGGGTCGGCAACGCGTCGATCGATCCGAACGCCGACGGCGCGGTCGCCAACGCCGCCTACCGCACGGCGCTGGCCGTGGCGGTGAACGACGCCGGGTCCAAGGCCGGTGCGCTGGCCACCGACGCCGGCGCGACCTCCGGTCCGGTGCAGGACATCGCCGAGGACGGCGGCGAAGTCGACTGCACGGACACCTCCGGTGACTACGAGGACTACAACGGCGTGCAGCCCGACTTCGGGTCGGACGACGGAACCGTGACGCCGTCGGGCGTCGCCTCGGTGGGCGCCCAGGCCCCGAACGTGCTGCAGAAGACGACATCGAGCGGCAGCGGCTCGGTCAAGAGCAAGAAGAAGAAAAAGCACCCCAAGGCGCACGCGGCCCAGAGCGCTCTGACCTGCACGGTGCAGGCGGAGGTCTCGGTCAGCTACTTGCTCCAGTGACCCCGTGAGCTAGCATCCGCGCCCGATGGCCAAGCCGCTCGCACGCACCCGCGCCCTGCCCTGGGCGGTGATGCTCTCGGCGGCGGTCGTGGCCCGCGACCACTGGTTGACGCTGGAGGAGAAGGACCGCGCGCGCATGCTGGAGCTCATGCGCGACTCGCGCGGCTGGCCGGGGAACCTCACCAGCCGCGAGCGCGAGGAGCTCAGCCACATCGCCCGCCAGATCGACCTGCTCGGGATGGGCCGCGACGTGGCGTTCTCGCGCCGGCGAGGCCGGCGGCGGCGATGACCGAGCCCGAGGATCTGGACGCGCTCTCCACCGAGGAGCTGCACGACCGTGCCGTAAAGCTCGCCGGGCACCGCATGGACGTGCGTTTTCTGTGGCGGCTGGTCGAGTACATCCCTGAGGCGCGGGCGATCGAGGGCGAGCTCGGCGACAGCAACGCCGACATCCAGAGCGCGACGAGCTGGTTCTTGGACCTCGTGCGCGGCGGCCATCGGCTGCACGAGTCGCTCCGGCCGGTCTACCTGGAGTATCTGCGCGAGCACGGCTGAGCGGGGCGAGCCGCAGGGACGCGGGTGCCAGCGTGCGCCGGTGGGGGATCTGATCGATGGCGGCACACCATTCGCCGAGCCCGGGTGGTGCGGGCGTGGGCGCGTCGCGGCTGCACCGGCCCCGGACTGTCGCCCTCACCCATCACGCGCCGGTCAGCCACTCGTCGGTGTGGCATTGGTTCGGCGGCGCGCTGCCGGCCTTCCTGAACACGATCGCCTTCATCGGCCTCGGCCTCGCCGTCGTGGTCACCGCCTACAACGCGCTCAGGTGGATCTGGGCCCGCCACCGCGCCCCGACGGACCCGTGGTGGCTGGAGCACAAGCCCTGGCTGCGCCCGACACCGACGCTCACGGTCTCGCCGTTCGCCGACGGCGCGATGGCCAGGCCCTGCGGGGCGGCGCTCGCGGCGCTGGCCCAGGCGCGCATCGGCGGCGGCCGCGAGGCGGGCGTGCACCTGTATCTGGTCAGCGGCGAGCATGCCGTGGCCGACAGCGAGATCGCCCAGCTCACTGCGATTCCCCAGGGCCAGATCGTCGCCCTCGTGCTGCTGTTGCTGCGCAGCTGGGGTCGTCGGCGCCTGACGGTGAGCGGCACGCTGCTGCCGGTGGGCGACCAGGGCGCGGCCGCCTTGAGCCTCGTCCTGTACAGCGACCGCTCGGCGGTCGCTACCGGCGACTTCTGGCCCGATGAGCCGCCGACCGACACCCTTGACCCTGCGGACGCGGCGCGGGTGCTCGCGGTCGCGGCGGCCGGCTGGATCGAGCATCACGTGGTCGACCAGACGCCGGGCCCGCGAGCGGCCGACGTCTTCTACTCGAGCGACGCGCGTAGCTGGGCGCTCTTCCGCGCCGGCAGCGAGCTGCAGCGGATGAGCCGGCCGCTCGAGGCCGCCGATGCCTACGAGCAGGCGCTCGCGCTGGATGAGGAGAACGTGGGCGCTCTGGTCGACCTCGCCCACCTGCGCCGACGCGGTGGCGCCTACCGGGGCGCCGAGGCGCTCGCCCGGCGCGCGGCACGGCTCATCGAGGCGCGCAACCGGGGCGTGCGCAGCGACGATGAGGATCCCGATTGGTACCGCGCGCATATCGTGCTCGCGACGGTCTACGCCGAATGGGCTCGCGACGAACTCGGCGACAGCATCGCCCATCAGGTCTCGGCCTACGCGCAGGCGCGCCAGGTCGCGAGCACCGCGCTGGCCAAGGTCGACGGGCTGTTCCCGCCGCGGGGAGCGCCCGATCCGCAGGCGCCGCTGCGCGAGCTTTTGGTCACGACGTTCATCCCGGGCGCGGTTGTGCTGGTGCTCGGCCCCGGCCAGGCCTCGCCGCCGCCTCCCCCCTTGGGCCCGCTTGGACCGCAGGGCCCGGCGCAGGCGCCGGCGATCGACAGTGGCACGAGAGCGCTGCTGCAGGGCATGCGCGCGATGCTCGACACGCAAACGCACGACTCGGACTGGCGCGAGAACCTGCTCTCCGCGATCGCGCAGCTGCCGTTCATCAATCCGCGCGTCGACTACAACCTGGCCTGCTTCTACTCCCAGCGCGGTCAGATTGAGCTGGCCGCCGAGCGGCTGCGGGTGGGCATCTGTCGGACCCCGCGGCTCGAGCGCGGGTCGCTGCTCGCACACGCGAAGGTCGACCCGGACCTGCGCGCGCTACGCCGGGCGAGACCGGCGCTCATCGACCAACTCGGCGAGCCGACGGCCGAGCGGGCGCCGCAGGGCGCGCACTAGCATCATCGCCGTGAGCGCCGCTTCCGGCCGCAGCGAACAGGACATCCCCACCCGGCTCGACCCCGCGGAGGTCGAGCCGCGGATCGGCCAGCGCTGGCTGGACTCCGGCCTGTGGCACCCGGAGCCCGCCGGCGAGGCCGCCGAGAACTACTCGATCGCGATTCCGCCCCCGAACGTCACCGGCTCGCTGCACATGGGCCACGCGCTCAACGGGTCCGTCCAGGACGTCCTGGCCCGCTACCACCGCATGCGCGGGCGGCGCACCAAGTGGATCCTCGGCACCGACCACGCCGGCATCGCCACCCAGGCCCAGGTCGAGAAGATGCTCGAGCGCGAGGAGGGCACGAGCCGCCAGGAGCTCGGCCGCGAGGCCTTCGAGCGGCGCGTGTGGCAGTGGCGCGAGCACTACGGGCGCACGATCATCGAGCAGTTCAAGCGCCTGGGAGCCTCGTGCGACTACGCCGACGAGCGCTTCACGCTCGACGAGCGCTACGCGGTGGCCGTGCAGCGGGTGTTCGTCGACCTCTACGAGAAGGGCTACATCTACCGCGGGCGCTACCTGGTCAACTGGGATCCGGGCACGCGCTCGGCGATCTCCGACCTGGAGGTCGAGGAGCGCCACGAGACCGACACGCTCTACTCGATCCGCTACGACCTGGTCGGGGGCGGCAGGGTGACGATCGCGACCGTTCGGCCGGAGACGATGCTCGGCGATACCGCCGTGGCCGTGCACCCCGAGGACGAGCGCTACCGCTCGCTGGTCGGCCGGCAGGCGATCCTGCCGCTCGTCGGGCGTGAGCTGCCGATCATCGCCGACGACTACGTCAAGCCCGAGTTCGGCACCGGCCAGCTGAAGGTCACGCCCGCCCACGACGCCAACGACTTCGAGATCGGCCAGCGCCACGACCTGCCCGCGGTCTCGGTGATCGGCGAGGACGGGCGCATGACCGCCGAGGCCGGCGAGCGCTTTGCCGGGCTGAGCGTGCTCGAGGCCCGCGAGGCGATCATCGCCGCGCTCGCCCAGGAGGGGCGGATCGTCGCCCAGGAGCCCTACGGGCACGAGGTGCCCTACTCGCACCGCTCCGGCCAGCGCATCGAGCCGCTGATCTCGCTGCAGTGGTTCATGCGCATGGACGAGCTCGCCGGGCCGGCGATCGACGCGGTGCTCGACGGGCGCGTGCGGATCCTGCCCGACAACCACCGCCGCGTGTACCTGAACTGGATGTCCTCGATCCGCCCGTGGTGCATCTCGCGCCAGCTGTGGTGGGGCCACCGGCTGCCGGTCTGGTACTGCGACGAGTGCGAGGAGACCTTCGTGGGGATGCACGCGCCCGAGCGCTGCGGCGCCTGCGGCGGCGTTCCCCGGCGCGAGGAGGACGTCCTGGACACCTGGTTCTCCTCGGCGCTGTGGCCGTTCGCCACGGTCGGCTGGCCCGAGCAGACCGCCGAGCTGCGCGCCTTCTACCCGACCTCGGTGCTCTCCACCGCCCGCGACATCCTCTTCCTGTGGGTGGCGCGGATGATCATGATGGGGCTCGAGTTCGCTGGCGATGTCCCCTTCCGTGACGTCTACGTGCACTCGGTCATCCAGGCGCCGGACGGGCGGCGGATGTCCAAGTCGCTGGGCACCGGGATCGACCCGTTGGAGATGATCGACCGCCACGGCGCCGACGCGACCCGCTTCGGGCTGCTGGCCATGTCCTCCACCCAGGACGTGCGCTTCGCCGAGGAGAAGATCGAGCAGGGCCAGCGGCTGGCCAACAAGCTCTGGAACGCCGCGCGCTTCGTGCTGCTGCGGGTCGACGAGGGCGTGCAGCCCGCCGCGCGACCGGTCGCGCCGGAGGACCGCTGGATCCTCTCGCGCCTGGAGCGGGTGCGGGAGGCGACCGAACGCTGCATCGAGAGCTACGACTTCCACCACGCGGCGCTGGGGCTGTACGACTTCGTCTACGGCGAGCTGTGCGACTGGTACCTCGAGCTGGCCAAGCCGCGGCTTGACTCCGCGGAGGTCGGCGCGACGCTGCTGTACGTGTTGCGCCGCACGCTGGCGATCGCCCATCCGGTGATCCCGTTCGTCACCGAGGAGCTCTGGCGGCTGTGCGGCGGTGAGGCGTTGCTCGCCGCTGGCCCCTGGCCCTCGCCGGAGCCGCAGGCCCTCGACGAGGACGCCGAGCGCTCGGTCACGGCGGCGATCGAGGTGATCACCGCCGTGCGCGGCTGGCGCGACGGCGCCGGGATCGCTCCGGGCGCCCGCGTGCGCGCGCGCTTGAACACCCCCTCGGGCGACGGGATGACCGACGCGATCGCCCGTCTGGCTCGGCTCGAGCTCGACGGCGAGGCGGCCAACGGGACGGCCCTGGCGAGCATCGCCGCCGCCGGCGGGAGCGTCGACGTGCTCGAGGCCGAGGGGCTCGACGCCGGCGCCGTGGCCGAGCGCGTCGCGCGCGAGCGCGAGCGTCTGCACGCCGAGATCGCCCGCGCCGAGAGCAAGCTCGCCAACCAGGGCTTCGTGGCCAAGGCGCCCCCGGCCGTCGTGCAGGGCGAGCGCGACAAGCTCGAGGCCCTGCTGACGGAGCTCGCCGCGCTATGAGCGGCTGGACCTGGAGCGAGGCCGACCACTACCTGCGCACCCACCAGGTGTGGGGGCTGCGCTTCGGCCTGGATCGGATGCACCGATTGATGACCGTGCTCGGCCAGCCCCACGAGCGCTTCGCCTCGATCCACGTGGTGGGGACCAACGGCAAGTCCTCGACCACGCGCATGACCGCCGCGCTGCTCGAGCGCCACGGGTTGCGCACGGCGACCTACACCTCCCCGCACCTGATCTCCTACGCCGAGCGGATCGAGGTGGGGGAGCGGATGCTGCCGCCCGACGAGCTGGCCAGCGCGATCGAGCGCGCCGCCGCGGCGGCGCAGCGCGTCGAGCGCACGCTCGCCGAGGACGACGTCGTCACCCAGTTCGAGGTGCTCACCGCCGCCGCCTATCTGGCCATCGCCGAGCGCGGCGTCGACGTCGCCGTGGTCGAGGCGGGGCTCGGCGCCCGCTACGACGCCACCTCGGTGATCGACCCGCGCGTGCACGTGCTCACCAACGTGGGCCTCGAGCACACCCGTTGGCTGGGCCCGACCGTGGGCCACATCGCCGCCGAGAAGCTCGCGGTCGTGCCCGAGGGCGGCACGCTGGTCGTCGGATACGGCCTGGCCCCGGAGGTGCAAGAGATGGTGCAGGCCCTGCCCGGGGTGCGCCTGCGCGTGGCCGCGCGCCAGCCGCGGCCCGCGGTGGCCCGGGCGCTGCGCGCCCGCGGCGACTTTCAGCAGCGCAACTTCGCGCTCGCGCTGGCCAGCGCCGAGACCTTCCTGGGGCGCGAGCTCGACCCAGGCGCGGTGCTCGCCGCCGCGCGCGAGACCGTCATCCCGGGGCGCCTTGAGCTCGTGGCGGACGATCCGCCGGTGCTGCTCGACGGCGCGCACAACCCCGACAGCATCGAGGCGCTCGTCGACTCGCTTCCCGCCGTGGCCGCGGGACGGCCGCTGAGCGTCGTGCTCTCGATCCTCGACGACAAGGACGCCGCGGCGATGATGGAGCGGCTGGCTCGCGTCGCTCGCCGGCTGATCGTCACACGCACCGACAGCGAGCGCGCGTTGCCCGCGGCAACGCTGCTCTCGCTCGCCGGGCAGCTCGGGATCGCGCCGGTGGAATGCCATCCGCGCGCCGCCGACGCGCTCGCGCGGGCGCGAGAGCTCGCTGCGGGCGAGCAGGGCGCGGTGCTCGTATGCGGCTCGATCTATCTCGTCGGGGAACTGCTCAGCGTGCTCCGGAGCGAGCAGGAGGCGCTTCAAGGAGCACGAATTTGGCACACACATGCGGCCGGGAGCACGGGAGCGTGAACGACAAGGGCCCGTCTGTGCCCGCGATGATCGGTGCAGTCGCGCTGATCGTCGCCGTCGTGATCCTGGTCTTTTTCGGTCTCGGTTACGGTTTCGGGCGCCTGTTTCTCTAGACTTCTTGGGCTCATGACGGCACCGGTCGCCTATTTCGGGATCAACAGCAGCGGCGTGAACCTCGCCATCAATCTGTTGATCATCTGCGTGGTCGCGATCTACCTCGCGCTGATCTTCTGGACGTACATGGACGCGCGCCGGCGGATCGTCGATCCGATGCTGATCGGATGCGCCACGTTGGCGTCGGCCTTCCCGTTCGTGGGGACGATCATGTACATGATCCTGCGCCCGCCGGAGTACCTGGATGACATCCGCGAGCGCGAGCTGGAGATGCAGGCCGCCGAGGCGCGGCTGCACCAGCTCAACTACAGCCTGTGCCCGCACTGCGACTACGAGATCGAGCGCGAGTTCGTGCGCTGCCCGAGCTGCCTGCGCAAGCTGCGCGAGCGGTGCTACAACTGCCAGCGCCCGCTCGACCAGAGCTGGACGATCTGCCCCTATTGCGAGGCCGAGGTGCCCGGCGCGATCCAGCCGCGGCGCACGCGGCGCCGGCGCGAGTCGGCCGCCCCGTCCCAGGCCGCCGTCCCGGCGCGGCCGGCGGCGGGCACCGCGGCGAGCAACGGCCCCAGCGGGCGCGCCCCGGCGCCCCGTGACGGGACCCCCGCGGCGGACCCCTCGCCCGCCTCCGGCGGCGGCACCTACTAGCGCCCTGCGACCCGGCTGACCGCCGGACGACGCCTCGCCGAACACGCGCGGGCCGGTCCACTGCTCGGGCAAGGGCAGGGTGTGTTGCTACGGGCTCCTCCAGGTTGTCCCGAGCAACACAGGGGTCACGCGGAAATCGGGCGTGTTGCTGCGGTGGCCTCATGGTGTTCCCGAGCAGCACACCCGGAGCCACTCGGCGCGGCGGCCGAGCGCGCCGGGGCGCGCATCAGGCACAATGCCGCGGCCCCCGACCGATAGGAGCCGCACATGGAGCGTACCCTCATCCTCGTCAAGCCCGACGCGTTCGCCCGCAACCTCAGCGGCGAGATCATCGCCCGGTTCGAGCGCAAGGGCCTGCGGATCGTCGCGCTCAGGCACATGACGATGACCCGCGAGCTCGCCGACCAGCACTACGCCGAGCACACCGACAAGCCGTTCTTCGGCGAGCTGGTCGACTTCATCACCTCCGGGCCGATCGTCGCCATGGTCCTCGAGGGCCAGGACGCGATCAAGGCCGCCCGTCAGGTGATCGGCGCGACCAACCCGCTCGAGGCGACCGCGGGCACGATCCGCGGCGACTTCGCGATCGAGACCGGCCAGAACATGGTCCACGGCTCGGACGCACTCGAGTCCGGCGTGCGCGAGTCGGCGCTGTTCTTCCCCGAGCTCTGAGCCGGTGCCCCCGCCGGGCGAGGCCGGGGGAGCCACGCCCCGGGCGCGAGCGCGGGCGCTGATTCTCGCGTCGCGATCGCCCCAGCGCCGGGCGATCCTGCAGGAGGTCGGCATCGCCTTCCAGGTCCGGGCCACCGACGTCGTCGAGCGCGAGCACGGCGACCCCGCGGA
>DATAWZ010000158.1:0-8166 GCA_036266975.1 Solirubrobacteraceae bacterium
GTGTGAGGGTGGGCCGTGTCCGCGCCCGCGACACCTCCGCGCCCTCGCGGCCCTGATGCGGGCCGGGGTCGCCCGTGACGCTGCAGCTGCAGGATCTGCTCGGCGAGCGCCGCGCGGCCGGCGAGGCCTACTTCGAGCGCGAGGCGGACCGCACCGCGCGGTTGTGCCATCGGCTCGCTGAGCGCTTCGCGCGCGGCGGGCGGCTGATCGCGCTCGGTGCGGGCGCGGCCGCGCGCTCGGACGCCCGCCACGTGGCGGTCGAGTTCGTACACCCGGTGATCGTCGGCAAGCGGGCGCTCCCGGCGCTCGCGGTGACCGAGACGCTCGAGCGCTCGCTGACCCTGCTCGCGCGGCCCGACGACATCGTCTTCGCCTTCGAGCCCGGCCGCGGCGAGGTGGCCGCGGCGCTCGCCGCCGCCGCCGAGCGCGGCTGCCTGACCGTCGGCTGGGGCTTCGACGGCGAGTGGGGCTTCCCCGCCGCGAGCGAGGATCCGCTCGTGGATCAGGAGATCGTCGAGACCCACTACCACGTGCTGTGGGAGCTCGTGCACGTGTTCTTCGACCATCGCGGGCTGCTCGAGGGGCGCTCGCCGCGGCGGGTGCACGACAGCGGCGCCTCGAGCTTCCTGTATCCCTTCCTGGGCGAACAGCAGGACGACCTCGACGCGGTGCTCAGCGACGTTCGCGCCTCGGTCCTGCTCAAGGCCGAGGAGATCGCCGACCTGCGCGAGCAGACGCTGCGCGACGGGCACGCCGAGCTGGTCGCGGCGGCGGCGACGGTCCGCGCCTCGCTCGAGCAGGGGGGCACCGTGCTCGCGCTCGGCAACGGCGGCTCGGCCACCGACGCCATGGACCTCGTGGCCGACCTGCGCGAGCCACCGCCTGCCCTCGCGGCGCGGGGCTGGAGCCCGCGCGCGGCGATCGACCTCAGCGACGACACTCCGATCATCACCGCGGTCGCCAACGACATCGGCAGCGAGGCGATCTTCGCCCGCCAGGTGATCGCCTACGGGCGCCCGGGCGACGTGCTGGTGGCCCTCTCCACGAGCGGGAACTCGCTCAGCGTGCTCGCCGCGCTGCGCCAGGCGCGCCGCGACGGCCTGCGCACCGTGGCGTTCGTCGGCTACGACGGCGGCCGCGTCGTGGCCGAGCAGCTGGCCGACCACGTGCTGATCACCCGCTCTGAGCACATCCCGCGAATCCAGGAGGCACAGGCCTCCGCGTACCACGGGTTGCGCGAGCTGATCGAAATTGGGCCCCACGTGCGGAGCGTCAGCAATGACGTTCCGCATTTCCAATCCACGGGAGGGAGGAATTGAGATGGGCGCAGCGGCGGACATGCAGTCACGGCTCGACGCTCTCGTTGGTCATCTGCTCGAGAGCGAGAGCCCGTTCGGGCGCTGGTCGGATCACCCCTTGGCGCGCGCCGGTGGGGCGCTCCAGGAACGAGTGCGGACCGATCCCCGCGCGCGTCGGGCAGGCGCGCTGGCGACCGGGCTCGTGCTGGGAAGGGCGGTGAGTCGCCTTGCGAGGTAATGGCAGTGCACCGACGGCCGGCCCGGCGACGATGGTCGACGCCGCCGGGCGGGTGCTCGACTCCTCGCTGGGCATCGCCCAGGATGAGCTCGAGCTCGCGCGGCTGGAGATCGTCCAGAAGCTCCCCAAGCTCGGGCGCAACCTCATCTCGCTCGCGATCGCCTCCTTCCTGGGGCTGTTCGGGCTGCTGCTGGCGCTCGCGGCGATCGCGTGGCTGCTGGGCGAGGAGCTGTTCGAGCCGCACATCTGGCTCGGCTTCGCCGTCACCGCGGCGGTGGCGCTCGCCGCGGCCGGCTCCCTCGCGCTGGCGGCGCTACGCCAGGTGCCGGGCTCGATTCCCTTCCCCAGCGCGGCGCTGCGCCACGCGCGGTCATTGAAGGAGGTGGTGGGACGATGAGCCGGACGATCGCCGACGTCGAGCGCTCGCTGATGCAGCAGCGCTCGGACCTGCGCGCCGCCGTGGCGGACCTGCGCGCGGGCGCCGACCAGACCCAGCGGCGGCTGACGAGCACCGTCCACGTCGCCTCCGAGACGGCCAGGGAGTACAGCGAGAAGGCCAAGGACGTGCGCGAGCAGGCCCTCGGCCGGGTTGACGGCGCACGCCGCATGAGCGAGTTCCGTCCCACCGACGTCGGCGAGGTGCAGGTCAACGGCGGGCTCGTGATGGCCGGGTTCGTGATCGGCGGCGGAGTCGGCGGGCTGCTCGCGGCGCCGGGGCGGCTGGTCGATCTCCTGATGAGCGTCGTCACGTTGCCGCTACGGCTGGTCGGGTTGCCGTTTTCGGGTTCAGGTCGAGGAGAGGTGGTCGTGGTGAGAACGAGGGAGGACAGGTACAGCCGCCAGCTCGGCCGCGCGCTTGCGGGCGTCGCCTCCGCCGATCGGCAGTTGCGCAGCGGTCGGCGCCGGCGCCTGGTGCGCAACGTACGTCGGCTCGCGATGCTTGGTGGCGCGGCGGGTGGGGTGGTGGTCGCGCTGGGCCAGGACGGCGAGCTTCGCGACGAGATCGCCAAGCAGGGCGACAGGATCGTGGACCGCCTGCTGGCGGCCTGAGGGCCGCGGGGACGATGAGCGGGCCGGTGGCCGATTCGGGACCCGGCCCGCTTCTTGCTGGTCGTGCGGCGTGCGTCGGGCAAGGTGTATCGATGCAGCCGGAACGGCGACGGGTGGGGATGCGGATCGAGGGCGTCGTGCAGGGCGTCGGGTTCCGGCCGCACGTGTACCGGCTCGCGCGCGAACTGGCCCTCGTCGGGTGGGTGCGCAACGACGAGCGCGGGGTGGTGCTCGAGGTGCAGGGGGCGTGTGTTGCCGTCGACGCGTTCGTGCGCCGGGTCGTCGATGACGCGCCACCGCTGTCGAGCATCGAGTCCGGCTGCGCGGAGGAGCTCGCTCTCGCCGGCGACGAGCACGAGTTCCTGATCCTCGCCAGCGAGAGCGGCGGACCGGCGGCGGCGGGCGTCTCGCCCGACATGGCCACGTGCGCGGCCTGCCTGGCCGAGTGCGAGGACCCCGCCGACCGGCGCTTCGGCTATCCCTTCACGAACTGCACCGACTGCGGGCCGCGCTTCACGATCGTGCGCGGCGTTCCCTACGACCGGCCGCTGACCACCATGGCCGGGTTCGTGATGTGCGAGCGCTGCCGGGCCGAATACGAGGACCCGCTCGATCGGCGGTTTCACGCCCAGCCCAATGCCTGCCCGGAGTGTGGGCCGCGGGTCCAGTTGCGCGGTGCCTGTGGGTCGTCCGGGGATCCGCTGCGGGACGCCGCCGAGTTGTTGCGGGGTGGGGCGATCGTGGCGATCAAGGGGCTCGGCGGCTACCACCTGGCCTGTCGCCCGGACGAGGAGGCGGTCGTCGCGGCGCTGCGCGCGCGCAAGCACCGCGAGGAGAAGGCGTTCGCGCTCATGGCCCGCGACGTGGCCGCCGCGCTCGAGCTCGTCGAGCTGACCGACGCCGAGCGTTTGCTGCTGGAGGGGCGCGACCGGCCGATCGTCATCGCCCGCCGGCGGGCGCGGGCGGCGGTGGCGCCGTCGGTGGCGCCCGGGTCGCCCGACCTCGGCGTGATGCTCCCCTACACGCCGCTGCACCACCTGCTGCTCGACGAGCTCGGCGTCCTCGTCATGACGAGCGGCAACGTCTCCGACGAGCCGATCGCCTACCGGGACGAGGACGCCGCGCGCCGGCTCCACGGGATCGCCGACGCCCTCCTCGTCCACGACCGCCCGATCCACATGCGCACCGATGACTCGGTCGTGCGCTCGACCGGCGGGCGCTGGGGCCGGCCGCTGATGCTGCGCCGCTCGCGCGGGTACGTGCCGGGGTCGCTTTCGCTTCCCGGGCTCTCGACGCCGACGCTCGCCTGCGGGGCCGAGCTGAAGAGCACGTTCTGCGTGGCCAAGGACGGGCGCGCGTGGGTCGGCCACCACATCGGCGACCTGAAGAACTACGAGACCCTGCAGTCCTTCCGCGAGGGGATCGAGCACTTCCAGCGGCTGTTCGACGTGACGCCCGCGGTCGTCGCCCACGACCTGCACCCCGACTATCTCTCGACGCGCTACGCGCTCGAGCGCGAGGGCGTGCGCACGGTCGCGGTGCAGCACCACCACGCCCATCTGGCCGGCTGCCTGGCCGAGCACGGCGAGGCCGGTCCGGCGGTCGGCGCGATCTTCGACGGCACCGGCCTGGGGGCCGACGGGGCGGTGTGGGGCGGGGAGCTGCTGCTCGGCGGGCTCGCCGACTTCGAGCGCCGCGGTCATCTGCTCTCGGTGCCGCTGCCCGGCGGCGACATGGCCGCCCAGGAGCCGTGGCGGATGGCGCTGGTGTGGCTGCGCGCGGCGCTCGGCGCAGACGCGGCGCCGGAGATCCCGGCGGCGCTGCGCGGCAGGGTCGACCCGGCGCGCTGGCGGGCGGTGGCGTCGATCGCCGCGGCGCCGGCGACGACGAGCATGGGGCGGCTGTTCGACGGGGTGGCGGCCCTGTGCGGCCTGGCCCCCGTGGTCGTCCACGAGGGGCAGGCGGCGATGCAGCTCGAGGCGTGTGTCGATGCCGGTGAGCTCGGGGCCTATCCGGTGGCCTGTGCCGCCGGCGTCCTCGACCCGCGCGAGGCGGTGCTCGCCGCCGCGCGCGACGTCGCCGACGGCGTCGCGGCGGGGGTGGTCGCGGCGCGCTTTCATCGCGGCGTGGCCGACGCGACGGCGCGCGCCTGCGCGCAGATCGCCGGCGAGGCGGGGGTCGAACTCGCCGTCCTCTCGGGCGGCGTGTTCCAGAACCGCGTGCTGCTCGAGCTGACCGTCGAGGGGCTGCTCTCGCGCGGGCTGCGCGTGCTGGTGCCCGAGCGCCTGCCGCCCAACGACGGGGGTATCGCCTACGGTCAGGCCGCGGTGGCGGCCGCGCAGCGCCCCTGACCGGCTGCGCGTCGTGACGTGGCGGGCCGGTCGGTCTTGCCGGCCGGGCCCGGGTCCGTGATGTGTGTTGCTCGGGACAACCATGAGGGCGCCCGAGCAACACACCCGATCCGGCGCGACCCCCCTGTGTTGGCCGGGACAACCTGCAGGCGCCCAGAGCAACACAGGTCTCGCGATCGCGGGTCCGGCGGTCCGTCAGGGAGCCCGGCTTGCGTTGTCAGCCGGTGACGGGGCGTTGCCGGCGGGGCCGGCGAGCAGCGTGATCGGGTGCCGGCGCGGGCCGGGGCGCCGTTCCTGGCGGTCGCGGTCGCGGCCAGCTGGGTGCGCTGGGTGCGCGTGCCGGCAAGGGCGCGGACCTTCAGGGTGATCGTGCGGTGGACGGGAGCGCCGAGGCGCCCGACGGTCCAGCAGAAGCGGCCGTGGCTGATGGTGGCTTTCGGGTCCGAGGGGACGAGCGCCAGTCGCGAGGGAAGGGCCTGGCATACCTCGGCGTTCGGGAGTGCGGTCCCGCTGGCGTTGCTGAGGGCGAGGTGTTCGGTGGCGCTCGCTCCGCCGGGGAGCCGGGAGGAGGAGAGCGATTCGCGCAGTCGCAGCCTGGAGGCCACCGGTCCGTCTTGGTGGAGGATGCCCGTGCCTGTCCGGGACCGGAGACCTTCACGATGTTGGTGAGGGTTCCGTGCGCCGCGCAGGGCACCCGGCCGACGAGCGTCACGCTCGCCGAGCCGCCGGGGGCGGTTGTCGGCAGGTGGCTGGTGACCGTGGCCGCGCTGGGGGTGCTCCCGCGGGGACCGAGGTGATCCTCACGCCGGCGGGGACGTCGTCAGCGTCAATCCGCCGGTCGCGAGGGGGGAGTTGTTCGTGACGCAGCGGCCTGGTTACGCTTGCGCCCGCCATGAGCCATTACGACCGCTACATCGAGTCGACCCTCGCCGAGGGCGAGGAGGTGCAGGCCGTGCACACCGTGCTGATGGTCACGCGCTCGACGACCGCGACGCGGCTCGAGCCGGGCGGACGGATGTTCACCGAGGCGCGCCGCCGGTTCGCCAGGCGGGGCGGCTACGAGGGCGAGCCGGGCACCGTCGCGCACGGGATCCCCTTCCGTCAGGGCGGGCACCTGCTCGTCGTCACCGACCGGCGGGTGGGGCTGTGGCGCGGTCCCTCCCAACATCGCACCGGGGTGCTCTGGAGCGTCCCGCGCGATCAGCTCGCCGGCGTCGAGCGCCGGCCCCGGCTGCAGTTCATGAGCCGCTTTCGCCTGCATTTCAGCGACGGCTCGTGGGCCGCGCTGATGACCTTCCGCGGCCGCAACGTGCGCCGGCTCGCCGAGCTGCTGGGAACGCGTTAGCACACGACGCGCCCGGCATTGCTACATTGCCCAGAGGCATGATGCGCCTCCTTTCCCTGTCCCTGCTTCTCCTCCCCCTTCGGGGGGAATAGTGCGTGGCGGCCGCGAAGCCGCAAACCCAGCGAGAAGCAGACCGACAGAGAACTTGAAAGGAGCGTGACCAGATGACCGTACCGAGTGACCCCAACCGGGTCCTGATCTTCGATACGACCCTGCGCGACGGCGAGCAGTCGCCGGGGATCTCGCTGAACGCGACCGAGAAGGTCGAGATCGCCGAGGCGCTCGCGCGGCTCAACGTCGACATCATCGAGGCCGGCTTCCCGATCGCCTCGCCCGGCGACTTCGAGGCCGTCCAGGCCATCGCGCGCCGAATGAATGAGGTCCCCACCCACCCTCCGATCATCGCCGGGCTCGCGCGCACGCACGTCGCCGACATCGACGCCGCCTGGGGCGCGGTGCAGGATGCCGCCCGCCCGCGGATCCACGTGTTCATCTCCACGTCGGACATCCACATCAAGTACCAGCTCCAGACCACCCGCGAGGACGTCAAGGGCCAGGCCCGCGCCGCGGTCACGCACGCGCGCGAGCTGTGCCAGGACGTCGAGTTCTCGCCGATGGACGCGACCCGCGCCGACGTCGAGTTCACCGCCGAGGTGGTCCAGATCGCGCTCGACGAGGGCGCCACGACGATCAACATCCCCGACACCGTCGGCTACGCGATGCCCAACGAGTACGGCGCCTTCCTCGGCCGCCTGTACGAGCTCGTCCCCGGCCTGCGCGACGTCGTGCTCTCCACCCACTGCCACGACGACCTCGGCCTGGCCGTCGCCAACTCCTTCGCCGGCGTGCTCGCCGGCGCACGCCAGGTCGAGTGCGCGATCAACGGGCTCGGCGAGCGAGCGGGCAACGCCTCGCTCGAGGAGATCGTGATGCTGCTGCGCACCCGCAACGCCGATATCGGCCTGGACACTCAGGTCAACACGACCGAGCTCGCACGCACCTCGCGCCTGGTCTCGCGCCTCACCGGCTACGTGGTGCAGCCCAACAAGGCCGTCATCGGGCGCAACGCGTTCGCGCACGAGTCGGGCATCCACCAGGACGGCGTCCTGAAGGAGCGCTCGACCTACGAGATCATGGACGCGACGACGATCGGCTACGCGGCCAACTCGATCGTGCTGGGCAAGCACTCCGGCCGTCACGCGCTGCGTCAGGCGCTCGAGGAGCTCGGCTACCAGGTCCAGGGGCAGGCCCTGAACGCCGCGTTCAAGCGCTTCAAGGAGATCGCGGACAAGAAGAAGCAGGTCACCGCGATGGACCTGGAGGCGCTCGTCACCGACGAGCTGCGCGAGGAGATCGCCGGCTACGTCGTCGAGGGGTTCGAGGTCCACGCCTCCTCGGGGATGCCGCCCCAGGCACGGGTGCAGGTCCGCCGCCCCGACGGCACGGTGGCCGAGGGCGAGTTCGCCGGCGACGGTCCGGTCGACGCCGTGTTCAAGGCGATCAACGTGGCCACCGGCGTGCCCGCGCAGCTGCGCGAGTACCGCGTGGACGCGGTGACCGAGGGCCAGGACGCGCTCGGCGAGGTCTCGGTGATCATCGAGCTCGACGGCCAGACGGCCTCGGCGCAGGCGGTCTCGACCGACATCATCGACGCCTCGGCGCGGGCCTACGTGCGCGCGGTGTCGGTGGCCCAGACGCGCGCGAGCGTGGCCGCCACCGCGCTCGAGCCCGAGCTCGCTCGGGCGCCGTAACGGGGCCGCCGGCCCGCGGTCCCCGCGCCGCTTGTGCCCGCGCTCGCGCTGGCCCGCGGGGGCGAGGGCGGAACTGGCGTTCCGAGGGCGGAACGGGCGTTCCGGGGGCGCGGCAGATCGGCCCTCGGCCGCG
>DATAWZ010000159.1:0-10688 GCA_036266975.1 Solirubrobacteraceae bacterium
CGGCCACCTGCCGCGAGACCGCAGACTGCGTGTACCCCAGGGACAGCGCGGCGGCGGAGAAGGACCCGGCCTGGGCGACCTCGCGTAGGACACGCAGGCCGCTCGTCGAGAAGTCTCCTCCCATGAGCTAGGCGCATGGTACATGTGCGACATCATCGCTTTATGCATGGCTGGCCGACGGTAGCCTCAACTCATGCCTACTCCACGAATCGCTCTCATCACCGGTGCCAACCAGGGGCTCGGGCGGGCGCTGGTCGAAAGCCTCGCCGCGCAGATGCAGCCGCAGGATCGCGTTTTGCTGACGGGCCGGGACCCCGCCCGCGTGCAGGCCACCGCTGCCGCCATCGCCGACGGGCCCGTGACCGCCCAGGTCGAGCCTCGCGTGCTCGACGTGCGGGACGGCGACGCGATTGCGGCGCTCGCGGCCGAGCTCGGCGAGGTCGACATCGTCTTCTCCAACGCGACCGCGCGCATGAGCCCGGACGCCGACCCCGTCGACGAGGTCGATGCCGTCGCCCAGACCAACAACCTCGCGGCCACCCGAATCCTGCGCGCGTTCGCGTCGCGCCTGCGCTCAGGCGGTCGGCTGATCGTCGTCGCCAGCGCGCTGGGCACGCTCGACAAGCTCGGCGAGCAGACGGTCGACCGCTTCGCGCGCGCCGCCGAACAGGACCTCGACGCCGTCGACGCGTTGGTCGCCGACTGGCGCCGCGCCGTTCACGAGGGCCGGGCCGACGACGAGGGCTACGGCGCGTGGCTCAACATCCCCTCGAAGGTCGCGCAGGTCGCGGCGGTCCGCGCCCTGGCGCGTGAGCGCCGCGCGTCCGACCTTGCCGAGAGCAGGCTGCTCATGGCCCTGTGCCCGGGGCTGATCGACACCGACGCTTCGCGTCCGTGGTTCGAGGACATGAGCGAGGCGCAGACGCCGGCGCAGGCCGCGTCCTGGCCGGTCGAGCTCGCGCTCGCGCCGACGTTCGACCCGGCCTTCTACGGCGAGCTCGTGCAGTTCGGCAAGGTCATCCCGTGGGAGACCGGAGTTCCGGTTCCCCACACCGCAGCTGCCTCATAGCGCGGCGCTCGGCTCAGTTCGCCGGGTTGGTGTACGGCGGGAAGCCGGGAAGGTCGCCCAAGATCGCCGTGATGTTCCCCGGGCTCACGTCGAACAACACTTCGGAGGTCACCTGATTGAGCACGCCGGCGGGTCCGGTTTCGTTGGACGGCGCCGGCGAGGCCTCGAGAACCGATGGGCCGGCGAGCGAGCCGGCGAGGACCGCGGTCACCACCGCGACTCTGGCGTAAAGGATGCGTGCCACGGGTCACTTTTCCCTTTCGTGCTGGACTGGGGGAAGTCTCGTGGACATTCCCCGCACCCTCGGGACGAACGGCGACAATTCGTCCGAGAACGGGCCGAACTACCCAGCCGCGAACCGCGCACTTATCGTGGGCGCATGGCCCGACGAGCTGAGCCCGGCGCTGCGCGCGGTCAGCGACGCGGTGCTCGGCGTCGCCGCCAACCTGTCGGTTCACCACGTCCTACAGCAGCTCGTCCACTGCGCCCGCGAGCTCGCCGACGCTCGCTACGCGGCGCTCGGCATCCCCGACGGCGACGGCGGCTTCAGTCAGTTCTGGTGTCGGGAATGGAGGATGCGCTGATCGCGGCGACGGGCCCGCTGCCGCGCACCCACGGCATGCTCGGCGCGATGCTCGAGGGCGAGCCCTCGTACCGCAGTGCGGACATCCGCCAGCACCCACGCTTCCGCGGCTGGTGGCCCAAGCAGCACCCGGACATGCACTCCTTCCTGGGGGTGCCGATCGTCGCGGCGGACGGGGTGATCGGCGCCTTCTACCTCACCGACAAGGAGGGAGCGAGCGAGTTCAGCGACGCCGACGAGCAGCTGATCGAGCTGCTCGCCGCCCACGCCGCGATCGCGATCACCAACGCGCGTCTATATGAGCGCAGCCGCGAGCTCTCGACCCTCGCCGAGCGCAACCGCCTCGCGCTCGAGTTGCACGACGTCGTCAGTCAGAAGCTCTTCAGCCTCGTCCTGTCGGCCGAGGCGGCCTCGACGCGGTTCGACCGCGACCCCGAGCGCGCGCGGGGCCAGCTCGCGCGCCTGGGCGGGCTCGCGCGCGAGGCGCTGGAGGAGCTGCGGGTGCTGACCCTCGAGCTGCGCCCGGCCGATCCGCACAGCGACGGCCTCGCCGGCGCGCTGCGCAAGCACGTGCAGGTGCCGCGCACCGTCCACGAGACCGACATCGACTTCCAGGACGACGCACGCGGCGAGGGCACGGGCGAGAGCGCGCGCGACCAGGAGGTGCTGCGCGTCGCCCAGGAGGCGCTGCACGACGCGCTGGAGGAGGAGGGCTCACTCGCGCGCAGGGTGACCTCGTGGCCAGTGACCGTCGCGGGCGCGAGCAGGTGGTAGGCCGACGGCAGCACGCCGACGTCGCTCTGGTGGGCGGTCTGGTCGAGATCGATGACCACCTCGCCCTGGGGGGGGGCGTGCCCTCCTCCCTGGCGAGCAGGGTGTGCAGGCAGGACACGCCGCTGGCGGTCTGGTTCTCGGCCATGCGCACGGGCGCGGCGCTCGTGTCCATGAGCTCGAGCGGCGGCGTGTCGCTCGCGGGCGTCGCGGCCGACGAGAGCGCCGCCCTGACCGCCGCCTGGCCGGCCGACGCGGACGAGGGGTCCTGGACGAAGACCACCACGTCCGGGCCGAGGCCGACGTAGATCATTCCGCCCAGCCCGTCGCTGGCCGCCCACGCCCCGCCGGAGAGGTGGAAGCCCGCCGAGGTGAGTCCTCGGCTCAGCCGTGCGACGGACTCGTTGGTGTCGAGCATCGTCAGCCCCGGGTCGGTCGCGGGCGAGAAAGCGCGAAGGCCCGCTGTGAGCTGTCTGCCGTGAGCGCCGAGAGCAGCGAGGGCGCGAGCGCGACGCCGAGGCCGCCTTCGACCAGACCGCGCAGGTCGCGCCATGTTCGCCGAGACCCCACGCGCCGGGCCGAGCGCGTCGGCGGTCCCGGCCAGCCCGAGCTGCGCGCGCAGGGCGGTCACGTCCGAGACGTACAGGAACGAGAGGTCCGGCTGCGGGTGGCGCTCGAGCGAGGCCAGCACCGCGGGCTGCGCGACCGCCGGGGCGGCCGGGGCGGAGGGCGTCGACGACGTCGGCGCCGGCGTGACGGCGGGGGCGGGTCGTGGTCGACCGGCGGTCGGTCTTGTGCGAGGAGCCGCAGCCGGCCAGCGCGAGCACGGCCAATGCCACGGCCGACGCGCTTCGCCCCTTCGGAGAACTCAACCCCGCCGTCGTCCCGTCACGCGGAACCGTACCGCACCACTTGGTTTGCGCTGCGCGTCGGCGCGCGAAACCCTGGCGATCTGGTGGAGTTCAGTGCTTGCCGATGTCGAACCTGACACAGTCGAAGCTTCGCCGGCGATCTCACTGGCTCCGCTGGGCCATGGGCGTCGGCGTCTCGATCGCCCTCGCCGCGGGGATCAGCGGCCCGACCGCCGAGGCCGCCGCGCCGGCGTGCGAGCCGACGACCATCAATCGGACCGATGTCCTGCCCGGAACGTCGCTGGACGTCTCGCCGCTGCCCGACTCGATGGACGCCTCCCCGGGGACCCAGATCTCGTTCGTCGGCGCGCCGCCGTCGTCGCTGTCCCAGATCACGGTGACCGGCTCGCGGAGCGGCCGTCACGGCGGCGTGCTGCAGCCCTACTCGCAAGGCGACGGCGAGAGCTTCGTGCCGAACTCCCCCTTCCTCGCCGGCGAACAGGTGACCGTCCACGGCCGCGTCACGCGCGGCGCGAGCGCGACCAACTTCACCTTCCACTTCGTGGTCGAGACCCCGGACCCGCTCCCCTATCCCACGGTCGGCGCGCTGCACCCGTCCTCCTCGACTCTGGACAGCTTTCACTCGATGCCGAACCTCGACGCGCCCAAGGTGACGATCTCGACCGATTCCCCCTCGTCCGCTCCCGGCTACCTGTTCGCGGCCCTCTATGGCTCCGGCGAGATCGGCGGGCCGCTGATCTTCGACAACACGGGCCAGCCCGTCTGGTTCGACCCGCTGCCGCACGGCGTCAGCGCCACTGACCTGCGGGTACAGCAGCTGGGCTCCCAGCCCGTCCTGACCTGGTGGCAGGGGGGTGTCCTGCCTCAGGGCTTCGGCGAGGGCCAGGACATGATCGCCAACAGCGCCTATCAGGTGGTCCAGGTCGTCCATGCCGGCAACGGCGACAGCGCCGATCTGCACGACTTCGAGCTCCAGCCCGACAACGTCGCGCTGGTCACCGTGTACAAGGCGCTCCGCTGCGATCTGTCCGGTCACGGCGGCAGCTCGACCTCCGCGGTGACCGACTCGGGCTTTCAGGAGATTGACCTGAAGACCGGGCTGGTGCGCCGCGAGTGGGACAGCCTGGACCACGTGCCGCTCTCGTACACCGAGACGACGGCGAGCGGCGCCGACCTCACCTGGCCGTTCGACTTCTTCCATCTGAACTCGCTCGACGCGGAGCCCGACGGGAACCTGCTGATGTCGGCGCGCAACACGTGGGCGATCTACACGATCAACCGCACGACCGGCCGGGTCCTCGCCACGATCGGCGGGAACCACGGCACCTACAAGGAGGGCCGCGGGGCGGGCACCGCCTACCAGCACGACGCGACCCTGCTGCCCAACGGGACGATCAGCGTCTTCGACAACGGCGGGACGCCGGTCGTGCATCCCCAGTCCCGCGCGCTGATCCTCGGGCTCGACACGAAGACGAACACGATCCGGCGGGTCGCCCAGTACACCCACCGCAGCCCGCTGAAGTCCGGCAGCCAGGGCGACGTCCAGGTGCTCGCGAACGGCGACGTGTTCGTGGGCTGGGGCGGTGCGCCCTACTTCTCGGAGTACACCACCGGCGGCAAGGCGGTCTTCGACGGCCGGGTGAGCGGTGCGGCCCAGTCCTACCGCGTCTACCGCTTCCCGTGGACCGGTACGCCGGCGGGGCCGCCGGCGATCGCCGCGACGGCTGGCGCCGGGGGCAGGCTGACGGTCTACGCGAGCTGGAACGGCGCCACCCAGGTCGCCGCCTGGCGGGTTCTCGCCGGCGCCTCGCCCTCCGCACTCGCGCGCGTGGCCTCGGTGGCCCGCACGGGCTTCGAAACGACGATCGCGACGCCCAGCGCCGGGCCCGACGTCGAGGTCCAGGCGCTCGGCAGCGCCGGCCAGGTCCTCGGGACATCCAAGCTGCTCAGCTCTCCGTAGCGCCCGCCTCGAGTCGCGCGCGCGGCGCGCCGACAGGAATCACGCACGTGCCGGCGAAATCAGCGGCGTTCAGTGCGGAGGCGGGACGGACGTGAATAATCGTCATTGGCGGGACGGCACTACCGCTGCGCTCAGCGCGGCGGGCGCGTGGGCGCTTCTGCACGCCTCGCGCGAGGTCGTCGAACAGCAGCGCGAACAGCGCTGGGTCCGCGAGCTACGCGACCGGCTGCAGGTCGCCGAGCCCTGGCCCGACGCGATCGTCGCCGTCCCCGACCCGCCGCCGGATCCCGAGCCAACGTTCGCTCCGCCGCCATCGCCCGCGCTGGAGCCGACCCCGCCGTTGGCGCTCAGCGTCGAGCTGCCCCCTCTGCCGGACTGGGTCGTCGTGCCGGGCGAGAACGGTTCGGCGCCGCGCGTCGTCGAGCGCACCGAGCCGTCCGCCGCGGAGCCGCCTCCCAGCGCGGAGCTGGCTGCCTTGCCGGATCCGGTCAATGCCGCCGACGAGCGTCGCCCCGCGCCGCCCGTCGCCTTCGTCGCACCGCCGGCGCCGCGCGGTGCGCAAGCAAGCCTATCGCCGGCGTCCGAGGCGGAGCTGCCGGCCTTGCCTGATTGGGTCATTGGCGCCGGCGAGAGTCTCCCCGCGCCGACCGCCGCCACGGTCGCGCCGCCGAGGCCGCTCGCTCCGATGGCGAGCGCGGCGTTGGCGTCCGGTACGGAGTTGCCCGCTCTGCCGGACTGGGTCGGCGCCCCCGACGCTGTGGTCGCGCCGCTCGAGCCGCTCGAGCCGTGGCCGAGCGCGGCGTTGGCGTCCGGTGCGGAGTTGCCCGCTCTGCCGGACTGGGTCGGCGCCTCTGACGAGCGTGGGCCCCCGCCGTCGGTCGCCACGGTCGCTCCGCCGGAGCGGCTCGCTCCGATGCCGCCGGCGAGCGCGGAGTGGCTCGTCCTGCCGGACTGGGTTCGCGCGTCCGGCGAGGGCGATTCGGCGCCGCGTCTCGCCGAGCGGACCGAGCCCTCCCTCGCCGTGGTCGCATCGCTGGCCCGGCCTGCTTCGGGGCGCACCGCGCCGGCGCCAGCGGAGGAGCCGCACGCCCCGCCAGACTGCGTCATCGCCCGTGACGAGCGCCGTCCGGCGCCGATGCTCGCCACGGTCGCGCTGCCGCCGCTCGCTTCGGAGCCGCCCCCCAGCGTGGAGATCCCTGACCTGCCGGACGAGATCAACGTCACCGAGGTCGCGCTTCCCGAGCCAGTCGACTTGCCCGGCTGGGTCATCGGCCCCGAGGAGCGTCGTTCCGCTCGCCGGGTCGTGGAGCGTCCCGCGCCGCGCGCCGCGGCGGCATGTGCTCCCCGTCGGTCCCCGGATCGCCCGACCCCCGGCCGCCCCGAGCCCCAGCCGGCGACGGCCGCGCCCTGGGCGGAGAGCTGGAACTTCGACGTGCCGTCCGAGACCCGTCCAGCGCGATCGCGGGCGCGGCGCTCCAGCCGCCGGTCGCAGTCGCGCCGCGCCGCGGCCCGGAGAGGCTGGCTGACGCTCGGCGGCGTGCTCGTCATTCCCGTCGTGCTGCTGAGCCTCGTCGGCACCGGCGCCGCCCACGGCGTGCGGACCACGACGACCACGGCGCGGGCGCTCGCCGCCCGCACCGGCATCCCGCTCGCGTACCTGCGCATCTACCAGCGCGCGGGCCAGGAGTACGGCCTGGCCTGGACGATGCTCGCCGCGGTCGGCGACATCGAGTCCGCGCACGGCACCAGCGTGCTCCCCGGCGTGCACACCGGGACCAACTCGGCCGGGGCGGAGGGTCCCGCTCAGTTCCTCGCCACCACCTGGGCCCGCTACGGGGTCGACGCCGACGGCAAGGGCCTTGATCCATACGACCCGACCGACGCGATCACCGCGATGGCCGCCTACCTGAAGGCCTCGGGCGCGCCGCAGGATTGGGCTGGGGCGCTCTACACGTACAACCACTCATCGGCATACGTGAACTCCGTGCTCGCGCGCGGAGCCTCCTACGCCGCCGCGGCGATCGCGTAATCACCGGCACCGGCACCGGCACCGCGCCGTCCGTCTTGCCCGTCTGGCACGCTCCCCGGATGGCGTCAAAGCCGCTGCCCTTCGATCCCATCGGCGAGGCGCGCCGCCATTGGGTCGCGCACTGGGGCCAGGAGCCGGCGCCGTCCATGGCGGCGGTCACCTCGATCATGCGCTGTCAGCAGATCCTGCTGCTGCGGCTGAACGACCTGCTGCGCCCGATGGGGCTGACCTTCCCGCGCTACGAGGCGCTGATGCTGCTGCGCCTCAGCCGCACCGGCGCGCTGCCGCTCGGCAAGATCGGCGAGCGGCTGCAGGTACACCGCACCAGCGTCACCGGCCTGGTCGACCGGCTGGAGGAGCGTGGCCTGGTCGTCCGCACCGCGCATGCGACCGATCGGCGCACCACGCTCGCCGAGATCACGCCGGCCGGCCGCGAGCTGGCCGAGCAGGCCACGCGCGTACTCAACGAGGAGCGCTTCGCGGTGCCCGAGCTCGCCGACGCCTGGCTGGAGGAGCTGACGCTGTTGCTACGCGACTTCCGCGAGGCCGCCGGCGACTTCCAGGACGAGGACCCGCCGATCCCTTAGAAGACCGGCGTCTCGGTGTAGCGGCCCCAGACCGCCTGCAGCGCGTCGACGATCTCGCCCTCGCTCGCGTGCGCGCGGGCGCACTCGATCAGACCGGGCATCAGGTTGGTCTCGGTGTCGGCCATCCGGCGCAGCTCGGCGAGCGTGCGCTCGACCTCGACGCCGTCCCGGTGCGCTCGGACTCCCTCCAAGCGGTCGATCTGCTTGCGCTCGAGCGAGGGGTCCACGCGCAGGATCTCCATCGGCTGCTCGTCCAGGTTCACATAGCGGTTGATCCCGACGACGATCCGCTCGCCACGGTCGATCTCGAGCTGCAGGTCGTAGGAGGCGTCGGCGATCTCGCGCTGCGGGAAGCCGGTCTTGACCGCCGCCACCATGCCGCCGAGCTCGTCGATGCGCTGAAAGTAGTGGTAGGCGGCCGCCTCCATCTCGTCGGTCAGCGCTTCGATGAAGTAGGAGCCGCCGAGCGGGTCGACCGTGTTCGTCACGCCGGTCTCGTGGGCGATGATCTGCTGCGTGCGCAGCGCGATCCGCACGGCGTCCTCGGTCGGCAGCGCGAGCGCCTCGTCGTAGCTGTTGGTGTGCAGCGACTGCGTTCCGCCGAGGACGCCCGCGAGCGCCTCGATCGCGGTGCGGACGATGTTGATCAGCGGCTGCTGGGCGGTGAGCGAGACGCCCGCGGTCTGGGTGTGAAACCGCATCAGCCAGCTGCGCGGGTCCTTGGCGCCGTATGTCTCCTTGAGCTCGCGCGCCCAGATCCGCCGCGCCGCGCGGTACTTGGCGATCTCCTCGAAGAAGTCGATCTGCGCGTTGAAGAAGAACGACAGCCGGGGGGCGAACTCGTCGACGTCGAGGCCCCGATCGATCGCCTGCTCGACGTAGGTCAGCCCGTCCTTGAGCGTGAACGCGAGCTCCTGCTGGGCCGTGGCACCGGCCTCGCGGATGTGATAGCCGGAGATCGAGATCGGGTGCCAGCGCGGCGTCTTGTGCGCGCACCACTGCACCATGTCGCCGAGCAGCCGCATCGCCGGGTCGATCGGGAAGCACCATTCCTTCTGGGCGATGTACTCCTTGAGGATGTCGGCCTGGATCGTCCCGGAGATCGCGTCGGCCGGGACGCCCTGGTGCTCGGCGGCCACGACGTAGAACGCCATCATGATCGCGGCCGGCGCGTTGATCGTCATCGACACGCTCACTTCGCCGAGGTCGATCCCGCCGAACAGGGTCTGCATGTCATCGAGGGTGTCGACGGCGACGCCCTCGCGCCCCACCTCGCCCAGCGAGCGCGGGCTGTCAGAGTCATGACCCATCAGCGAGGGCATGTCGAAGGCGGTCGAGAGCCCGGTCTGCCCGTGGTCGAGCAGATAGTGGAAACGAGCGTTCGTTTCCTCGGAGGTGCCGAAGCCCGCGAACTGACGCATCGTCCACGTGCGCCCGCGATACATGTTCTCGTACACCCCGCGGGTGAACGGATAGTCCCCGGGGCGCCCGATCGTCTCGAGCGCCGGAAGGTCCGCCTCGGTGTACAGCTCGCGGATCGGATGCCCAGAGAGCGTGCGGTACTCAGACTTCTCGGTCGCCGGCTCGCCTGGCTTGTGGGTATTGCTGGTAGACGCCATTTTTGTCGCCTCCGGAAACGAGTACCCCAGATAGTCGGTTTATCACATATTTGCTAAATGCGACCGTCAAGCCAATCATCCCACCGCCGCGAGACGAGATCGCGAAAAAAGTCTCAAGTTCCCTGGACGAATGACCGATGGTGGGGTCGTGGCCGCTGCTCCTGTCACCACCGCTCCCGAACTCGCCCGCGCGACGCGCTCGTCGCGGTGGATGGGCGACGAGCAGCTCGCCCGCCTTGCCGCCCGTGGCAACGAGCACGCCTTCGCCGCGATCTACGAGCGTTATCTGCCTAAGCTCGTGCGCTATTGCCAGGGGATCGTCCTGCAGCGCGAAGACGCCGAGGACGCCGCCCAGACGGCGATGCTCAAGGCGATGAAGGCGCTGGCCGAGCGCCCGCAGGAGGTCAACCTGCGGCCCTGGCTCTACCGGATCGCGCACAACGAGGCGGTCTCGCTGCTGCGACGCCGGCGCCCCGAGCAGCAGCTCGACGAGCGCATCGAGGCCATCGGCGCCGAATGCCCCGAGGAGACCGTCCACACCCGCGCGCGCCTGAAGGAGCTCGTCGCCGACCTGCGCGAGCTGCCCGAGCGCCAGCGCGGCGCGCTGGTGATGCGCGAGCTGTGCGGTCTGGACTACGAGGAGATCGCCGGCGTCATCGGCGGCAGCCGCGGCGCGGCGATGCAGACCGTCTTCGAGGCGCGCAGCACGCTCGTGCAGTTCGACGAGGGCAGGCGACTGAGCTGCGAGCTCGTCCAGCGGGCGATTTCCGACGGCGACCGGCGCCGGCTGCGGGCCCGCGGCGTGCGCGCCCATATGCGCGGCTGCGTGCAGTGCCGCACCTTCGACGGATCGCTCGAGCGTCGCCGGCGCGATCTGGCGCTGCTGATCCCGGCTGGCGGCAAGGGCGCGCTGATGACCTTCCTGGGAATTGCCGGGGCCGGCGGTGCGCGCACCGCGCTGTCGTTCTCGAGCGCCACCTCGCTCAGCGGTCAGGGCTGGAGGGTCGCCGCCCTGGGCCTGATCGCGGCGACGGCGGCCGGCGGCGAGGCGGTTCATCACCTCGCCGCCGCGCCTCACCGGGCCAGCGGAGCCTCGAGCCTGCACGCCACGCACGTCGCGGAGGTCGCCGAGGCGCATGCCGCCGCCGCGGCGCGCGCGCTCTCCGGCACCCACGGCACCCGCCGCGCCGGCTCCCAC
>DATAWZ010000160.1:0-24962 GCA_036266975.1 Solirubrobacteraceae bacterium
GCTGTTTGGCGAGGCCTTGCAGCTGTTGGTCGACCTGGCCCTGGAGCTCGGATCGCGTTCCCGCGTAGGACGCGACCGCAACGGCAAGCACAGCGATCGCCACCGCCACACCGGCCACGAGCACCATGCGCGTCCGCAGGCTCATTCCTGCGGCTCCCGGAGCGCGTAGCCGACCCCCCGCACGGTGTGAATCTGGGCCTGAGCGCCGGCCTCCTCGAGCTTGCGGCGCAGGTAGCCGACGTACACGCGCAGGGCGTTGCCGGTCGGGCCGAAGTCGTACCCCCACACGCGGTCGTAGATCAGCTCGGGCGGCAGCACACGTCGCGCGTTGAGCATGAACAGCTCGAGCAGCTGGAACTCGGTCCTGGTCAGGTCCACGGCGCGCCCGTTGACGCGGGCCACGTGCGCGTCGGCGTCGAGCTCGAGCTCCTCGAAGCGCAGCGTGCGCCCCTCGGCACCCTGGATGTGGCGGCGCAGGATCGCGCGCAGCCGCGCCTGCAGCTCGCCCACGTCGTAGGGCTTGAGCAGGTAGTCGTAGGCGCCGGCGTCCAGGCCGTCGATCCGGTCCTCGACCGCGTCGCGCGCGGTGAGCATGAGGATCGGGACGCGGTTGCCGCTCTCGCGCAGCGTGCGGCACACCTGCATGCCGTCGATCTTCGGCAGGCCCAGGTCGAGCACGATCGCGTCGGGGACGTCGTTCTGCGCGCGCAGCAGCCCCTGCTCGCCGTCCTCGGCGAGCAGCACCTCGTAGCCGCCGAGCAGCAGCGCGCGGCGCAGCGCGGCGCGGACGGCGTCGTCGTCCTCGATCACCAGGATGCGCATTGACGGATCGTAACCGGGCTCATGGCGGCCGCAGCGTCGCGGCGCGCCCTCGCAGCCCCATGTGAGGTTTGTAAGAAGTTCGTGCGAGCGGCGCCGCGGAGGCCGCGCCGATGGGAGGTTGCAGGAAGGTCACGCGCCCTGTAACCGGGGTGTAACCGGCCCATCGGTACTCATTGCGGTCGATGCCCGCCACCGCCGCCACGAAGGAGCACGAGATGCCGTCCGTCGAGACCGTGACCGATCCACCCCGCGATCGACGGCGCCGCGGCGCCCCCGCCCTGGCCGCGGGCGCCGCGCTCATCGGCCTGGTGCTGCTCGCCGGCTGCGGCGGCAGCTCGTCCCCCGGCGTGGCCAACGTCGCCGCCTCGAAGACCTCGAGCACCCCGGCCACCGCCGCGGCGGGAGCCGGCGCCCCGGGAATCGGCGTGGGCGGGAGCGTGCCCGACGGGCCCGGCGGCGGCAGCCCCGGCGCGCACTTTGCGATGAAGCTCGCCGGCGGCACCAGCGCGAATCTCCTGAAGCTGTCGGCGTGCATGCGCGCCAACGGGGAGCCGGGCTTCCCCGACCCCAGCGGCGACGGTTCGATCCAGCTCAGCTCGAGCAGCGGCGTGGACCCCAACTCGGCCACCTTCCAGGCCGCCATGCAGAAGTGCCGCAAGTACGCGGGCGGCGGCGCCGCGCAGAGCCCCGCCCAGCAGGCCAAGGCGCAGGCCCAGGCGCTCGCGTACTCGGCCTGCATGCGCTCGCACGGCGAGCCGAGCTTCCCCGACCCGCAGATCTCCGGCGGCCGGATCTCGCTGAGCATCCACGCGAGTTCGGGGGGCGCGCTGGATCCGAACTCGCCCATCTTCCAAGCCGCCCAGAAGGCGTGCGCGGCCGACCAGCCGGGCGGCGCCCCGTGAGTGCGCCGTCATCGCCGCTTCGCGTCGCCCGCGCCGCGGAGGAGCCCGGTTGCGCGAGCAGCCAGGGCAGCACCCGGCCGGGGCCGAGGCCCGCCGCCGCGCCGGACAGCGTGATTCGCCACAGCGCCAGCGGCGGGATGCTGTCGAGGGTCGTGTGCAGGCGCAGCGTGGCCCCGTCGACGGTGAGCGTCGCTCTCCCGGGCAGCGCCTCGGGCGGCAAGGCGCAGGCGATCTCGCCCGACACGCTCACGCTGAGCGTGGCGGGCGCCTTGGATACGCAGGCGCTGTCGACCGAGCCCGAGCACGTGCAGCCGCCGCCGCAGAGGTTCGACGCCTCGGGCAGCAGCCCCAGGAGCGCGCTGCTCACCAGGTTGAGAGGGCCCAACGCGCATGACCCACCGCTCGCCGTGTTCCCGGCCCCCGCAGCGCTCCCGCCGCAGGCGAGCAGTCCCGCCGCGAGTGCGCCCAGACCGGCGGCATCGAGCGCCGTCGTTGCCCCCGCGATGCATGAGCATCCCGGCCGTCTCCCGAGGGCGTCGTCATCGCCGCTTCGCATCGCCCGCGGCGTGGCGGTGGGCGCCGCGCTGATCGGCCTGGCCCTGCTGATCGCCGGGTGCGGCGGCGGCTCGTCCCCCGGGGTCGCGAACATCGCCGGCTCCAAGAGCGCGAGCGGCTCCGCGGCGGCGGACGCCGCCACCCCCGGGACCTCCGGGGCGGGCGCGGCCGCGCTGCCCGGGTCCCCGAGCGGCAACAGCGGCCGTACGGTCGGGCTCGCTGCCGGCGCCGGCGCGAACCTCCTGAAGTTCGCGGCCTGCATGCGCGCCAACGGGGTGCCGAACTTCCCCGACCCCAGCGGCAGCGGCGGGATCCAGTTCAGCGCGAACGCCATTGACCCCGATTCCGCATCCTTCCAGGCTGCGATGCAGAAGTGCCAGAAGTACATGGGCGCCGCCAAGGTGCCGAGCCCCGCCCAACGCGCGAGGACGCAGGCCCAGGCGCTCGCGTTCTCGGACTGCATGCGCGCCCACGGCGTGACGAACTTCCCCGACCCCCAGTTCTCCGCCCACGGCGTCTCGATCAAGGTCGGCGCGGGCAACGGGCCCGCGAGCGGTCTGGATCCGAACTCGCCGATCTTCCAGAAGGCGCAGAAGGCGTGCGCGGCCAAGCTCCCCGGCAAGGCCGGCTTGGCCCCGGTGGCGGTCCCGTGAGGGCGCCGTCCCCACCGCCGGTCGCGGCGGTCGCCGCCGCGCTGATCGGTCCGGCGCTGCTGCTCACCGGCTGCGGCGGCAGCACCGCTCCTGCGGCAGCCGGTGGCCAGGGCAGCTCCGGGCTGCCGAGCTCGGGGGCACTGCTGCGGCTCTCGGCCTGCATGCGCGCCGACGGGGTGCCGGGCTTTCCGGATCCCGACGCGCGAGGCGTGATCGAGCTGAGCCCGAGCAGCGGCGTGAACGCCGACTCTCCCCAGTTCCAGGCCGCCTCACAGAGGTGCCAGAGGTACGCGCCCACCGGCACCGCGCCGAGTCCGCGCCAGCAGGCCAAGATCTCGACGGCGTTGGCCTTCACGGCCTGCATGCGCGCGCACGGCGAGCCGGACTTCCCCGGGCCGATCGCCGACGGGCAGGTCATGCTCGCCGAGCCCAAGGGCACGCTGGACCCGGGCTCGCCGATCTTCCAGGCCGCCCAGAAGGCGTGCGCGTCGGTCGCCCCGGGTGCGGCCGGCGGCTCGGTCAGCAGGAGCGCGCCGTGAGCGCGCTGTCGGCGTCCCGCGTCGCGCGGGTCACGTTGTCCGGCGCCGCGCTGCTCGGCCTCGTGCTGCTGCTCGCCGGCTGCGGCGGCAGCTCCTCCCCTGGGGTCGCGAGCGTCGCCGGCTCGAAGGCCACGGGCAGCCCGTCCTCGCCGGTGACCGGCACCGGCGGCTCCGGCGGGGCGCCGGCCGCAGGCGGCACCGCGCTGTCCAGCGCCTCGAGCGCGCAGTCCGGGATGGCGCTCGCCGGCGGCAGCGGCGCGGACATGCTCAAGTTCTCGGCCTGCATGCGCGCCAACGGGGTGGCGAACTTCCCCGACCCCAACGGCAGCGGCGCGATCCAGTTCAGCTCGAGCAGCGGCGTGGACCCCAGATCCGCCTCGTTCCAGGCCGCCCAGCAGAAGTGCCAGAAGTACACCGGCGGCGGCAAGGCGCCGAGCCCGGCCCAGCAGGCCCAGGCCCAGGCGCAGGCGCTCGCGTTCTCGGCCTGCATGCGCTCGCACGGCGAGCCGAGCTTCCCCGACCCGCAGTTCTCCGGCGGGACGATCTCGGTGAGGATCTCCGGAGGCCCGGGGAAGGCGCTGGATCCGAGCTCGCCGATCTTCCAGGCCGCCCAGAAGGCCTGCGCGGCCGACCGTCCCGGCGCGATCGGCGGCACCCTCCCGATCGGTCCGGGCAAATGAGCGCCGCGACCACGACCGACGAGGCGATCGCCCCCGAGCCGGTGGACCCGAACCGGGCGCCGCGCCGCGGACGGCGCCGGATGCTCGCGGGGCTCGCGCTCGCGCTCGCGGCCGTCGCGGTGGCGATCGTGGTCACCGACCCGTTCAAGGGCAGCAATCCCGTGAGCGGGGTGACCGACAACGAGTACCCGACGTCGCTGACGACGGTGACCCAGGGGGCGCTGATCCAGCAGACCCAGGTGAGCGCGACGCTCGGCTACGCCGGCAGCGCGACGATCCGCGTCCCCTCGGGAACCGCGCCCTCGCAGGTGACCCAGGCGCAGCAGTCGGCCGCGAACGCCCAGGGAATGCTCTCCACGGCGAGGTCGACGCTGTCGGCCGACGAGGCCACGCTGGCACAGGCACGCGCGACGCTGTCGGCCGACGAGCAGCTCGAGGCGGTCGACTGCGCCGGCGACAACGCCGCGCAGAGCGCCGGCGGCGGCTGCGCGAGCGCCGAGCAACGCGTCACCGGGGACCGTCAGGCCGTCACCGCCGGCACGGCCAAGGTCACCGCGGATGAGAACCAGGTGACCTCAGGCGAGCGCTCGCTGGCCAGCGCCGAGTCGGCCGTGAGCACCGCCGTCGCCCACGAGGCCGCCTACGGCCAGCAGTCGGTGCTCACAGCCCTGCCGGCGACCGGGAAGGTGATCCGCCGCGGCCAGCGGCTGTACGCGGTCGAGGGCCAGCCGGTGCTGCTCCTCTACGGCCACGTGGTCGTCACGCGCGCGTTCGTCGCCGGCATGTCGCCGGGCGCGGACGTCGCCGCCCTGAACGCCAACCTCGACGCGCTCGGTTACGGCCACGGGCTCAGCGGCGACGCGTTCACGTCGGGCACGGCGGCCGCGATCCGGGCGCTCCAGTCCGCGCACGGCATGACCTCGACCGGCCAGCTGCTGCTGGGCTCGGTCGCGTTCTCGTCCGGAGCCGTCCGCGTGACCGCGGTGGCCCCCAACGCGGGCGTCGGCGCCCCGGTCGCGCCGGGGCCGCTGCTCACCGTCAGCTCGACCGCCCGCCAGGTCGCGATCGAGCTCGACGCGGCGCTGCAGGGAGAGGTGAAGGTCGGCGATCCGGTCACGATCACCCTCCCGGACAACCAGACCACGCCGGGCCGGATCTCGTACGTCAGCTCGGTCGCCTCCTCCTCACAGGGAGGCTCCACGACGGTCCTGGTCGACGCGGTCCCGACCGACCCGGCCGCGACCGGCAACCTCGACCAGGCGCCGGTCAACGTCGCGATCACGACCGCAAGCGTCAACAACGCCCTCGTCGTGCCCGTCGACGCCCTGCTCGCGCTGGCCAGCGGCGGCTATGCCGTCGAGGAGGTCAACGCCAGGGGCGCGCACCAGCTCGTCGCGGTGACCACCGGGCTGTTCGACGACGCCGACGGCGACGTCCAGGTCAGCGGCGCCGGACTGGCGGCCGGGCAGCGCATCGTCATCCCCGGCGTATGACGATCGCGACCGGCACCCCACGGGGCACTCGCGGCGCCGAGGACGACCTGGACGGCGCGCGAACCAGCGGCGGCGCGCCGGCGGTGCTCGAGCTCGACCACGTGACCAAGACCTATCCCGCGCTGCCGCCCGTGAACGCGCTGTCCGCGGTCAGCTTCACCGTGCGGCAGGGCGAGCTGGTGGCGATCGTCGGGCCCTCCGGGTCGGGCAAGTCGACCCTGCTGCACGTGATGGGCACGCTCGAGCGCCCGACCTCCGGGGCGGTGCGGATCACCGGGCTGGACGTCGCCGGCCTGTCCGACCGCGAGCTCTCGGTGGTGCGGGCGACCCGCATCGGGTTCGTCTTCCAGCAGTTCTTCCTGGCCGAGCACCAGACCGCGCTGGACAACGTCGCCGATGGGCTGCTGTACGCCGGCGTCGCCGCGCCCGCGCGGCGCGCCCGGGCCGCCGAGGCGCTCGCCGCGGTCGGCCTGGAGCACCGGGCGGACTTCCGGCCGACCAAGCTCTCCGGCGGTGAGCGCCAGCGGGTGGCGATCGCCCGCGCGCTCGTCGGGCAGCCGGCGATCGTGCTCGCCGACGAGCCGACGGGCAACCTCGACAGCGCCAACGGCGCCGCGATCTTCGCGCTCCTGCAGGAGCTGCACGCCCGGGGCACGACGATCGTCGTGATCACCCACGACCACCAGCTCGCGGCAAGGCTCCCCCGCCAGATCGAGATGCTCGACGGGCGCATCCTGTCCGACAGCGCCTACGCCTCCGACCAGGGGCCGCCGCGCTGATGCCCGAACGCACGCGCCCGTCGCGCCTCACCGGAGCGGCCGTGATCGCGCTGGCGCTCGCCGCGAGCGCACCCGCGAGCGCAGCCAGCCCGCCGTCGGGCGGGACCGGCAGCGGCAACTGCCCGGCGAGCAACCCGGCGAACACGCTGAGCCTGGTCGCCGGCACCCCGCAGACCGCCCAGCTCGACGCCGCGTTCGGCGCACCGCTGCAGGTCGCACTGGCGAACACCGACGGCTGCCCGGTCACCGCGGCGGTCGCCGGCACGCCGATCACCTTCACCGCGCCGGCGAGCGGCGCCAGCGTCGTGTTCGCGAGCAGCGGGTCGAACACGCTCACGGTCGGCAGCGACTCCTCCGGCAACGCGGCCGCGCAGATGCTCAGCGCCAACGACACGCCCGGCAGCTACACGGTCACGGCGAGCAGCACGTACGGCACGGTGTCCTTCGCGCTGACCAATACCGCCGCCGGCCTGCCCGCGAGGGTCATCGCGCTGCCGCCGAGGACCCGGTCGGCCGAGGTCGGAGACACCTACGGTGCGCCGCTGGCGGTGCAGGTGCTCGACGCGAGCGGCGTCCCCGTCGTCGGCACGAGCGTCACGTTCAGCCTCGGACCGGGGTCGGGATCGGACTCGAGCCCCGGCACGGACAGCGCGCTCGGCTCGGCCGCGGCCAGCGCGGGCGCGAGCTTCGCCGGGGGCGGCAGCCAGGACACCGTGACGACCGACAGCGACGGAATCGCCACCTCCTCCAGCATCACGGCCAACGCCACGGCCGGCACGTTCACCGCCACGGCGAGCGCTCCGCACGTCAGCGATCCGGCGAGCTTCACGCTCGAGAACCTCGCCGGCCGGGCGCCATCGCTCAGCGTGGTCGGGCCCACGCGCCGCTCGGCGACGGTCGAGACCCGCTACGGGCGGCGCCTGCGGGTCGACGTTCGCGGCGCGAACGGCAGCCCGGTCGCCGGCGCCACGGTCAGCTTCACGCTCGGCTCGGGCGGAACCGCCGGTGCGGGATCGAGCGCGGGCGCCGGGGCGAGCTTCGCGGGCGGCGGCACGCAGGCCAGCGCGACGACCGGCCCGGAGGGGATCGCCACCTCGCCCCGGCTCACCGCGAACGGGACGGCCGGCACGTTCCACGCGACGGCGAGCCTGTCGGGCAGCTCGGCCTCGCTGCGGTTCACACTGCGCAACCGCGCCGGCCGGCCGGCGACGGTCACCGCGGGGGCGGCCGCGTCGGAGTCCGCCGACACGGGCGCGCGCTTTGCCATCCGCCTCGCCGTCACCGTCACCGACGCCGAGCACAACCCGGTCCCCGACGTCCCGGTCACGTTCAGCGCACCGGCCTCGGGGGCGAGCGGCACGTTCGCCCGCTCGGGCCGCCCGAGGAGAGTGACGGTCAGGACCGACGCCCACGGCGTCGCGGTCGCCCCGGCGTTCACCGCCAACGGGGTGGTGGGCGGCTACCTGGTCATGGCCAGGGTCCCCCACGCCCGGGCGCCGTTCGCGCTCGTCAACGAATGACGATGGCCGCGACGACGACCCTCGTCCCGCAGCGGCTGCGTCTGGCCGACCTCGCGCGGCTGGCGAGCATCGGGCTGCGCACCCGGCGCCTGCGCGCCGCGCTCTCGGCGCTCGGGATCGCGATCGGCGTCGCGGCGATCGTCGCCGTGCTCGGCCTGTCCTCCTCGAGCCAGGCCGGGCTGCTCAACGAGATCAACCAGCTCGGCACCAACCTGCTCGACGTCACGACCGGCCAGAGCTTCACCGGCTCCAACGTGCCGCTTCCGCTCGATGCGCCGGCGATGATCGCCCGGATCGGCCCGGTCTACGACGTCGCCGACACCGGCGTGCTCAGCAGCGCGAACGTCTACACCAGCCCGCTGGTCCCGTCGGTCGACACCAACGCGCTCAGCGTGGCGGCGGCGAGCCTGAACCTGCCTGGCGCCGTCGGCACGAGGGCCGCCCAGGGCGTATACCTGAACGCCGCCACCGCGACCGAACCCGTCGCCGTGCTGGGGGCCGCCGCCGCCCAGCGGCTGGGCATCGCCCACGTGTTCCCGGGGCTGCGGATCTGGCTGGGGGGCATGTGGTTCTACGTCGTGGGGATCCTGCGGCCCGCGGTGCTCGCGCCGGAGATCGACGCGAGCGTCCTGATCGGCTTCCAGGCCGCGGCGAGGTATCTCCACTACACGAGCGTCCAGAACGGCAAGCCCGCGATCGGCAACCCCACGACGATCTACGTGCGCGCCCGCACCAGCGGTGTCGACGCGGTCGACAACGTGCTCGCCGCGACCGCCAACCCCGAGTCCCCCAACGAGGTCAACGTCACCCAACCCTCCAACGCCCTGGTCGCCGAGGCCGACGCCAAGGGCACCTTCAACGGCCTGTTCCTGGGGTTGGGCGCGATCGCGCTGCTCGTCGGCGCGATCGGGGTGGCCAACATCATGATCATCAGCGTGCTCGAGCGCCGATCGGAGATCGGCCTGCGCCGCGCGCTCGGCGCCACCAAGTCTCAGATCCGCATCCAGTTCCTGACCGAGGCGATCCTGCTCGCCGTGCTGGGCGGCGCCGCCGGCATCGGCGCGGGCGCCCTCGCGACGGCGATCTACGCGTCGGCCAAGCACGAGACGACCGTGATCCCGACGCTCGCCTGGGGCGGCGGCATCGGCGCCGCGATCGCGATCGGCGCGATCGCCGGCATCCTGCCCGCCATGCGCGCCGCGCGCCTGTCCCCGACCGACGCCCTGCGGACCGCGTGAGGTGGCGGGGAGCGATCGCCGTGCCGGCGCGGTTACCTCGCCGTAACCAACGCTCGCTACGCTCGCGAGTCCGGAGCCGAGGATGCGGGTGCTGATCGCCGAGGACCACGAGGAGCTCGCCCAGACGCTGGCCAGCGGCCTGCGCCGGGAGGGGATGGCGGTCGACGTCGCCCTCGACGGGCGCGCGGCGTTGCAGCGCGCGAGCTGCGCGAGCTACGACGTGCTCGTGCTCGATCGCGACCTCCCCGGGATGCACGGTGACCAGGTCTGCCGCTCGCTGCTGGCCGACGGCTGCCGGGCACGCGTGCTGATGCTCACCGCGGCGAGCACGATCGAGGATCGCGTCGAGGGACTCACGCTCGGCGCCGACGACTACCTCTCGAAGCCGTTCGCGTTCGCCGAGCTGGTCGCGCGCGTGCGCGCGCTCGCCCGGCGCGCCCAGCCGCCGGTACCGCCGGTCCTGGTCAAGGACGACCTGCGCGTGGACCCCGCCCAGCGCGTCGCGCGGCGCGGCGGGCGGCTGCTCGCGCTGAGCCCCAAGGAGCTCGCCGTGCTCGAGCTGCTGCTCGGGGCGGCGGGTGCGGTCGTCTCCGCCGAGGAGCTGCTCGAGCGCGTCTGGGACGAGCAGGCCGACCCGTTCAGCAACGTGGTCAAGGTGACGATCAGCCGCCTGCGGGCCAAGCTCGGCGAGCCGCCGCTGATCGAGACGATCTCGACCGCCGGGTACCGGATCGGATGATGCGCGGCCTGGCCACGCGCTGGCTGCCGCGGCGCACCGTGCGCCTGCGGCTCACCGTCCTGTACGGCTCGCTGTTCCTGCTCGCGGGCGCGCTGCTGCTGACGATCACCTACCTGCTGGTGGCGAGCAACATCGACGGGAGCAACCAGAGCGACGTCAGCATCCAGCGCAGCGGCAGCGTGTCGGTCAGCGCGGCCCCCGGCGTGTCCCTTCCGAACCCGATCCGCCTACCGGCGGGGGCTGCGCCCGCGCCCAACCAGGGCTTCGCGTACGTGCGAACCAGCTCCAAGAGCGGCGCCGGCCCCCAAATCGCCGCCGGGGGATTCAGCAGCGGCAGCGCGTTGCAGATCCCCGTCAAGGAGATCACCAAGGCCCGGCTGCTGTTCAACTCGGTGCTGCACCGCGAGCGCTCGCACGAGCTCGACCAGCTCGTGCTGTGGTCGGGCACCGGGCTGGCGATCATGGCGCTCCTCTCAGCGCTGCTCGGCTGGCTGATGGCCGGCCGCGTGCTCGCCCCGCTGCGGGAGATGACCGCGGCCGCCCGCCACATCTCAGCCGAGAACCTGCACGAGCGGCTCGCCCACGACGGGCCCGACGACGAGCTCAAAGAGATGGGCGACACGTTCGACGGCCTGCTCGGGCGGTTGGAGGGCGCCTTCGAGGCCCAGCGCCGATTCGTGGCCAACGCGTCGCACGAGCTGCGCACGCCGCTGACCCTCGAGCGCGCGATGATCGAGGTCGCACTCGCCGACCCCGACACCGACATCGATTCGCTGCGCGCGGTGTGCGAGCGGGTGCTGCTCGTGGGCGAGCAGCAGGAGCACCTGATCGAGGCCCTGCTCGTCCTCGCGCGCAGCGAGCGCGGCCTGCACCGGCGCGAGCCCCTCGACCTGGCCCCGGTGGTCGAGGAGAGCCTCATCGGCGCCGCGACCACGCCGCGCATCACCGCCGAGTTGCAGCCCGCCCCGCTCGCCGGCGACCGCCGCCTGATCGAGCGGCTGGTCGGCAACCTGCTCGACAACGCGGTGCGGCACAACGTCCCCGGCGGCTGGGTACGCGTCTGCACCCGCATGCGCGGGGGCAGCGCGAGCGTGTTGGTGAGCAACAGCGGCCCGGTGGTCGACCCGGACGAGGTGCAGGCGCTGCTCGAGCCCTTCCGTCGCGCCGCGCCGGCGCGCGCCCACCAGCCCGGCAGCGGCCACGGGCTCGGGCTGTCGATCGTCGCGGCGATCGCCGCCGCCCATGGCGCCGAGCTCGCCGTGCACGCGCTCCCCGAGGGCGGGCTCGGCGTCGAGGTGCGCTTCCCGCCGCTGCCCAGCGGCGCCACGCTCCCGGCGGCCGTGCGCGCGCCGACCGTCGCACCCCTCCCCGCCGCCTGAGAAATCGCTTACGCGCGACCGACCGCGCTCTTGCACGGCCGGTGCACGATCGGCTCATCACGCACCCGCACACCAAGGAGCTGCACGATGACCACCGCCACCGCCGCGACCACTGACGCCGGCGCCCTGCACACACTGTCGTCTTTCTCCCCTCCCCTGGCCCCGCCGCTCGTGGAGATCGTCGTCCCGGTCTACAACGAGGAGCGCGTCCTGGCGGCGTCGGTGCTGCGCCTGTTCGCCTACCTCGAGCGGGAGCTGCCCTATCCCTACCTGATCACGATCGCCGACAACGCGAGCACCGACGGCACCTGGGCGCTCGCGCAGCGGCTGGCCGACGGGCTGCCGTGCGTGCGCGCGCGGCATCTGGACGCCAAGGGCCGCGGGCGCGCGCTGCGCGCGGCGTGGTCGGCGAGCGAGGCCGACGTCGTGGCCTACATGGACGTCGACCTGTCGACCGACCTGCGCGCGCTGCCCGCGCTGATCGCTCCGCTGGTGAGCGGGCACAGCGAGCTCGCGATCGGCTCGCGGCTGGCGCGCGGCGCCCGCGTGACCCGCTCGCTCAAGCGCGAGCTGATCTCGCGCTCCTACAACCGACTGCTGGCGCTCGCGCTGCGGGCCCGGTTCAGCGACGCGCAGTGCGGCTTCAAGGCCGGGCGGCGCGAGGCGGTCCAGGCGCTGCTCGCGCGCGTGCGCGATGAGGAATGGTTCTTCGACACCGAGCTGCTCTACCGCGCCCAGCGCGCGGGCCTGCGCATCCACGAGGTTCCGGTCGACTGGGTGGAGGACCCCGACTCGCGCGTGCACATCGTCCCGACCGCGATCGCCGACCTGCGCGGGGTCGCACGGCTCGCGCTCAGGGGCGCGCCGAGCCCAGCTGGTCGCGCGCCTGCGCCTGGGTCTCGGAGAACTGCCTCGCGCCCGGGTGCCGCGACATCGCCAGCAGTGCCTCGTTGACCGGCGTGTCCGGGAGCTGCTGGGCCTGGAAGTCGGTGATGTGCAGGATCGAGGTGCCGGGCGGGATGCCGGGGCGGTCGGTGGGATTGAGCAGCTCATCCTCGGTGCGGACCGGGGCGAACGTCTGGGTGCTCACGTACACCAGCAGCGCGTGCTGCGGCGGCGTGCAGTCCCCCCCGCCGCATGCGGCGGTTCCCGCCGCGAGGATCGGGAAGTCGAGCTCGTAGGCCGACTGGCCGTCGATCGTGCTCGGGCCGACGAGCTGGACCTGCTGGGTGCCGGCGAGCGCCTGTCGGTAGAGGCTCTCGTAGTAGGCGGGGTTCGAGAAGTCCGCCGGCTCGGGCACCGGCGAGCGCACGTCGCCGGGCGGGGACGCGGCCGTCTCGAAGTCGGTCAGCGTGCTCAGCGTGTCCGCCGCGGCGTCGAAGACCTGGTACTCGTGGCTGGCGTAGTCGGTCACGGTCTCGTCGCCGTTGTCGTAGAGCGTGTGATCGATGCTCGCGTCGGCGCTCAGCCACTCGTGCTCGCTGTAGGCGAGCGGGTCCTGCGAGGGGTCGGCGCTGATCGCGCTGCCGGGATCGCTCGTGTGGCCGCCGAAGCAGACGGTCAACGGATGCCCGCCGAGCATGCACGTCACGGTCGCGGTCCCGTAGTCCTGCTCGGTCAGGGACAGGATCGTGTTCGGCTGGTCGAGCGCCGCCGCGGCGCGCGAGAGGACCGCGGCCTGCGCGATCGCGGTCGGCGAGCCGCCGAGCGACGGCACGACGACGGCCGCGACGGTGCCGGCGGCGACCGCCGCGGGAACCGACACGTAGGCGACGCGGCGGCCCATCGAGGGGCGGTGGCGCGGCGCCGGCGGAGCGCAGAGGATCCGCTCCAGGCTCGCGCGGGCGGCAGGTGAGTCGGGGTCGAAGCACTCCGGCTCGACGCGTGCGCTGCGCAGCAGTTCGACGGGGTCGGGCATGACAGGTCCTCTCATGTCTCGGTGAGGTCGATGGTGTTCTGGGGCCGACGGGGCGCGGCGGGGCCGGGGCGGGTCTCCTCGCCGGCCAGCGCCTCGCGCAGCCGGCGCGAGGCGCGGTGCAGGCGGGCGCGCAGCAGGACCGGGTTCAGCTCGAGGACGGCGGCGATCTCGCGCGGCGCGAGCCCGTCCCAGTAGCTGAGCAGCAGGAGCTCGCGTTCGCGCTCGGTGCAGGCGGCGAGCGCGCTGAGCACGGCGCGCAGCTCCTCGCGGCGGGCGAGGGCGTCCTCGACCCCGCCGGCGTCGCACGCGATCAGCTCGCCCAGCCGGTCGACGAGCGCGTCGCGGCGCCCGCGAGCGCGGCGCTGGTTGGCCAGGCAGCGGCGAGCGGTGGCCAGCAGCCACGGGACGACCTCGCTCGGCAGCTCGGACTGGCGGCGCCAGGCGACCAGGAACGTCTCGGCGGCGACGTCCTCGACGAGGCCGCGATCGGTCCGCGCCGTCAGGAAGCGGCAGACGGTCCGGTAGTGCGCGCGGTAGAGGGCTCGGAAGGCCTCCGGGTCTCGATCGTCCACACCCCCACCATGTCCGGCTGACGCCGTTCGTGACAGCGGGCGATCAGCGCAGCACGCGATCGGCCCCGACCAGGCGGGTGAGCGGCAGCAGCAGCTTGCGCGGCGAATAGCGCCCGGCGGTGGCCATCGCGTTCGCGCTCAGCCCCGGGACGACGACGCGCCGCCCCCGGACCATCGCGGCGATCCCCGCGCGGGCGACCTGCCCAGGGTCGCTGTGCAGGCCGGGGATCGAGAAGCTGCCGCCGTCGTCGCTCACCCCGGCGACCGCGTTGAACTCGGTCCGGGTCGGTCCCGGGCACAGCGCGCTGACGCTCACGCCGGTCCCCGAGAGCTCCTCGTGCAGCGACTCCGAGAACGAGAGCACGAACGCCTTGGTGGCGGCGTAGGTGGCCATCGACGGGATCGGCTGGAAGGCGGCGATCGACGCGGTGTTGAGGATCGCGCCGGCGCCGCGCTCGACCATCTTGGGCAGGAAAGCGCCGGTGAGGTGGTGCAGCGCGGCGACGTTGAGCTGCACCTCGTCCATCTCGGACTTCAGCGCCAGCTCGTAGAAGCGGCCGAGCGAGCCGTAGCCGGCGTTGTTGCAGACGCCGACGACGGGCGGCCGGCTGCGGCCCTTCAGCCGGCGCACGAGCGCGGCGCGCGCCTCGGCGTCGCCCAGGTCGCACGTGTCCACGCGCACCTTGACCTCGTGCTCGGCCTCGATCTCGGCGGCGAGCGCGTCCAGGCGCTCGCGCCGGCGCGCGACCAGGGTGCTGCCGTAGCCACGGCGAGCGAGGTCGCGGGCCATCTCCTCGCCGATGCCCGAGGAGGCCCCGGTGACGAGGACGGTCGCGTCGGCAGACGGCGGCGGCAGGCTCATGGCTCTCTCCTGGAGACGGTGCGGATGCCGGCGATCCTACACTTGGGCCACACGCCGTCCAGAGAGGGAGAGACGATGCGAGAGGACGTTGAGTTCACCGTCGAGGGAACCACGCTCCGCGGCTGGTTCTACCAGTGCGAGCGCGAGGCGCCGTGCGTGGTCGTGCAGCACGGCTTCAGCGCGGTCAAGGAGATGCACCTCGACGAGTACGCCGAGGTGTTCAACGCCGCCGGCCTGGCCTGCCTGGTCTACGACCACCCGGGGTTCGGGGCGAGCGACGCGGTTCCCGGGACCCCGCGCCAGGAGATCGACCCGTGGCAGCAGGTGCGCTTCATCCAGCACGCGATCACCTACGCGCAATCGCGCGAGGAGGTCGACGCGAGCCGCATCGGGCTGTGGGGCTCGAGCTACGGCGGCGCGCACGCCTACACGACCGCGGCGATCGACCGCCGAGTGAAGGCGGTGTGCGGCCAGGTGCCCCTCATCTCCGGCTCGCGCAACTTCCAGGCCCTGGTGCGGGTCGACGCGTGGGAGCCGACCTACGAGATGTTCTCGGCCGACCGCCAGGCGCGCCTGCGCGGCGAGGATCCGATCGTGATGCCGGTCGTCGACGCCGATCCGCTGGCGCCGTCGGCGCTGCCCACGCCGGACTCCTACGAATTCTTCACCCGCGCCGGGGCCGAGCGCGCCCCGGCCTGGCGCAACGAGGTCACGCTGCGCTCGCTGGAGCTGTTCCGCGGCTACGAGCCCGGCGCCTACGTGCCGCTGATCTCGCCCACGCCCCTGCTGATGGTCGTCGCGCCGCTCGACCGCCTGGCGCCCGGCGAGTGGGCGTGCGCGGCGTACGAGACCGCGGCGCACCCGAAGAAGCTCGTCCTGGTCGACGGCGGGCACTTCGACGCCTACACGGGCGAGGGCTTCAAGATCACCTCGACCGCGGCGCGCGACTGGTTCGTCGAGCACCTGCTCACGCCGGTGCTGGCGCCCGCGGCCGCGTAGGCCCCCGCCCGCGGGAGTGCTGCACCAGTGGCGAATATCGTCACCAGTGCAGCACTGCCCCCCGGCGGGCGCGGGCTACGCCACCGGGGCGCGATCCATGAAGCCGTAGACGCGCTGCACGCGCCCGTCGGCGCCGTCGATGACGTCAAAGCCGATGTACTCGGGCTCGGCGGCGCCGTCCGGCGCGGCGTGCCACTGAAAGCGCGCCTGATCGTGGTGGGCGTCAACGTCGCCGCCGAGCGTGAAGCGGTATCCGGGGAAGCGCTCCTGGGTGGCGGCGATGAACGCCTCGATCTCCGCGGCGCCGTGCAGGTCGACTTGGGGATCGGTGTAGCGGCTGTCGGCCGTGTAGGTCGCCTCGAGCAGCTCCGCGCGGCGGGCCGGGTCGGTCTCGTTGAAGCCGTCCAGGTAGCGCTGGACGAGGCTGTTCAGGTCGGTCATTTTGTGGCCTTTCGTGTCGGGAAGGGAGCGGGTCTGCGAGAGCCATGCTCGCCGCCGCGGCGGGGCGCGGCAATTACCTGGCGCGTAGCGGCGTCGGGGTGCAAACGGGCAATCGCGCGTGCCCCGCGTGCCTGCGGCGGCCCCTTCGGGGCCTGCTCGACGTCGTAGGTGAGACGGACCTCAACGGCCCCCGGCCCCGAGTCGGGCTCGCCGGTGAGTGAGGACCGGGCCGATCGGCTAGCGTGCCGGCCGTGAGCGAGGAAGCGCCAGCGGCCCGGCGCCCGGCGATCGTCGCGGTCGACGACGAGCCCGCCGTCCTGGCCGCCGTGGCCCGCGATCTGAGGCGCGGGTTCGGGGAGGACTACCGCATCCTGCGCGCCAATTCGGGCGGGGGGGCGCTCGAGCTCCTGCGCGAGCTGCGCACGCGCGGCGACGCCGTCGCGTTGCTCATCGCCGACCAGCGGATGCCGGGGCTGTCGGGCACCGACTACCTGGCGCAGGCCCGCGAGATCGTCCCCGAGGCCAAGCGGGTGCTGCTGACCGCCTACGCCGACACCGAGGCCGCGATCCAGGCGATCAACGAGGTCTCGCTGGACTACTACCTGCTCAAGCCGTGGGACCCGCCCGAGGAGCACCTCTTCCCGGTGCTCAGCGACCTGCTCGTGACATGGCAGTCGGGCAACGCCCTGGAGGCGGCCGGCGTGCGGGTGATCGGACACCGCTTCTCCAAGGAGACGCACGAGCTGCGCGACTTCCTGGCCCGCAACCGCGTCCCGGGCCGCTGGCTGGACGTCGAGCGCGACGCCGAGGCGCGTGAGCTGCTCGCCGTGGTCGGCGCCGACCCCGAGCGGCTGCCGATCGCGCTGCTGCTCGACGGGACCGTGCTCGAGCGCCCCACCCCCTTCGAGCTCGCCGAGCGGCTGGGGATCGCCGCGGCGCCGACCGACGACCACTACGACCTGGTCATCGTCGGCGGCGGGCCGGCCGGGCTCGCCGCCGCCGTCTACGGCGCCTCGGAGGGCCTGTCGACGATCCTGGTCGAGCGCGAGGCGACCGGCGGGCAGGCCGGTCAGTCCAGCCGCATCGAGAACTACCTGGGCTTCCCCGTCGGGCTGAGCGGCTCGGACCTCGCCCGCCGCGGCACCGACCAGGCGCGCCGGCTCGGCGCGGAGCTTCTCACCGTGCGCGACGCGATCGGGCTGCGGGTCGAGGGCGCCGGGCGCATCGTGGAGCTCAGCGGCGGTAGCGAGCTGTCGGCGAGCTGCGTGCTCGTCGCGTCAGGGGTCTCCTACCGCCAGCTCGACACCCCCGGCTTCGAGCGCTTCACCGACGCCGGCGTGTACTACGGCGCGGCCATGACCGAGGCGCGCGCCTGTCAGGGCCAGGGGGTCACGGTCATCGGCGGGGCTAACTCCGCCGGCCAAGCCGCGGTGTACTTCTCCCAGTTCGCCGCGAGCGTCACGATGCTCGTTCGGGCCGACTCGCTGGCCAAATCGATGTCGCACTACCTGATCGAGCAGATCGCCACCTTGGGGAACGTCGAGGTCCGCACGAGCACGCAGGCCATAGACGCGCTGGGCGACGGGAAGCTGCGGGCGCTGCGCGTGCGCGACGGCAGCGGCGCCGAGAGCGAGCTGCCGACCGACGCCTGCTTCGTGTTCATCGGCGCGGCCCCGCGCACCGACTGGCTCGCCGAAGTGGTGGCCCGCGACGGGCGCGGTTTCGTGCTCGCCGGCCCCGAGGTGCGCGAGCACGGCTGGGCGCTCACGCGCGATCCGCTCGTGCTCGAGACGAGCGTCCCGGGCGTGTTCGTCGCCGGAGACGTGCGCGCGCGCTCGATCAAGCGCGTGGCCAGCGCGGTCGGCGAGGGGTCGATGGCCGTCTCGCTGATCCACGAGTACCTCGCGGGCGCCTGAGGTCGCCGTGCCGCACCCGACGCTGCAGCAGCTGCGCCCGATCGAGCTGTTCGCCGAGCTGACCGACGAGGAGCTCGCGCGCTGGACAGCGGTGGCCGAGCTGCGCTCCGCGAAGGCCGGCGAGATCCTCGAGGAGCAGGGGCAGACCGCGACTGGGCTGCACCTGCTGCTGGAGGGGCAGATCCAGGCCTTCGTGGTCGTCAACGACATTCCCGAGCCGGCCGGCATGCACATCGCACCGACCTGGCTGGGGGCGATCCCGACGCTGACCGAGAACCCGGTGGCCGTGCGGATGCAGGCGTACACCGACGTGCTCGAGGCGTTCGTCCCCGCCGAGCCCTACGTCGAGCTCGCACTCGCCCAGCGCCCGGTCAACCGCCGCGTCCTGCGCGACGTCCGTCAGGTCACCGCGCGCATCGGTTCGGTCGAGCAGAACCGCGAGCGACTCGCGGCGCTGGGGACGATGGCGGCCGGGCTGGCCCACGAGCTCAACAACCCCGCGGCGGCGGCCAAGCGGGCGGCGTCCGAAATGGCCGAGGCGCTCGGGGTGGTCAACGGGACGCTGTCCTCGTTCGTGTACTCAGGCATCGAGCGCCCCGCGGCCCAGCAGCTGGTCGAGCTCCAAAGAGAGGCGCTCGCGGCCTCGACCGCGCGCACGCCGCTCGATGCCCTGGACGCCGCAGATGCCGAGGACGAGCTGACCGAGGCGCTGGAGGCGTTCGACGTGCCCGAGCCCTGGCGCCTGGTGGAGCCGCTCGCCGCCGCCGGCGTCGACCGCGAATGGCTCGAGCGGGTGCGCGCGCTCGCCGGGGAGGCGACGCCCGCGGCGGTGCGCTGGGTCGCAGCGACGATCACCGCGAGCGAGCTCGCGGCCGAGCTGCGCGAGTCGACCGACCGGATCAGCGGCCTGGTCGGCGCGGTGAAGTCCTACGCGTACATGGACCGCGGCGCGCTCGTCGACGTCGACCTGCACGAGGGGCTGGAGACGACGCTGGTCGTGCTCGGCCACAAGCTCAAGCACACCGAGATCAAGGTCCAGCGCCGCTACGATCGCACGCTCCCGCGCGCGATGGTCTACGGCGGCGAGCTCAACCAGGTGTGGACCAACCTGCTCGACAACGCGATCGACGCGCTCGGCGAGCGCGGCACGATCATCGTGCGCACCTGCCGCGACGGCAACTGCGCAATCGTGGAGATCGAGGACGACGGCCCGGGCATCCCCGCCGACGTGCGCGAGCACATCTTCGAGCCCTTCTTCACCACCAAGGACGTCGGCCACGGCACCGGCTTGGGGTTGCAGACCGCGCGCCGAATCGTGCAGGAGCGCCACAGCGGCACGCTCGACGTGCGGTCCGAGCCGGGCCGGACGGTGTTCCGCGTCTGGCTCCCGCTGGCTCCGGCCGAGCGGTGAGCGAGCGCGAGCGCGCTCTGCTGCTGGCGCTCGTCGCGCTGACGTTCGTCACCGGTCTGGTCGACGCGACCAGCTACATCGGCCTGGGCCACGTCTTCACCGCGAACATGACCGGCAACATCGTCCTACTCGGGTTCGCGGTGGCGCGGACGCATGGCTTCAGCGCGGCGCCGCTGCTCGCCTCGCTCGGCGGATTTGTGCTCGGCGCCGCGCTCGCCGGCCGGCTGGTCCTCGCTCAGCTCGACCGCGCTGAGCATCGGCTGCGCGCCGCGATCGCGCTCGAGGTCGCGTTCGTCGCCGCGGCCGCCGGCGCCGCCGCAGGGCTGCACCCGGGCACCGCCGACGGCCGGCGCTACCTGGTGATCGCGCTGCTCGGCATCGCGATGGGCCTGCGCAATGCCGTGGTCCGCGGCCTGCAGGTACCCGACATGACCACGACGGTCCTGACGATGACGATGACCGGGCTCGCGGTGGACTCCCCGCTCGGCGGCCAGCCCACGCGCCATCCCCGGCGGCGGATCGCGTCGGTTGTGGCGATGGGACTGGGTGCGCTCGTCGGGGCGCTGCTCGTGCGCCACAGCCTGGTGCTCCCGCTGGCCGTCACCGCCGGCCTGTCCCTCGCGATCCTCGCCGGCTTCCACGCCTACACCGGCACGGGCTGAGCGCGCGCGACTCAGCGGGGCACGAGGTCCACGTCGAGCCGACTTCGCGGTGGGGTGGTGTAGGAAACCCCGCGTCAGTGGCCGGTGCCGCAGTGCGAGAAGCCCTTGCCGGCGAGGGCCCGCCGGCCGTGGCCGCTCGCCACCGCCGCCTGCTTGACGTCGCTCGCGAACGCGCCGGTGTTGCCCGCGCCGATCGCGCTGGCCATCGCGGCGATGACCGTCTTCTCCTGGCCCCCGGCGGTGAGGTAGCGCGCCCACGCGTTGGCGAGCGAGTGCGGCGGCTTGAGCGCGGACAGGTCGCCCAGCGCGACCGAGAACGTGTTCGCCGCGCCGTCGAGGATCTGCTCGGCCTGCTGCGCGCTCGTCGCGCTGCCGATCGTCTTGAGGGGCCCGAGCGCCTGGATTCCGGCCTTGCAGATCGCGTCCGCGTCGGCGACGAACGCACGGCGAGTAGTCGGCGGGTGCGCCGGCGTCGGGATACTGACCGTCGGCGTGGTCGCGGTGGCGGTCGAGGTCGTCTTCGAGGCCGGCGTCGACGCCGTCTTCGAGGTCGAGGTCGGCGTCGAGGCCGCGGTCGACGTTGCCGCCGGGGTCGACGCCGCGCTCGAGGTCGAGCTGGTGGTCGCCGCGCCCGTGGCGCTCGCGACGGGCGCGGCCGTCGTCCTCGCATGCGTGGTCGTCGACTTCGACGAGGAGCCGCAGGCGGCGAGCGCCACCGACGAGCACAGGATGAAGAGCAGCATGAGTCGGCGCACGGCCTGTAGGCTAGCGGCACGGGCGTGACCCGCACCGCCCGTTCCCGCCGGCCCCGGTCACCGGCTGTGGCGCCGCTCAGGCGAGCCGCGTGCGGGCTTCGGCGGCCCGCGCGCCCGCCTCAGTGACCGCGCTTGCGGCGCTTGGGGCGGTGGAAGATCGCCCGGTGCAGGCGAAGCTTCGGGCAGCACGCAATTGCCGACCCGGTCGCACACGCGACGACGTAGCAGCGGTCACCCCCGTCGTCAGCGTAGCGCGGGTGCGGCTCCTCACCGCGGAGCACGGCGCTCGTGTAGGACGGGATGGGAAAGAACGGTGACTCCGGGTCGCCGAGCGGCGCCCAGATAGTCCCGATCCGGAGCACGACCGGCTGGACCCCCTGCCCTGAGGGCCACGCGTGGTGAGCGGCTCGACGGCCTTCTTGAAGGCGACGATCAGGTGCGGCAGCGCCGCCGTGGGCCGCGCGAGCTCCTCGTGCCGGCGGGTCTCGCTCCGACCGATGTACACGCCGAGGCTGCCGGCGACGGCGAATCTGCGGACGCCCCAGGCGCGCGCGGCGTCCCGCGCGTTGCGCAGGCCGGCCGGCTCGGTGCGGAAGAAGCCGACCGGGTCCTCGTCGGGCGGGCTTCCCGCGAGGTGGACGATGTCGTTGACCTCGTGGCGATCGGCGAGGGCGAGGAAGGCCTCCCGGTCGGTGACGTCGAGGGACTCCACGGTGACCCGCCCGGCGAGGAACCACGGGACCTCCGTGCGGCGGTGCGCGTGACAGCGCCGAGGTCAGCACGCCGCCGCCCATCAGGCCGACGTCCTTGCCCCCGGAGGCCTCGCGTGCCGCCGCCACCGCGTCCTCGATGCCGGCGGCGATCAGCGTCTGCGTCTCGCTGATCTCCGGCGCCGGCCGATGGCTGAGGACGAACACGCGGGCCGCCGGGTGCGGGCTGCCGCCGTTCCAATGGCCGGAGTGCTCGTAGGTGGCGCGGCCGGCGACCGCCGCGCCCACCCGTGCGGCTCAACCACCTCGTAGAGCAGGGTGTCCTGGAACGCCGGCCCTACGACCGACGACCGCGGTACGAGCACCCCCTGACCGAGAAGGGCACCGAGCTGATCGACCTGGTCATGGTCATGGTCATGGTCGCCTGGGGGACAAGTGGCTGGCCGGAAAGGCCGGCCCACCTGTCCTCTACCGCCACCACGCATGTGGAGAGATCGGCAGCGTCGAGCTGCGCTGCAACCACTGCGGCGAGCCGATGCGCGCCGGCGATGTCGACCTGCTTCCGGGCCCCGGCGCCGCGGCGTGACCGTGCCGGTCCGCTGTTCGCATTGCTCGCGGGTGGTTTGAATGGGCCATGACCGGTCCAAACTCTTGTAAATCGCTCCGCAAAACCTCCGGACCGGCGCGGGGATGCATCGCTTGACGTAGCTATTGCGGAGATATAGGATCGGAGTCGATAGGTACTTCGGTGTGGCGGAGGCGGCCGACCGGACGGCGGCCGTTCCCCCCTTGGGCAGGTGAGCGTGACGGCACCCGGGTCATTCTCGATACGCAGTTCGCAGGAGCGTGGGATTGCGCGCCTGCAGCCGATCGGCGAGCTGGACATCACGACCGCCCCGATCCTCAAGCGCGCGTTCGAAGCGGCGCTCGATGACCACCAGGGCTCGGAACGGATCGTGGTGGACCTCACGGAGGTCAGCTTCATGGACTCGACCGGGATCCACCTGCTGCTGCAGATGAACGCGGCGTGCCGAGGCACCGGTCGACTTCGCGTGGTCAACGGCTCGCAGGCGGTGGTGCGGGTGCTCGACGTGTCCGGCGTGCGCGAGGTGTTGCCGATCATCTCCAGCGATCAGGATCCGCTCCAACCGTTGTCCTCGCCTTGGACCCGGGCGGCGCAGCAGGCATGAGGCCGCGGTTGCGCTCGAGTCGACCGCTGGCGACCCCGTATCCTTGAACGCGTGGAGTCAGCGCTTTACAGCATCGGCGTCGTATCGCGCATGGTGGGGGTGCCGGTCTCGACGCTGCGCTCCTGGGAGGAGCGCTATGGGTTGGTCATCGCGGTTCGCAGCCAGGGCGGACAGCGACGCTATACGCGCGCGCAGTACGCGCAGCTGTCGTTCATCGTCGAGCAGCTCGATCAGGGCTTCTCGCCGGGCGATGCGCACCGTCTGCTCGCGGAGCAGATCGAGCGGGGGGAAAACCTCATCGACGCAACCGGCCGCGAGGAGGAGCCAGGTGTCCTCGTCCTGATCGCCGAGCGTGATCGCGTTGCCGCCGGCGTTGAGGACTACCTGCTGCGTACCGAGGGCTTTCGCGTCGAGATGGCCTTCTCCGCCGAGGACGCGCTGCAGATGTTCGACCAGCTCGCACCGGCGGTCGTGATCGTCGAGTTGCTGCTCTCGGGCGGCGTCGGCGGAGCGCTGATCGAGCGCCTCGGCCAGGAGAGGGCGATCGTGATCGCGGTCTCGCCGCTCGCGGCGCAGGAGGTTGCCGCCGAGGTCGGTGCCGCGGCCTTCCTGCAGAAGCCGCTCGATCCGCTCGTGCTCGTCTCCACCGTTCGCGATCTCCTCGGGACGAGCGCGCTCAGCCGGCGGCGGGCTCGCCGGCGTTGATCGATCGGCTCGCTAGCGGTAACGAGCGCCTCGACCGCATCCTCGACGGCGGCCTGCCCGGAAACGCGATCCACCTGATCGCCGGACCGCCGGGGAGCGGCAAGACCATCCTCGCCGAGCAGTACGCGTTCGCCAACGCGACCGTCGAGCGTCCTGCCGTCTATTTCTCGACCGTCTCCGAGCCGCTGGACAAGCTGGTCCGCTTCGGCCAGACCCTCGAGTTCTTCGACGTGCTCGCGATCGGGCAACGCGTCTTCTACGAGGATCTCGGGGACGATCTGGAGAAGGGGGGTCTGCGGCGAACGCTCGAGCGGATTCGTACGGTGCTTCGCGAGCGGTGTCCGGGCATCCTCATCATCGACAGCTTCAAGGCGCTCACGGCCTACGCGGACAGCCACCGTGACTTCCGGAGCTTCCTCTACCAACTCGCCGCCGACACCGGCGCCGTGACGGGTTCGAGCTTCTGGCTGGGCGAGTACGACCTGGACACCATCACCGGCGAACCCGAGTTCGCGATCGCCGACAGCATCCTCGGGCTGGGCTCCCAGCGCGCCGGCGAGCGCTCCAGCCGTGTGCTCGAGGTGCTCAAGCTCCGAGGCAGCGGCTACCTCTCCGGGCAGCACGCCTACCGCATCAGCGCCCGCGGCCTGAGCGTGTTCCCGCGCCTGGCGGACACCATCGACACCTCGAGCTACGAGCTGGGCGCCGGGCGCCTGTCGACCGGCATCGACGCGCTCGACGAGATGCTCACCGACGGATACTGGCCCGGCTCCTCCACCCTCTGCGCGGGCCCCTCGGGGATCGGCAAGACACTGCTGGGACTGCATTTCGTCGTCGCCGGGGCCGCGGCCGGCGAGCGGGGCATCGTGGCGAGCCTTCAGGAGAACCCGACCCAGCTCACCCGCGTCGCGGCCGCCTTCGGGTGGACCCTCGACGAGTCGGTCACGATGATGTACCGCTCGCCGGTCGACCTGTACGTCGACGAATGGATCTACGAGCTTCTCGGCATGATCGATCGTCTCGGCGTCAAGCGCGTCCTGATCGACAGCCTCACGGACCTGCTCTTCGCCAGCAGGGAGGAGATCCGCTTTCGCGAGTACATGTACTCCTTGACCCAGCGCTGCTCGCGGCTGGGCGTGAGCCTCTTCATGACCAGCGAGCTTCGCGATCTCTTCGCCGTCAACCGCCTGTCGGAATATGGCGTGTCTCACCTCTCGGACAACGTCCTGGTGCTGCAGTACCTCCGCGACGGTGCCACGATCCGCCGCGCGATCACCCCGCTGAAAACGAGAGCCAGCCGCAACGATCCACGCATGCGCGAGTTCACGATCGGCGCCGGCGGCATCACCCTCGCGGACAGCACGAAGGGCCGGTCCGCTCACTAGTCCGAAGTTCCCCCTGTAGCCGGGCCGTGTAGAGGCTGGGATCCTTGTGTGTGCGGGGATTCCGGCCTTTTTGTTACGTGTATGTGTACCCACTACTAGTGGGCAGAGATTGTGGTAGTGTTCGCATATGGGCCGTC
>DATAWZ010000161.1:0-7707 GCA_036266975.1 Solirubrobacteraceae bacterium
CTCCTGCAAATCCGCTCCCGCTTCGCGGCTGCAAATCTTCGCCTGGCGGCGTCCTCGGGAGCCGAAATAGCGCTGCTATTCCGGCTCCCTGCGTCCTGGCCATGCTCGATTTTCGCTCGCGAATCGACGACCGGATTTACAAGAGGCACCACTAGTGCCGCGTGAACTGCCGACCGCGCCCGTGGCCGCGGCCGGGCTGATCGCCGGCTTCGGCGTGGCCTCGGCGTCGGGCTCGCGGACGCTCGGCGGCCTGGTCCTGGCCGCCTTCGGGCTGTGCTGCATGTGGACCTGGGCGCGGCGCGACGGGCGTCGCACGACCGTGCGCCTGACCGTCGTCGGCCTGCTCGCCTTCGCGCTCTCGCACGTGCTCGGGCTGCTCATCGGCGCCTGGCCGGCGGTCCTCATCGCGGCGGCCGCGACCGCGGCGGCCTGCTGGCGGGAGTCGGACCTCAGGCGGCACCGTCGACACCGAGCGCCTGCGCGTGCCGCTCGAGCGCCTGGATGACCTGACCGACGAGATCGTCGAACTCGACGCCGAGCCCTTGAGCGTTCGCGAGCATCTCCTCGCGGTTGACCGCGGCCGCGAAGCTCGGCTGCTTGAGCTTCTTACGCACCGACTTGGGCGTCAGGCCGTGGATGCCCTGCGGGCGCACGAACGCACACGCGAGCACGAACCCGCTCAGCTCGTCGACCGCGGCGAGCGCCTTCTCCATCTCGCTGTCGCGGCTGACCCCCAGGTAGTCGGCGTGCGAGGCGACGCCCCGGATCAGCTCGCGCGGGTAGCCGAGCCGCTCGAGCTCGGCCATGCCCTTCCGCGGATGCCCGGTCTCCAGGTCCGGGTAGCGCTCGTAGTCGAGGTCGTGCACCAGGCCGGTGAGCCCCCACAGCTCCTCGTCCCCGCCGCGCAGCCGGGCCTGCCCGCGCATCGCCGCCTCGACGGCCAGGCAGTGCCGGCGCAGCGGCTCGGACTTCACCCACTCGCACAGCAGCCCCCAGGCCTGCTCGCGAGTCGGAAGGGGGCTCATCGCCCCGATCGTAGTCGCTTCACTGCGCCCGGTAGTGCTCGGCGACCGCCGCCGGATCGCCGTCGTCGAGCACCGCCTGCAGCGCGGGCAGATAGTGGTCGGTCACGCTGAGGGCCACCGCGGTCAGCGGGCCGAGCGACTCCGGGGTGGGCGCGTCGGGGGCCGGCGCCGAGCACTTGAAGCGCACCTCGCCGTCCTCGTAGTCCATCTCGAAGCTGCCGAGCACGATGCCGTGGTTCAGCCGCGTGAGCAGCTCGTCCATCGCGTCGCGGCGCTCCTCGGGGACGTGCGCGCCGAGCACCGAGTAGACCGCGACCGCGCCGCGGTCGTCGTAGGCCTGTCCGACCAGTAGCCACGCGCCGTTGGCGCCGAAACCGTCGGTCGCGACCCAGCCGTCGGCGGCGTGCTCCTCGACCTCCATGCCCGTGCGCGCGAAGTGCTCGCGCAGCGCCTCGTACCTGCTCATTGGTCTCGGAGCTTGATGTTCTTTGCGATGTCGATGACAGATCCTCTCGCCGCGTTGCCCCTTCGCAAGAAGCCGGCGCCGGTGCACAGCAGTACGTGGTTGGGGTTGACGTCCAGGAACACGCGGCAGTCCTTGATCCTGCTCGTCTTCACGCCGGCCTTCTCGAGCTGTCTGAGGGTACGGCTGATCTGCTTCTCCTTGGGCCGATAGTGCCCCGACTTGTTGGTGATCCCTCTCATCACGCCGTTCTCCACCTTGATCTCGCCGGCGGCTGCGACGTCTTTGCCGCCGGTGAAGCTCGTGTGGTGGAACAGGCCGACCCGGTGCGCACCGACGTACATGTTCCCCGCCGCGTCGAGCACGTAGATCGCCCATCCCGAGCCGGAGAACGTGCTGTACATCCCACCGGTGTCGAGCACGTCGCCGTTGGCCCGGGTCATCGTTGGACCAGGGATGACGGCGTACTGGGCGCGCTCGGCGTCGCTCTTGAGGTACGTGACCTTCGTGTTGCGGGCCAGGCGGTCGACCCAGTACTGCTCGGCCTCCTGTGCGCTCCAGCCCCAGTAGCTCACGAGCGCCGCCTTCATGATCGCCGGATCGCCGAGGATCTGCTGGTCGCCCATCCCCTTGACCTCGGGGACCTTGCGCTTGATCTCCGCCAGCAGGTGGGGCAGCGTCCCGCGCAGGTCCTTCTTGCTGCTCTCGTTCTCGGTGTCGTGTCCATGACGCCAGAGCAGTTCCTTCTTGTATCTGCGCTTCCTCGTCGGCGTCCAGGGCGCCGGTCCCGCTCCCATCACCGGAGCGGCGCCGCCCACGTCTCCGCCGGCGTCCTCGGGCACCAGGTCGACCGACGCGTACGCCTTGTCGATGGCCGAGCTTCCCCCCTGTCCCGTGTCCGTCTCGTACTCGGTGTACTTCTCCCCGCCGCCCCCGGGAGCCGGGCGCTCGTAGACCCCCGCGTCCTCGTCGACCTCGATGTTCTGCCAGGGCTCGACCTTCTCCTCATTGAGAGCGCTATCGACGTACTCGATGCTCAGGGCGCCGCCGCCCGAGGACGGGCGCTCGTACATGTCGGTGTCCTCGTCGACATCGTCCTCTGTATCCGCCGTGTAGTCGGTGTAGGCGAGCGCGCCCGAGGACGGGCGCCCGAGCACCCCGGCCTCCTCGTCGGCCTCGATCTGCTGCCAAGAGGACGAAGCCAGCGCTGCCGGCTTCTCCTCGTTGAGCACCACCTCGCCGTACGCGCCGTCGATGACACTCGGCGCCGCCAAGGAGTCATGACGGCCCGCCCGCATCAGCAGCGCGCGGCTCGCGAGCGCGTTGCCCGCCCTGGCCTGGAGCGCCATCGCGTCGCTGCGGCGCCGGTCGGCCTCGCGCAGGTCCCGCGTCGACGTGGGCGCCGCCCCACGCCGACGAGGGCGCCGCGGGTGCCTGCTGCCGCCGACGTCTCCGGAGCCAGCCCCTCAAACGCCAGGATCTTCGTTCGGCCGAACGCGCGCAATGTCCTTTCGGGCAGCAAACGGCGCCGTTTTGCCGTTTTGCGTTACCTCAGCGCGACCTGCAGACCATGGCGGCGATGGCCGCTGGGAAGCCAAACGTCTGCCCGAACGGCCCTTACCGTCGGCCGCGCGATTGGCCACCCTTCCCGTGCAGGAAGGTCGGCATGCCGCACCAGGTTTCCCGTACACGCTCGCCTGAACGGCAGGGCGAACCGGCTGTCGCCGTACGGTGCAACAAGGGACCGGCCACCGGACTCGCCGGTCGCGCGCTCGCCGCCATCAGCTGCGGCGGCGCCGGCGCACGCCACGAACCCTCCACGAAAGCGGCGGGCCAGCTCCGCGGCGAGTCCCCTCGGGCCTTCGGCACATCCGGGTGATCCACCACGATTCCACCGACGGGCACACGCTCGTCGGGCGCCTGTACGAGCCCGCGCAGTCGCAGGGGATGCTGCTCGCCGCGCCCGTCGACCCTGATCGCCTTCGACTATCGCGGGTCCGGCAGCAGCCTGCGCGCGGCGGCGCCCGCCAACGTGAACAAGTAGCGACGCAAGGCGTGGCAGGCGGCCAGGGGCCGAGTGAGCAGGGCCCCTACGAGAACGGAACGGCGATGTGGGCTACGCGAAGTCGTGTGCCCGGGGACGTCAGATTCCTCGGAACAGGGCCATTCGGCGGACTGGTCCTGCACAGCGCGATCGCGAACCTCTCGCGCGCCGGGTCCAGCACGGTGCCCTTGGTCCTGGGCTGGCTCGGCGGCCAGCGGGCCGCCGCCCGATCGGCAGGAAGAGCACCTGCCAGAACCTGCCCCGGCCATGTGCGTGCCGGGCTCCAGGTGGCTCGCGGCAAGCTCCTCGAGATGAAGCCAAGGACCCGGGGTTGGACGTCCCCACTCAGCGCGACGGGGCTCGACGGCTACGCGACGCGCGAGCCGCCGGCGACCTCCAGCTCCTTGCCGAACGCCCGTGCGAAGAGCTCGGTCTCGCGAGCGGCGGCCCAGCGCGGAACGGCCAGCTCGCCCTCGGCGTCCAGGCGCAGCTCGACCGTCCCGTTCTGCACCGCGACGTGCGCGTGGCGCACGACCTGGTCGCGCGAGCGCTCGAGGTCCTCGGCCAACCGCAGCAGGACCGCGCAGCGGTCCAGGCGCGCTCGGTCGTCCTCTTCGAACAGCGACGCGAGCGGGCCGGGGCTCGGCATGCCCTTGCGGTGGTAGCGGACGGCCTGGGCGATCAGCGCGACCTCGCGCGGGGAGAAGCCGGGCAGGCCGGCGTTGAGGATCAGGTAGCGCGAGTGCTTGTGGTGATCGTCGTAGTCGACGGCCATGCCGACGTCGTGCAACATGCAGGCCGCCCACAGCAGCTCGCGCTCGAGCGGATCCCCGTTGTGCAGCCCGGCCACGGCGAGCTCGTCGAACAGTCCGAGCGCGAGTGTCGCCACGTGCTCGGTGTGGGCCGGCTCGGATCGGTACTGGGCGGCGAGGTTGCGCACGCTCGCGTGGCGCACGTCCTCCAGCAGCGGCGGCTCGACCCCCTGCAGGTGGCGCTCGAAGAACACGCCCTCGCGCAGGCCGGCCTCGGTGGCCTCGATCTCGGCGAAATCGCCGAGATCGAGCACGCAGGCGATGACCACGGCCCCGGCGAGGATGATGTCCGCCCGCGCCGGCTTGATCCCGGGGATGCTGCTGCGCTCGTCGGCCGGCAGCGCGGCCAGGCGCTCGATCAGCGACTCGAGCTCCTCGCGCGAGACCGTCACGCCCTGCACCCCGCCGATCGGGAGCCCCATCGCGGCGGCCAGGTTGCGCACCGTGCCGCCCAGGCCGACCAGGCGATGGCCGCTGCGCGCGAGCCAGTCGACCTCGCCGAGCACCGACGCGACGTGCGCGCGCAGCTCGGCCAGCGCCTTGGCCTTGGCCGGTCCGGGCCCGGGCAGGAAGCGCTCGGTCATGCGCACCGCCCCGAGCGGCCAGGAGCCCAGCTCGCCGGCGAGGCGGCCGTCGACCTGCACGAGCTGCAGCGAGCCGCCGCCGAGGTCGAGCACGGCGCCATCGGCGAGCGTCGTGGAGTTGACCGCCGCCAGGTAGCCGTAGCGGGCCTCCTGCTCGCGGGTCAGCGTGCGCACGGGCAGGCCGGTCGCCCGCCGCGCCCGCTCGAGGAACTGCCGGCCGTTCTCGGCATCACGGATCGCGCTGGTGGCGAGCGCCTGGATGTCCTGCTCGGCCAGGCCCATCGCCCGGCAGAAGTGCGCGAACACGTCCAGGGTGGCCAGCGCCCGGAGAATCGGCTCGCGCCCCAGGCGACCGCTCGCCGCCAGGCCCGCACCGATGCGGACCGGCTCGTAGATCTCGTCCGTGCGCTTCCACCACCCCTCGTGGTCGCTGAAGACGACCAGACGAAAGGAGTTCGAGCCGAGGTCGATGACGGCCAGGCGCTGCTCCATGGGCGGCATTGAATCGGTCTGGGCGGCCGGCACGAGCGCCGCTTGGTGTCAGCAGCATTGCGGAGGGACGAAGGCCAACCATCCCTTTACCCTGAAAACCGGATTGCCGGCCGGCGCCGCGGGCCGCCGAGCTGCGATCGTGAGGGAATGGACGACGACGCCCCCCTCGACCCGTCGCTGGCGACGGACCCCTTCAGCACCCGCCTGTCCGAGGCCTCGGACGACAGCCCGCTCGAGCGCGCCGGCGCGATGGACCCGTGGGACCGCGCGCGGGCCGCGGCGACGCCGTTCGACGACCGCGTCGCGCCGACCTCCGCGTTCCCGCCGATCGCCGAGTACGCGTTCCTGTCGGACTGCCACACCGCCGCGCTCGTCGCCCCGGACGGGACGATCGAGTGGCTCTGCCCGCCGCGGTTCGACGCGCCGAGCGTGTTCGCGACGATCCTCGACCGCGGCGCGGGCGGGTTCCGGTTCGGGCCGGCGGCGATGGGCGTGCCCGCCGGACGGCGCTACGAGCCGGGGACGAACATCCTGGAGACGACGTGGCAGACGGCCAACGGCTGGGCTGTCGTGCGCGACGCGTTGATCATCGGCCGCTGGCGCGAGCGCGAGATGGGCAGCTCGACCGCCCACACGCGCCCCCCGAGCGACTACGACGCCTACCACGTGCTGGTGCGCACGATCGAGTGCCTGCACGGGTCGGTGCACGTCGAGCTGATCTGCGAGCCGATGTTCGACTACGGGCGGGTCGCCGGCCTGTGGACGCCGGTCGACAACGACCCGCACGCCTTCGACGTCACCGGCAGCGAGCAGCGCATGCGCCTGATGAGCGATCTGCGGCTGGGCATCGAGGGCGGCTCCGCGCGCGCCCGGCACCTGCTGAGCAAGGGCGAGAAGCACTTCTGTGCGCTGTCCTGGTCGCGGCTGCTCGACGGCCCGCGAACCTTCCAGGAGGCCTTCGAGAGCCTGAGCGTGACCTCGGAGTACTGGCGCGCCTGGCTCGACACCGGTCGCTTCCCCGACCACCGCTGGCGTACGCAGTTGCAGCGCTCGGCGCTCGTGCTCAAGGGCCTGACCTACGCGCCGACCGGCGCCGTCGTCGCCGCGCCGACGACCTCGCTGCCCGAGATGCCGGGCGGCTCGCGCAACTGGGACTACCGCTACACGTGGATGCGCGACGCGACGTTCACCCTGTGGGGGCTGAACTCGCTCGGCCTGTCCTGGGAGGCCGACGACTTCATCCAGTACGTCGCCGATCTGGGACGCAACAGCGACGGCTCGCTGCAGATCATGTACGGGATCGGCGGCGAGCGCGACCTGGCCGAGAAGACGCTCGACCATCTCACCGGCTACGGGGGAGCGCGCCCGGTGCGCGTCGGCAACGGCGCCTTCGAGCAGCAGCAGAACGACGTGTTCGGCGCGGTGCTGGACTCGGTCTACCTGCACACCAAGGCCTACGGTCACAACTCGCAGCGGCTGTGGCCCGTGATCGAGGCGCAGGCCGAGCGCGCCCTCGCCGTCTGGCACGAGCCCGACCAAGGGATCTGGGAGGCCCGCGGCGAGCCCAAGCACTACGTCTCCTCCAAGCTCATGTGCTGGGTGGCGCTCGACCGCGGCGCACGGCTCGCCGCCCGGCGCGGCCGGGACACGCTCGCCGACCGCTGGCGCACGATCGCCAACGAGATCCACGGCGACATCTGCGACCGCGGGGTCGACGAGCGCGGCGTGTTCGTGCAGCACTACGACACCGTCGCGCTGGACGCGTCGAACCTGCTGATCCCGCTCGTGCGCTTCCTGCCCGCCGACGACCCGCGCGTGGTGGCCACCGTGCAGGCGATCGAGCGCGAGCTCACCGACCAGGGCCTGGTGCTGCGCTACCGCGTGCGCGAGACCGACGACGGGCTTGCCGGCGAGGATGAGGCCACGTTCCTGATCTGCTCGTTCTGGCTCGTCTCGGCGCTGCTCGAGATCGGCGAGCGCCGCCGCGGGCGCGCGCTGTGCGAACGGCTGCTCGCCTTCGCCTCGCCACTGGACCTGTACGCCGAGGAGCTCGACCCGCGCACGGGCCGGCACCTGGGCAATTTCCCGCAGGCGTTCACGCATCTGGCGCTGATCAACGCGGTGCTGCACGTGATCCGCGACGAGCTCAGCGCTCCGATCAGCTGAGCCTTCAGCCGGCCCGGTGCGTCCCGCCGCGTTTCGGGGCCGGGTGTACGCCCCAAGTCGCTACGCCGAGCTATCCCCGAGAGCAGGTGCTGGATGCCGGAGCATGAGCAGCCGCTCGAGA
>DATAWZ010000162.1:0-4425 GCA_036266975.1 Solirubrobacteraceae bacterium
ATGTCATCGCGTGGGGGGCGGCCGTTGGTGCGGGCGTCCCCGAGCACGATCACGGTGGTGCGGGGGTGGAGCTCGTCCTCGATCAGGGCCAGGAACTCGGTCCACACACGTCCGTAGTCCGTGTAGCCCGAGACGTCGGCGACGCCGGCGTCCCGCCCGATCGCTTCGCTGGCGGCGCGAAAGTCCCGCTCGCGCTCGAGCAGCTCGGTGACCTCGGAGATGCGCTCGATGAACACGAACGAGCGGAGCTTGCGGAAGGAGTCGTGGAGGGCGTGGAGGACGCTGAGGAAGAACGTGCTCGCGCTCGTCACGCTGGTCGAGACGTCGCAGAGGACGAAGATCTCGGGGCGGCGAGGCCGGATCGGGCGGTACTTGAGCACGACCGGCACCCCGCCGGTCTGCAGCGAGGCGCGCATCGTGCGACGCATGTCGACGTGGCGGCGGCGCTGATGGCCGCGCGCCTGGACGCCCTGGGTGGACAGGCGGCGCTTGAGCTGGGCCACGACGCGGTGCACGGCGGCGAGATCCTGCAGCGGCCCGCTCGGCAGCGCGCGGTCGAGCTCGCTGAGCGGTCGCGACGGGGGAAGCTGACCGCTGCGCTCGACCTGCGCGCGCTCGAGCTCGCGGCGCAGCAGCATCTCGAAGCGTCGCACGGCGTCGCGCGGCAGCCCCTCTCGGCGCGGATCGCCGGGCGGCAGGTCGGGCTGCGGCTCGGTCCGCAACCCGAGCGCCCGGCGGATGCGCTGGACGTCGACGCCGATCACCCCCGAGCTGTCACCGGTGCGCCCGAAGGCGGCGATGGCCAGGCGGGCCAGGTCGCGCAGCATCCCCTCGAGGTCGCCGCTGGCGGCGGCGTCGCGCAGCGCGGCGGCGATCTGCTCGCGCAGGGCGTCGAGGTCCCAGTCGTCGGCGTCGCCGCCCGAGCCGTTCTGATCGGCGGAGCCCTCGCGCACGCCGGCGCGCGCCGCGGCGGCCTCCACGGCCCGGAAGAAGTAGCGCTCGAAGACGAGGTCGAAGACGCGCCGGTCCTCCTGGGACTTGGCGATCGTCGCGGCGAGCGCCTCGCGGAAGGCGGGCTCGGCGGTCCACTCGATCTCGCTCAGCGCCGAGAAGGCGTCGAGCAGCTCGGAGGTCCCGACGGCGACGCCCTCGCGGCGCAGCTCCTCGGCGAACTCGAGCAGCCGGGCCGGAAGCCCGGGCATGGAGGTCATCTCAAAACCCCTGGGCGCACGTCTGGCGGCGGCATCCCGTTCGGGGCACAGGCGGACGCGTCGCGCTCTCGCGCGTGCGGCCCGCTCGGCATCCGGCCTCGCTCGAATGGGCCGCGCGCGAGCCGTCCAGCGGTCCTCGGAGGCCGGCGATGGCACCACTGTGGCCGGCTCCTGCGTGCTTGCAGCGCTCGGCCCGGCGCTCGCCGGCCATACAGCCGGGAGTTCTGAGAGAACCTCTAGGCGGCATCCGGGGCCCCGAGCTTGACGCCGACGCGCTCGGCGACGACGTCGAGGTCGGTGCGGTGCTTGACGATCACCGACATCGTCTCGCGGAAGACGTCGGCGGTGATGTCGTCGACGCCGAGGAGCAGCAGCGCGCGCGCCCAGTCGATCGACTCGGCGATCGACGGCGGCTTCTTCAGATCCAGCTCGCGCACCATCCCGATCAGCTCGACCAGCCGCCGGGCGACGGTGTCCGACAGCTCGGGCGCGTGCATGCGCACGATCGCCAGCTCGTGCTCGAGCTCGGGGTAGTCCAGCCACAGGTACAGGCAGCGGCGCTTGAGCGCCTCGGTCAGCTCGCGCGAGTTGTTGCTGGTCAGCAGGACGACCGGCTGGGTCCGCGAGGTCACCAGCCCGAGCTCGGGGATCGAGATCTGGAAGTCCGACAGGACCTCCAGCAGCATCGCCTCGAACTCCTGGTCGGTCTTGTCGATCTCGTCGATCAGCAGCACGACCGGCTCCTCGGAGGCGATCGCGGTCATCAGCGGGCGCGGGAGCAGGAACTCCTCGCCGAAGATGTCGTCCTGGACCTCGTTCCAGCCCGTGCCGTCGGCCTCGGCCTGGATCCGCAGCAGCTGCTTGCGGTAGTTCCACTCGTACAGCGCCTTGGCCTCGTCGAGGCCCTCGTAGCACTGCAGCCGCACCAGCGGGCGCTCGAGGTAGCGCCCGAGCGCCTTGGCCAGCTCGGTCTTTCCGACGCCGGCCGGCCCCTCCACGAGGATCGGCTTGCCGAGCTTGACGGCCAGGAAGGCAACCAACGAGGTCGCCTCGCCGGGCAGATAGCCGGCCTCGAGCAGGCCGGCGGCCACATCCTCGGCGATGGCGGGAGCGGGGGACATCGTGCCCCCATCATATGAGCCCGTCGCCGCGAGTCAGCGCGAGCGTCGCCGCGGCTCGGTGTCCGGGTCCTCGTCCACTGAGAGCTGCTCGTCTCGGACGCGCTGCCGCCGGGCCCGGGAGGTTCGTGCCGCCGCGGTCATGGGAGCGGGGCTCGAGGCGCGCGGCGGTGCCGGCGGATAGCGCGGGCGCCGGGCCGCCGGCTCGTCCTCCTCGATGGGCTCGGGCTCGAGCGCCTCGGCCGCCGGAGCGGTCCGTGCGCGGGTGCGGCGCCGCGGCGGGGGCGGCGCCGGGGGCTCCCACACGGGCGGCTCGTGGAGCTCCTCCTCGTCGAACTGATGGCGATAGCGGGGCCGGCGCCTGGCCGGCGGGGGCGGCTCGTCCTGCGGCTCCCAGCGCTCGGTCGCCTCTCCGTCGTAGGGATCCCCGTCCACGTCCTCGGGCAGCCGGGGCTCGGGATGATGCGCGTGCCGAACCCGGGTGCCGGCGTAGGCCAGGAAGGCCGCGGCGAGCAGGGCGAAGAAGATCCCCCAGGTCACGCCGAAGGTGACGCTCACGTTCGCACGGCCCTGCCGCTTATCGAAGAAGCGGTAGAAGACGAGCAGCGCGGCCCAGATCCCGCCGCCGGTGATCACCGTGCCGTCGCCGCCGGGCAGGTGGAAGGCGCGGCCCTCGGCGCGCATGAAGAGCATGAACAGCACGCCGGCGCTGATCAGCAGCACGCCGGCCTCCACCCAGCTGAAGGCCTGGAAGGCCGTGAGGTGCGAGCTGGTCGAGACCGCCTCGGTCTTCAGGACCCCGGTGAACGACTTCGTGTACCAGGGCAGAAACATCGAGATGAACAGCGCCAGGGCGGCGATCGCCGCCATGCGCTGCTCGCGCTCGAGCGCGAGAAAGGCCTGCGTGACGCGCGAGATGCCCGAGCCCACCGAGCGCAGGGCCGAGCGCGCGAGCGACTCGTTGTTCGGTCGGGCGGCCGCCATTGGACGACTTCATCGTCGCAGGCCCGTCCCCGGAACGGGAGCCCCGCCCGGCCAGAGGGTGGCGCAGCCGACCGCAGGTCGGCGAGCCGGGCCCTCGCGATCTCCGTCAGCCGATGGGAATGTCCTCGACGGCGACTTCCTGGCCGCGATGATCGCGCTCGATGCGCCCGACCAGCCAGTCGATGATCGCCCGGAGAACGAGCAGGAGCTGGCGCACGAGGTCGGCGAGCTGGGCCCGCAGATCCTCGGGAAGCATCCGCCGCAGCGTGTCGAGGAGGTCGACCAGCGACTGCAGCTCGGCCGTGGCGGCGGAGGACTCCTCGGCCTCCCACCCGTTCGGCGGGGTCTCGGAGGCCATGCCGGCCAGGCGCTCGGCCGCCTGCTGGGCGTCGCGGACGCGATCGCGCAGGGCGTTCAGGGCCTCCTGGGCCTCGTCGCGGGGGAGCCCGGCGGTCATGAGGGGCTCGGCGCCGGGGCGGCGAAGCTGACCTCGAGGCGTCCGTCGGAGAAGTTCGCGCCCGTCGGGCGGTGGCCGACGAGCGCCGGCGGCAGGATGATCGCGCGCTTGTGGCCGTCCACGCGCACGACCAGCTCCAGGCCGATCTTCTTCAGCGAGATGTCGCCCTTCTCGGCAAACGGCAGATCCAGGCTCAGCGTGGCGCCGTCGACGCCGACCTCGAGCACCTGGGAGATGCGGTCGTGCAGCAGCGCGGCGGCGTCGCGGCCGTTGAACAGCTCATCGCCGAGACGCTCGAGCATGTCCGGGCCGCGGACCTCGTGCTCGAAGTAGGGCGCGGTGAGGACGGGTACCGGCGCGAAGGCGGTCTGGACCTCGTCCAGGTGCTCGAGCTGGCGCGTGCGCCAGGGCCCGAAGTAATCGCCGACCTCCTGGGGGAACAGGCGATTGACGACCACGGCGTCGGTGAGATAGCCGTACAGGTTCAGGTAGGTGAACGTGCGCCGGGCCTCGTCGATGACCATGCGGTCGGGGTTCATCACCAGGCGGATGCTCACCCGCTCGCGGTCGGCGAGGATCCCGTTGAGCGCGATCAGGTTGCGGACCAGCCGCTGGACGTCGTCGAGCACGTCCTCGCCGGGCAGCGAGAGGTCGA
>DATAWZ010000163.1:0-5379 GCA_036266975.1 Solirubrobacteraceae bacterium
CCGTCCGAGGCCCCGTCAGCGGCGGGCGCCGCCACGATGCGCGCGTCTGCGGGCCGGCGCGTCAAGCGCGCGCCCGCCTCGAATGCGCCGATCGGCAGACCATCTCCGCCCGGGAACATACCAACCGCATCCCCGGACTCCGGCGCTATTCGACCTCGATCACCTCAGGTGAGGACCCGATGTACAGGGCGTCGATCTGGGACTTGTACTTCTGGTCGATCACGCGCCGACGGAGCTTCATCGTCGGCGTCAGCTCGTCGGTGCCGGGCAGCCAGGTGCTCGGCACGATCGTGAAGCGCTTGATCTGCTCGGCCCGGTTGAGCCGCTCGTTGCCCGCACGCACTCCGGCCCGGATCGCGTCGATCACCTTCGCGTCGCGTGCGTTGACGGCCGGGTCGGCCTGGCCGGTGAGCGCCGCGGTGCCCTCGGGCTCGAGCGCGATCAGCGCCGTGTTGTAGGAGCGCGCGTCGCCGATCGTCGCCACCGAGCCCACCAGCGGGCAGGCGGCGCTGATCGTGTTCTCGATGTGCACCGGCGCCATGTTCTTGCCGGCGGCGTTGATGATGATCTCCTTCTTGCGGTCGACGATCCGGTAGTAGCCGGCCTCGTCGATCACGAAGATGTCGCCGGTGATCAGCCACCCGTCCTCGTCGAACGCCTGCGCGGTGAGCTCGGGCTTGCCGCGATAGCCGGCCATCACCTGCGGCGCCTTGAGCAGCAGCTCGCCGTCCTGCGCGAGCTTGACCTCGACGTTCGGCAGCGGCAGGCCGTTCGTGTTGGGCCGGGCGTTGCCGGCGGGGTTGCACAGGACGATGCCTGCGGTCTCGCTCTGGCCGTAGCACTCGCACAGATCGATGCCGATCGCCGCGAAGAAGCGCAGCGTCTCGGGCGGCAGCGGGGCGGCGCCGGTGAACAGCAGCTCGCCGGCGTCGAGCCCGAGCGCGGCCCGCAGCCCGTTCAGCGCGCCCTCGTGCGCGCGCCAGCGCTCGACCTTGCCGGCATCCTGCTCGCGGCCCTCGACGCGGTCGTCGTGCAACTCGCTGCCGAGCTGCACGGCTTCCTGGAGCGCGTCGCGCTCCGGCGACTGGGCGATGTGGGCCCCGGCCGCCCACTGCAGCTTCTGCCAGATGCGGGGCACGGCCATATACAGCGTCGGGCGCACGTCGGGCAGCAGATCCGAGGCCGTGCGGGGGTTGTTGTGGTAGGTGATCGTCGAGCCCATGACCACCGGCATGTAGTAGGCGCACAGGCGGTCGCCCATGTGGGCGAAGGGCAGGTAGGAGAGCGCGCGTCCGCCCTCCGGGAGCCGGCCCAGCTCGTGCAGCCCGCGAATCTGGACGAGGATGCTCTCGTGGGTCAGCTCGGCGCCCTTGGGCGTGCCGGTCGTGCCCGACGTGTAGACGACGGTGAGGATGTCCTTGGGGGTCAGCGACGGGCGCGCGTCGACGGGGAGCGGAGCGCCGAGCGACTGCAGCGCGGTCACGCTCGTGACGTCGGCCTCGTCGCCGCCCTCGCCGTCGACGAGCACGAGCTTGGGCTTGCGGGTGCCCGAGGCGATCGCCTCGCGCACCTTGTCGGCGAAGGCGCGCTCGCTGACCACCACGTCGGCGCGAGCGTCATCGAAGAGATAGGTGAGCTGCTCGACCGCGGAGCTGTTGTAGAGCGAGACCGGCACCGCGCCGACGTGCAGCGTGGCCATGTCGACCATCGCGGCCTCGTAGCGGTTGGTCAGCAGCATCACCACGGTGCCGCCGGTGCCGACGCCGAGCCCGGTGAGCCCGCCGGCCACGGCGCGCATCTGCCCGTCGAACTGCGCCCACGTGAGCGACGCGGCGCCGTCGGACGAGCGCAGCGCCGGCTCGGAGCCGCGGCTGGCCACCGTGCGGGCGAACGCCTCGCAGAGATCCTGGGCCTGCAGCGCGGACTGCGGCTCGCTGCCCGTCATCGTCTCCATCTCGCTCCCTCCAGTTGACCTCGGTATCGCGAGGGGTGGCGCGCCGTCAGGCGCCGCCCTCCTCGAATTCAACCACCGCCGAGACGACGTCGCCGGCGCCCAGCGCCACGAATCCCTCGTTGACCTCATCGAGCGTGAACGTCTGCGAGATCAGCGCGTCGAGCTCGAGCTCGCCGGCCCGGTAGTGCTCGACGAGCCGCGTGATGTCGCGCTGCACGCTCGCCTCGCCGTACAGGCAGCCCTTGAACGTCTTAGCCGATCCGACCAGGCCGGCGAACAGCGCGGTGTCCAGCCGCGTCTCCATGCTCGCCGCGCCGACGAACACCACGTCGCCCCCCTTGCTCGTCATCCGGATAGCCTGGTTGGTGGTTGCCTGTACGCCTATCGCATCAATCGTCACGTCGGTGCCGCGCCCGCCGGTGCGCTCCCGCGCGACCACGACCGCGTCCTGCTCGCCACCGTGCACGAGCGTGGTCGCCCCCAGTCGACCGGCGAGCTCGAGCTTGGAGGGGACGAGGTCGACGGCGATGATCTCGCCGGCCCCCGACAGTCGCGCGCCCTGGATCGCGCTGAGCCCGACGCTGCCGCAGCCGAGCACCGCGACGGTGTCGCCGGAGCGGATCGCGGCGGTGTTGAGCGCCGCGCCGGCGCCGGTGATGACGCCGCAACCGAGCAGCGAGGCCGGAGCGAAGGGAACGTCGACGGGGATCTTGACCAGCGAGATCTCCGGGACGACGACCTCCTCGGAGAACGTGCCGGTGGCTACCATCTGGCGCACGTCGGCGCCGTCGGGCGTGGTGAAGCGCGAGCTGCCGTCGATCAGCCCGCCGGAGCGGAAGACGGGGTCGCCGACCTCGCACAGGTGGTGCTGGCCGCGCTGGCAGCGCCGGCACTGGCCGCACTGGGGCATCGCGGCGATCACCACGTGGTCGCCGGGCCCGAGGTCCTGTACCTCCTCGCCCACGGCGGTCACAACGCCGGCGCCCTGGTGGCCGAGGACGATCGGCAGCGGGCTGGGGAGTGTCCCCTTCTGCACCGAGACGTCCGAGGCGCACAGCCCGGCGGCGCGCAGCGCGACCTTCACTTCGTGCGCGCGGGGCTCCTCGAGCACGAGCTCGAGCACCTCCAACGGCTCGCCCAGCGTCGTGCACACCGCGGCCCTCGGCATCGATCAGCTCCCTCGCAGACCAATATGATTCACGCCGTCTCAATACTACGTCGACGCCCGCGGAAGGTCAACCGCGCGCGCGGGCGCGTCACGCTCGTTGACTTCCCGAATTTCCCTCCTGTACTATTGAGACAAGCTGATGCAAAAAGCTTTCGGATGCCACCGCGACGGCGACAGGCAGGCTCCCGGTGACTGAGCCACTGCCCTCGGCGGCGGCGGTCCCGCCGGCCGAGCCCGGAGCCGGGCGCGCGCCGCTGCGGCTCGCCTCCAACGGCGCCTCGCGCGAGGAGCTGCGCGCGGCGCTGGGAGAGGCGCACCTGCCCACCGTGCTCGCCGTGCTGGCCCACGTGACCGGCGAGGATCGCTGGCTGCGCCCCCCCTACGCCCCGACGCCGCCGCGCGGCGCCGAGGATCACGACTCCGCCGGCCTACCCGAGGAGGTGCAGGCCGAGGTGCGCGAGGCCGCGCTGGAGCTGATCTGCGACCTGCGCGAGGGCCGGCGCGAGCCTGCGCCGGCGCCTTCGGTCGAGCGCGTCGCGGAGATCCTGCACGTCTCGCTCGGGGCCAACCAGGAGATCTCGCCCGACTACGGCCCGCTGCTGGCCAGCGAACTCGGCGTCATCGACCTCGACGTCGAGATCCCCCACCCACCGTCGGCCGCGGACTTCCGCGTGCTGATCATCGGGTCGGGCTTCTCGGGCCTGTGCGCGGCGATCAAGCTCGCCCGGGCCGGGCTCGCGTACACGATCCTCGAGAAGAACCCGACGGTCGGCGGCACCTGGCTGGAGAACACCTATCCCGGCTGCGCGGTGGACACGCCGAGCCACCTGTACTCGCTGTCCTTCGCCCAGCGCCCGGACTGGTCGCACTACTTCGCCCAGCGCGGGCAGCTCTACCGCTACGTGCAGGAGCTCGCCGACGAGTACGACGTGCGCCGCCACGTGCGCTTCGAGCACGAGGTGACCACGGCCACCTGGGAGGAGGACGAGCAGCGCTGGCGCGTGGAAGCCAAGCGGCCCGACGGGACGCTCGAGACCTTCTACGGGAACGCGATGATCAGCGGCGTCGGCTTCCTGAATCGGCCGGCCTATCCGGACATCCCCGGCCTGGACGAGTTCGACGGCCCGGTGATGCACACCGCCCGCTGGCGCGCGGACGTGCCGATCGAGGGCCGGCGGGTCGCGGTGATCGGCACCGGGGCCAGCGCGATGCAGCTGGTGCCGTCGATCGCCGGAGTCGCGAGCAAGGTGACCGTCTTCCAGCGCTCGCCCCAGTGGGGGCTGCCGCACCCCAACCACGGACGCCCGGTCAGCGCGGGCACCCAGCTGCTGATGCGCGAGATGCCCTGGTACCTGGGCTGGTACCGGCTGCGGCTGGTGTGGAACTTCGGCGACCGCCTGTATCCGGCGCTGCAGATGGACCCCCAGTGGGAGCACCCCGAGCGCGCGGTCAACGCGATGAACGATCGCCACCGGGAGTACCTGACCAAGTACATCGAGTCCGAGCTGGGCGACCGCGTCGATGAGCTGCGCGAGAAGTGCGTGCCCAAGTACCCCCCGTACGGCAAGCGGCCGCTGCTGGACAACCACTGGTTCAGCACGATGACCCGCCAGGACGTCGAGCTCGTGACCGACGCGGTCACCGAGGTGCGCCCCGAGGGCGTGGTCACCGCCCACGGCACGCTGCACGAGGTCGACGTGCTCGTGCTCGCCACCGGCTTTCAGGCGGTGCGGCTGCTCGGCCCGATGGAGATCCGCGGCCGCTCGGGCGCGCGGCTCAGCGACACCTGGGGCGAGGACGACGCGCGCGCCTACCTGGGCGTGACCGTCCCGGACTTCCCCAGCTTCTTCTTCCTGCTCGGCCCGAACACGTTCGCCGGCCACGGCGGCAGCGCCGCGCTGAGCATCGAGATGCAGACGCGCTACACGATCAGGCTGCTGGCGGCGATGCTCGAGCGCGGGGCGAGCAGCGTGGAATGCCGCCCGGAGGTGCACCAGGCCTACGGCGAGGAGATCGACGACGCGCTCAGCCGCACGATCTGGGCCCACCAGGGCTTCTCGACCTACTATCGGAACAAGTTCGGGCGGATCGTGGTGCCGATGCCGTGGACGAACCTGAGCTACTGGTACATGACCGCCGAGCCCAATCTGGGCGACTTCCACCTGCACGGCCAATGAGCCAGGGATTCGAGTTCACCGACGAGCAGAAGGCGTTCGCGGAGGCGATTCGCGACTTCTGCTCGCGCGAGTGCGGCACG
>DATAWZ010000164.1:0-8255 GCA_036266975.1 Solirubrobacteraceae bacterium
GGTCGGCCCGCCCACTCCGGTCGCCCCGCCCAGCCCCGTCGCCCCGGCGGGCCCGCCGGCCGGCGCGGCCGCGGTCTTCGCGCCATGCGTGACGGTGACCGTGAGGGTACGGCCGCTCTGCGTCCCGGAGGAGGAGCCGCAGCCGGCGGCGAGGAAGATGAGCGCAGGCGCGGTAAGGGCGCTGAGCAGGCGGTTGCGCATCGGGCCAGGTTAGTAGCGTTAGCGCCTCGTGACCGCGCTGCCCTCCCCCGAGGGGCCGACCGGCTTCTTCTGGACCGCGGGCGCACGCGGCGCGCTCGAGGTCCTGCGCTGCAGCGGCTGCGGTCGTCTGCAGCACCCCAGCGCCCGCGCCTGCCCGGACTGCGCGGCGAGCACGCTCGAGCCCGCGCCGGTCTCCGGCGAGGCGACCGTCGTGACCCACACGCTCAACGCGCAGCGCTGGCCCGTGCCCCACCGCGAGCCGCCCTACCTGATCGCGGTCGTCGCCCTGGCCGAGGACCCGCGCGTGCAGCTGACCACCAATCTCGTCGGCGTCGAGCCCGACGAGATCACCCACGGTCTGCCCGTACAAACCCAGTTCGAGCCGCAGGGCGAGGTGTGGCTGCCGGTTTTCACCCCCCGCGCCGGCGCACCCGCTCCCGACCCGGAGCCGCCGACGAGGATCCACATCCGCCCGCCGGCGACGGCCGACCGCTTCGAGGACCGGGTCGCGATCACCGGCGTGGGCGCCTCCGAGCGCGGCCGGCGCCTCGGTCGCCCGGGCGCCGCGTTGACCCTCGACGCCGCCCGCGCGGCGATCGACGACGCCGGCCTCCAGGCCAGCGACATCGACGGCCTGTGCGTCTACCCGGGCAGCAGCGGCATGCCCGGCGTCTCGGACGGCGGCGTGCGCGAGGTCGAGCAGATGCTCACGCTGCACCCCACGTGGCACGCCGGCGCGCACGAGACGCCGGGCCAGACCGGCATGGTCGTGGAGGCGATGCTCGCCCTCGCCGCCGGGCTCTGCCGCCACGTCCTGTGCGTGAACACCGTCTCGACCGATTTCCTGCCGTCGGTCGCGGCCATCGACGGCGAGCTGCAGTGGCGGGTGCCGTTCGGCGCCTTCTCGCCGGCCAACTGGATCGCGCTGTGCGCGAACCGCTACCTGGCCCGCTACGGCGCGAGCCGCGAGACCTTCGGCGCGATCGCGATCGCCGCGCGCGCCCACGCCGCGCGCAACCCCGAGGCGCTGTTCACCGAGCCGCTGAGCATGGAGGCCTACCTCTCGGCGCGCACGATCAGCACGCCGTTCGGGCTGCTCGACTGCGACGTGCCGTGCGACGGGTCGATCGCCGTGGTCGTCTCCCGCCGCGAGCTCGCCAGCGACCTGCGCCAGCCGCCGGTGCACGTCGACGCGGTCGGCACGCAGATCGCCGAGCCGCAGTCCTGGGACGCCGGCCCGCTCACCCACCAGTCGAACGTGCTCGGCCCCGCCGCGCACTTGTGGACGCGCGCGCGCGTCGCGCGCGCGGAGGTCGACGTCGCGCTGCTCTACGACGGCTTCACCTTCAACGCCGTGACCTGGCTGGAGGCGCTCGGCTTCTGCGGCCTGGGCGAGGCCCCGGACTTCGTCGCCGGCGGCGAGCGGATCGGCCCGGGCGGCGCGCTGCCGCTGAACCCCCACGGCGGCCAGCTCTCGGCCGGGCGCAGCAACGGCTACGGCGGCCTGCGCGAGGCGGTGCTGCAGCTGCGCGGACAGGCGGGCGAGCGTCAGGTCGCCGCCGCGAAGACGGCGGTGCTCTCCAGCGGCGGCGGCATCCCCGCCGGGTGCATGCTGCTCACCGCCTGAGTACGCTGGATCAGATGTCCACCACGCTGTTTCGCCTGGAGACGGCGCTCGGGGAGGTGCCGCCCGCCGCGCGCGAGCTGGCGGTGAGCCTCGACCCCAAGAAGGCCGCGCGGTTCGTCGCCGACAAGGCGATGGAGCTGGCCTTCCCGGAGCGGCTCGACGACGAGCTGTTCCGCGACGTGATCTACCGCAGCTCGCTGGACAACATCGACACGATGTGGCGGATCATCGCCGGGCGCGAGCCGTTCGGCGTGCAGACGCCGCTGGGCGCGCTCGCCTTCGCCGAGATGGCGGCCGAGGTCGCGGTCCCCCTCAGCCAGTTCGAGCGGGTCTATCGCGTGGGGATCGGCCTGGTCTGGCTGTGCTGGTATCAGGAGGCGATCGCCTGCGCCGAGCGCACCGGCGAGCCGCTGACCGAGCTGCTCAGCGCGCCCTCGATGATCATCCACGCCTACATCGACGCGCTGCTGCAGCCGATGCTCGCCCGCTACGACGCCACTCGGGCGGAGACGCGGCGCACGCGCGAGCACCTGCGTCGCTCGATCCTGCGCCAGGCGCTCGAGGGCACGCCGGTGCTCGAGGACGCCGAGGCCGAGCAGGCGCTCGGGGTCACCTCGGCCGGCGAGCACCTCGCGCTGGCGGCGCGCGGCGAGCGCCTGGACCCCGTCGACGTGGCCGAGCACGCGCGCAAGGTGTCCGGGGCGGCGGTCGCGCTCACCTACCGCCACGCGGTCGACACATGGCTGATCTGGCTGTGGCGCCCGAGCGCGTTCGCCGGCGGCGACCTCGACGCGCTGCGCGCGGCGCTGCGGCGCGCGCCGGGGGCGGTCGCGCTGGGCGACATCGGGACCGGCGCCGACGGCCTCGGCCTGGCCGGGCGCAGCGCGCTGGAGACCAGCCGCCTGCAGGCGCTGCTCGGCGAGCAGGACGGGCTCATGTCCCACGCCGAGGTCCGCCTGGAGGCGCTGCTGCTCGGCGACCCCGAGCGCGCGCGCCAGTTCGTGCGCGTCGAGCTCGGGCCGCTCGACGAGGACGACGCCCGCAGCGCGCGGCTGCGCGAGACGGCGACGACCTGGCTGGCCAGCGGCTCGAACGTCGGCACCGCGGCGCGCCTGGGGCTGCACGAGCACACCGTGCGCAACCACATCGCCCAGGCCGAGGAGCTGCTCGGCTTCGCCCTGGCCAGCCGGCGCACCGAGCTGCTCGTCGCGCTGCGGTTGCGGCGGATGCTCGACTCTTGAGTCCTCCATTGGGAACGGGGGCGCGCATGCGCGCCCCCGCCGGGCGGCGCATGCGCCGCCCGGGCCGCCGGCGCATGCGCCGGCGGCTTACTGAACATGGACCCTTACGCGAACGCGCTGGGCACGTCGACCGGGTAGGTGTAGAGCACGGCCTCGTTGGCGGCCTTGCGTTCCTCGGCGCCGAAGCTCGGTGCGATGCAGGCGAGTAGCGTCTTGCCGTCGGCTCCGCCGAGGGTGACCGAGTACAGGCCCCAGCCCTCGACGCCGTTCTTCTGGTCGAGGATCTCGCCGGCTTCGTTGACGCGGACCGCGCGGTTGTTGAGCGCGTCGGCGACCCAGATGCAGCCCTCGGCGTCGATCGCGCAGCCGTCCGGTGCGAAGTCGAGGTTGAGCATCGACTCGAACGTGTCCCAGGAGGGGGTCGTCCCCGCCTGGCCCCAGACGCGTCCGCCCGAGAGCGAGCCGTCCTCGGCGATGTCGTAGGCGGTGAAGCGCGCGCCGAACGTCTCGGCCGCGATCAGCGTCTTGCCGTCGGGGGAGACGACCATGCCGTTGGGGAACAGCAGGCCTTCGGCGGCGACGCTCGCCTCGCCGTCGGGGGTGACGTGCACGATGTTGCCCGGCGCCGGCTGGCCGCCGCCGAAGAAGTCGAAGCCGAAGCTACCGACGTAGGCGTGGCCGCCGGGCGAGACGACCATGTCGTTGATGAGGTTGATCACGAGCGGCCCGACATCGGCGTGCAGGCTGACCTCGCCGCCGGAGACCCGCATGACCTGGCGGTTGAGCATCGAGGAGACGATCATCGAGCCGTCCAAGAGCCAGCCGCTGCCCGAGGGCTGACCGGCGATCTTGGCGACGACCTCGGCCTGGCCGTCGGGCGTGATCTTCAACACGTGCTCCTCGTAGAGATCGGAGGCGTACCAGTGACCGTCGCGCCAGCGCACGCCCTCAAAGAACTTCCCGCCATCAAGCAGCTGCTCCATGTCGTCCTCCTGTTCGCGCGTCAGCCGCGTGGCTTGGCGACGCTGATGGTCTTCAGTTCGCAGTAGGCATCGATGCCGACCGCGCCGTTGGAGCGGCCGATGCCGCTGTACTTGAACCCGCCGAAGGGCACCTCGGGCATGACCAGGCCGTGGCGGTTCACCCAGGCCGACCCGGCCTGCATCTGCGCGGCCACCTCGGCGGCCGCCTGCACATCGTCGCCCCAGACCGACGAGCCCAGGCCGAACTCGGTCCCGTTGGCCGCCGCGACCGCGCCGTCGAGGGTCTCGTAGGGCACGACCGGAAGCGCCGGGCCGAACTGCTCGTCCTTGACGATCTTGGTGTCCGCGTCGACGGCGGTGACGACCGTCGGCGGGTAGAAGAATCCGGGCCGGTCCAGCGCGGCGCCGCCGCTGACCGCGCGGCCGCCGGTGTCCAGGGCGTCCTGCACCATGCCCGACACCTCCTGGAGCTGCGGGCGGTTGGACAGCGGGCCCATCGTCACGTGCTCGTCGAACGGGTCGCCGAGGACGGCGGCGTCGGCGAGCGCGCCGAACGCGTCGAGCAGCCGCTGCTCGTCGCGCTCGTGGACGTAGACGCGCTTGACCGCCGCGCAGATCTGACCGGAGCGGTAGAAGGCGCCCTGGAAGATCTTCGGCGCCAGCCGCGCGATGTCGGCGCCGGGCATCACGATCGCCGCGTCGTTGCCGCCGAGCTCGAGCGAGAGCCGCTTGAGCGTCGGGACGGCCGCCTCCATGATCCGCTTGCCGGTGGCCACCGAGCCGGTGAACGACACCATCGCCACGTCGGGGTGGGAGGTGAGCACCGCGCCGAGCTCGTTGCCGCCGGACAGGACGCTGAGCACGCCCTCCGGGACGATGTCGCGCACGAGCGTGCCCAGGCGCACGAGCGTCAGCGGCGCCATCGACGAGGGCTTGATCACGCAGGTGTCGCCGGCGGCGAAGGCCGAGCCCATCTTCTCGCAGGCGATCAGCAGCGGAGCGTTCCAGGGGATGATCGCGGCGACGACGCCGACCGGGTCGCGCACCACCCGCACCGACTGACGCTCGTCGTCGTGCACGACGTCGACCGGCAGCTCGGCCTCGGCGCGGTGCATCAGCATCGCGCTGGCCATCTTGACCTCCAGGCGGGCGTCGCGCAGGGGAATGCCGATCTCGCCGCTCAGCGTCGCCGCGAGCTCCTCGCTGCGCTCGTGCAGGACCGCGGCGATCTGGCGCAGCACCTCCTGACGGCGGGGCGCGTCGGCGGCCCAGGCGGGCAGCGCGGCGCGGGCCGCGCTCAGCGCCTCCTCGGCGAGGGCGGCGGTGGCGATCGGGTAGCGCGCGAACGGCTCGCCGGTCGCGGGGTTGATCACGTCGCCGTAGTCGACGTCGTGCACCAGCCGGCCGGCCACCAGCAGTGCCGGCTCCACGGTCTGGGGTGCGGTGCTCATCGCGAGGCTCCTTGCTCGAGAGTGGGGACGGGGAAGACCGACTGCCAGGGCAGGCGCCGCTCGGCGTGCCGCCCGAGGGCCACGTAGAAGCGGTCGAGCAGGTCCAGCGCGGGGCCGCTGCCGTCGCGCGCCTGCAGCTGCAGGGCGAGGATCGCCTGTGCGCTGGCCCGGCGGGCGTGCGCGTGGTGCTCCTGGAGCTCGGGGAGCGTCGCGTCGAGCTCCGGCGCCCGCTGTTCGGGCTCCTGCACGCCCGTGAGCGCCGCGGTGCCGGCGCACAGCGCGAGCAGCTCGGCCGACTCGGTGCGCAGCAGGCCGGCGAGCTCGCTGAGCTCGAGCTGGGCGTTGGCCAGCAGCTTGAGCGCCGCGCGGACCTCGCTGCGCTGCTCGGGCGGCATCCCGGCGCGCGCGACCCCGTCCAGGTAGCCGCGCACGGCCCCGATCGTCTGCAGGCCGTCGGGCCTCATGCGGCGTCGCGCTCCAGCGCGCTGCGCAGCCGCGCCAGGATGCGGCGCTCGAGCACCGGGGTGGCGCGGCCGAGCATCATCAGCGTGGGCAGGCCGGCGCCGCCCGCGCGCACGCCGGTCAGGAAGATCGCCGCGAGCTTGACCAGCGCGAACAGCTCCCAGAAGAACAGCGCCTCAGGGTCGACGGCGTTGCCGCTCGCGCGCTCGTAGGCCTGCAGGTACTCATCGCGCTCGAGCATCCCGCCGACCAGGTCGGCCTCGGCCGCCCACAGCAGCGTCCAGGCGAGGTCCTCGACCGGATCGCCGAGGTGGGCCATCTCCCAGTCGATCACGGTCGCGCGCCCGTCGGGCGAGACGAGCACGTTGTTGGCCTTGAAGTCGCCGTGGACCAGGCGCGGCTCGGTCGCGCGCGGCGGGTGGGCGGTCAGCCAGCTCAGCGCGGCGTCGAGGACGGGCTCGGGCTCGACGCGGCTGCCGTCGAGCACCCTGGCCCAGCGGGCGACCTCGTCCTCGGCCGGCGCGATCGTGCCGGCGAGGTGCGCGTGCCAGTCGACCCCGTGCAGCGAGGCCTGGATGTCGACGAGCTGCAGGCCGAGCGCGTGCGGATCAAGGCCGTGGCCTGGGCCGGCGAGCACCTTGCGCGCGTCGGTGCCGGGCACGCGCTCCATCACCGTGAGCCCCGGCACGTGCAGCCACTGGCGCGGCACGGGCAGCCCGATCCCGTGCAGCGCCCGCAGCAGCGCGAACTCGCCCGCGCCGTCGCCCTCGAGCAGGCCGTCCTCGATGTCGCGCCGCACGACCAGCTTCTCGGTCCGGGCGCCGTCGACCAGCTCGCAGGCCCACGTCTCGTGTGAGGCCCCGCCGGTCAACCGGCGCAGCTCGCGCACGTCGACCTCGTGCCCCAGCGTCTCCCCGAGACGGTCGCGCAGCACGGCGCCGAGGGGATCGTCATTCACGAATCGAACCCGTACCGGGGAAAGGCCCCGAACACCTGGGTCTCGAAGGTGCCGTAGCCGACCTGGCCGGTGTCGAGCTCCATGCGGCAGCACGAATGGGTCGGGCCGATCTTGGCCGTGAGCCCGTGGTCGGTCAGGTCGAAGCCGACCGAGTTCTCCCACGACTCGCCCATGTACGTGCCGTGGCGCCAGGGGTCCGGGCCGCCGTAGCCGGTGCCGGCGCGCAGGTAGGCGTGGCACAGCGGCGTCAGCGTGATCGTGCGCCGTTCGCCGTCGCTGTCGCGGTAGCTCACCGACGAGCCGGCGAGGAACTCGCGCGTCCTGGGGTCGAAGCGCAGGTCGTGCTCGGGCTCGGAGAGCGCCTCGATCTCATCGCCGCGCACGCGCCGGACGGTCTGGATGTCGCGGCGCCCGTCGGCGTGCTCGGCCAGGCTGAAGTGCAGCGTGTGGTCGGGGAACTGCATCGGCGACCAGATCCACAGCGGGGTGCGGTCGGTACTCGTCTTGTGGGCCTGCTGGATGCCCCGCGGCTCGCGCTCCATGCCCATCGAGCGCACGCCCCAGGAGCGGTCGCGCGCCCCCCACCAGCGGTCCGGCGTGACGTCGAACTCGCGGTCGCCGACCCGGATGAAGCCGGTGTAGGTACCGGTCTGGATCAGCCGCGTCGCCTGCTCCATCACGCGCCCCATCACGCGCGAGAAGTTCGGCGGCTCGGGCATCATCCCCACCGCGGCGTTCCACTCCAGCTCGACCTCCACGCCGCCGGGCTCGGTCGGCGCGCAGGTGAACCGCAGCGTGCGCAGCGGCTCGATCACCTCCAGCGAGATCGGGCCGATCGCGGTGGTGTCGGTGCGCTCGTCGCCGAGCTCGCGCGAGCCGCGCGTGGCGCGCTGCTCGTCGCCGACGGCGATCGACGCGAACGCGTCGAGCACCCCGAGGTTCGGGTAGGCGCCCACGCCGAGCAGGAAGAAGATCTCGTCGCTGCTGGCGTGGCCGGTGAAGAAGTGCCGGTCGTAGAAGCGGCGATCGCTCGTCGCCGCGTAGCGGATCGGCTCGTGCGTCTGGTGGATCAGGTAGTCGTCGGCGCGTCCGATCATGACGCGGTCAGGCCGTGACCGGGAGCGCTTCCAGCCCCCGCGTGAGGAACACCGGCTGCCAGCGCAGGGTCTCTGAGCCCAGGCGCAGGTTCGGATAGGTGTCCAGGATCTTGGGGATCGCGATCTGCGCCTCCAGCCGGGCCAGCGAGGCGCCCAGGCAGAAGTGGAAGCCGTGCCCGAAGGCGACGTGCTGGTTGGGATCGCGGTCCAGGCGCAGCTCCTCGGGCTCCTCGAA
>DATAWZ010000165.1:0-5993 GCA_036266975.1 Solirubrobacteraceae bacterium
ATCCGTTCGATTTCTTCCACATCAACTCGCTCGATCCCGAACCGAACGGCGATCTGCTCGTCTCGGCCCGCAACACCTGGACCATCTACACCATCGACCCCACAACCGGCCAGGTGCTCAATGAGATCGGTGGCCGGCAGAGCACCTACAAGCAGGCGCAGGGCGCGGCGACCGCCTATCAGCACGACGCCACGCTACTGCCCAACGGCACGATCAGCGTCTTCGACAACGGCGGCACCCCGTTCGCCCACTCGCAGTCGCGCGCGCTGATCCTCCAGGTCAACGCGCAGAACAACACGGTCTCCGCGGTCGAGCAGTTCGAGCACGCGAGCCCGCTGAAGGCCGGCAGCCAGGGCGACGTGCAGCTGCTCTCCAACGGGAACCTGTTCGTGGGCTGGGGCGGGGCGCCCTACTTCTCGGAGTACACGCCGAGCGGGGCGCTCGTCTTCGACGGGCACGTCTCCTCGCTGGCCCAGTCCTACCGGGTCTACCGCTTTCCCTGGAGCGCGACCCCCACCACCCCGCCCGCGATCGCCGCCACGGCCGGTACGGGCCACAAGCTGACCGTCTACGCGAGCTGGAACGGGGCCACCACCGTCGCCGCCTGGCGCGTGCTGGCGGGCACGTCGGCCACCGCGCTGAAGCCGGTCCTCAGCGCCCCAGACGGCGGCTTTGAGACGACCATCCCGACCAGCAGCGTCGGCCCGGACGTCGAGGTGCAGGCCCTGGCCAGCTCTGGCGCGGTCCTCGGGACCTCCAAGCTCCTGACCTCGCCCTGAGCCCGCTCGCAGCGCCGGCGCGAGCGCGCCGGCCTGCCGGAGGATTAGCATCCTCGCCCAGATGAGCGCCGCCACGCTCCCCGCGCCTGTCGCGACGTCGGCCCCCCGCGTGAAGGTCGTGTTCACCGGCCTCATGCTCGTGATGCTCCTCGCCGCACTGGACAGCACGATCGTGGCCACCGCGTTGCCGACGATCGTTGGCGACCTGGGGGGCCTGGACCGGCTCTCCTGGGTGACCAGCGCCTACCTGCTCGCCCAGACCGCGGTCACGCCGCTGTACGGCAAGCTCGGCGACCTGCTCGGCCGCAAGCGCGTGCTGCAGAGCGCGGTGGTGCTCTTCCTGATCGGCTCCGGCCTCTGCGGCCTGGCCGGGTCGATGACGATGCTGATCGCCTTTCGCGCCGTGCAGGGGCTCGGCGCCGGCGGGCTGATCGTGCTCGTTCAGGCGACCGTCGGCGACATCGTCCCGCCCCGCGAGCGCGGCCGCTACCAGGGCCTGTTCGGCGCCGTGTTCGGCGTGGCCTCGATCGCCGGTCCGGTGCTCGGCGGAGTGATCGTCGAGCACATCTCCTGGCGCTGGATCTTCTACGTCAACCTCCCGGTCGGGCTCGTGGCGCTGTTCGTCCTCGGCGCCACGCTCCCCTCGCTGGGCTCGCGCGGGCGGCCGAGCATCGACTATCTCGGCTCGGCCACCCTGGCCGCCGCGCTGAGCGGGATCGTCCTGGTCACCAGCCTGGGCGGGACGACCTGGGCGTGGGGATCACCGCAGGTGATCCTCGTGGGGATCGTCGCCGTCGCCCTGCTGTTCGTCTTCGTCTACGTCGAGCGGCACGCGCGCGAGGCGGTGCTGCCGCTGGCCGTCCTGCGCGACATGGTCTTCCGCGTGGCCGGCTCGCTGTCGTTCATCGTCGGCTTCGCCCTGTTCGGGGCGGTGACCTTCCTGCCCCTCTACTTCCAGACCGTCTTCCACAACAGCCCGACCGGCTCGGGCCTGCGGCTCGTGCCGATGATGGGCGGGCTGCTGATCACCTCGATCGGCTCGGGGCGGATGATCAGTCGTACCGGGCGCTACAAGCCCTTCCCCATCGCCGGGACCGGGTTGATGGTCGTCGGGATGATCCTGCTCTCGCGCCTGGACGTGGGCACGAGCTCGCTCGCCGCCGACCTCTATCTGCTCGTGCTCGGCCTGGGCCTGGGGCTGGTGATGCAGGTCCTCGTGCTCGCCGTCCAGAACGCGGTCGCCTACGAGGTGCTCGGCTCGGCCACCTCGGGCGTGACGCTGACCCGCGGCATCGGCGGCTCGATCGGGACCGCCATCTTCGGCACGATCTTCTCCACGCGCCTGCGCGATGCCCTGCGGGGCGTCTTCAGCGGCCCGCTCGCGTCGCTGGTCAAGTCCGGAGGCCGGCTGACCGGCGCCCAGGTCTCCGCGCTGCCCCACACGGCCCAGCTTCACTACGAGCACGCCTACGTCCACGCCCTGCGACCGGTGTTCATTGTCGCCGCCGGGGTCGCGGCCGTCGGCTTCGGCATGGCCTGGATGCTGCTCGAGCGCCCGCTGCGCGCGACGGCGAGCACCTCCAGTCAGGGCCTCGAGCACGCCCTCGCCGCGCCCAGGCAGGCCGACTCGCTCGCGGAGATCGATCGCGCGCTCGCCACCCTGGTCAGCCGCGAGGACCGGATGGCGTTCGGCGCGCGGGTCGCCGAGCGGGCGGGCCTTCACCTCAGTTCGGGGGCGGCCTGGGCGCTCGCGCGGTTGCCGACCTACGGGGCCCAGCTCGCCGCGGAGACCGCCCGCGCCCAGGGCGCCAGCGAGGAGCGCATCGCCGAGGTCATGAGCGAGCTGCGCGAGGCCGGGCTGGTGCAGGACGGCGAGGGCGGCGCGGCGCTCACCCCGGCCGGGCAGGCGATGGCCGACCAGGTGCTCGCCGCCCGCCGCGAGCAGCTGAGCGAGATGCTCGCCGACCACGCCAGCGAGCGCGACCCGGCGCTCACCGAGCTGCTCGAGCGCCTGTCGCTGGAGCTCGCCGGAGAGCGCCCGTGAGCGGACCCGTCGCGATACTCGCTAAAGCGGGTCAGGCTTCATGTCCAGCGTCTTCTCCTTTCCGGACACGATCAACGAGAAGGCGGCACGGGTCGTCGCCGGCGTGGTGCTGCTCGCCGGCCTCGTGGGCCTGGCGACGTCGTCCTACTGGCTGTTCATCCCGCTCGCCTACGGCTTCTGGGCCCGTGTGCTCACCGGGCCGACGCTCAGCCCGCTGGCGCGGCTGGCCAGCCGCGTGATCGCCCCTCGCCTGGGCGAGCCCAGGGACGATTCGCGGGCGAAAATCGAGTAACTGAGACACGCTCTAAGGGGCCTATCCCAATCGGGTCCGCACGCCCGGATGCGGGGCGGGCGGGATTTCGAGGTGCGCGTGCTGCGTCACCCGCGCCCCGAATGGGGTATCGCCCTTGCCGTGGCTCTGCCCGCTCTGGCCCGCCCGGCCGCCTGCGTGCTTCGCCCCCTTGGCCCTGGCCCGCCCCGGTCGCACACCCCTACCGGGATGGGCCCCAAGCTGACCGCCCCGCCGGCGGATAGCGTTCGCGCCCGTGCTCGTCGCCACCGTCGTCGGCAACCGTCCCCAGTTCGTCAAGGCCGCCGCGGTCTCGCGGCGCCTGCGCGAGCGGCACCGCGAGCTGCTCATCCACACCGGGCAGCACCACGACCGCGAGCTCTCGCGCGTCTTCTTCGAGGAGCTGGGCGTGCCCGAGCCCGACCACGACCTGGGGCTGGGGGGCGGTGACAACACCGCCCAGACCGCGCGCATGCTCGCCGCGCTCGGGCCTGTGCTGCGCGAGGCCGCGCCCGACGTGGTGCTCGTCTACGGCGACACCAACTCGACCCTGGCCGCGGCCCTGGCCGCCGCTCAGGGGGGCCTGGCCCTGGCCCACGTCGAGGCCGGGATGCGCTCCTACGACCGCGCAATGCCCGAGGAGGTCAATCGGGTGCTCAGCGACCATCTCGCCGACCTGCTGCTGTGCCCCTCGGCGAGGGCGGTCGAGAACCTGCGCCGGGAGGGGATCGTGCAGGGGGTGATCGACGTCGGCGACGTGATGGTCGATGTCGCCGAGCTCACCGCCCGCGCGGCCTCGCCGCAGACGCTGGACGAGCACGGGCTGCGCCCGGGCGACTACCTGCTGGTCACCGCGCACCGGGCCGGCAACGTCGACGATGCCGAGCGGCTGGGCGCGCTGATGAGGCTGCTGCTCGCGCTCCCGGCCCCGGTCGTGCTGCCGCTGCATCCCCGTACCCGGGCGCGGCTGCGCGACGCGGGCCTGCTCGGCGCGCTCGAGCGGGCGCTGCAGGTGACCCCGCCGCTGGGACCACTCGAGTTCGCCGCGCTGCTGCGCGGAGCCCGCGCGGTCCTCACCGACTCTGGCGGCGTGCAGAAGGAGGCCTACCTCGCCGGCGTGCCGTGCGTGACCCTGCGTGACCGCACCGAGTGGGTGGAGACGGTCCAGGCGGGCTGGAACGTCCTCGTCGACCTCGACGCCGCCGCGGCGCTCGCGGCGCTCGAGCGCCCGCGGCCCGCGGCGCACCCGCCGCTGTACGGCGACGGCCGGGCGGGCGAGCGCGTCGTGGCCGCGCTCGCCGAGCGCTTCGACTAGTGGTGCCTCCGGTAAATCCGGTCGGGAGCGGATTTGCAGGAGGTGCCACTAGGCGCCGGCGAGCGCCTGGCCGATCAGCGTGCGCCGGCCCGCCTCGGTCCAGATGATCTGCTCGCGCCCGGGCCCCACGCCGATCTGCACGATCGGCACCCCGACGAAGTCGGCGACGAAGTCCAGGTAGTCGCGCGCGGCGGCCGGCAGCTCCTCGAGCGTGCGGCAGTCGCCGATGTCGCTGTCCCAGCCCGCCATCTGGACGTGCTCGGCGCGCGCGTGATGCAGCACCGACTGGTGGTAGGGGAAGTCCGAGAACTCGGCGTCCTCCTCCCCGCGGTAGCTCGTGCAGATCTGGACCCGCTCGAACCCGGACAGGACGTCGAGCTTGGTGATGACCAGCGCGGTGAGCGTGTTCAAGCGCGCCGCGTAGCGCAGCGCGACCAGGTCGAGCCAGCCCGTGCGCCGCGGGCGCCCGGTGGTCGTCCCGAACTCGTGTCCACGGGCGCGGATGTCCTCGCCGACGCCGTCGTGCAGCTCGCTGGGGAACGGGCCCGCGCCCACGCGCGTCGTGTAGGCCTTGGCCACGCCCCAGATCTCATCGATGTTGCGCGGCCCCACGCCGGCGCCGACGCACGCCGCGCCGGCGACCGGGTTCGAGGAGGTCACGAACGGATAGGTGCCGTGGTCGAGGTCGAGCATCGCGCCCTGGGCGCCCTCGAAGATCGCCAGGCGGTCGTCCTCGAGCATGTCCCACAGCAGCCGCGCGGTGTCGGCGATGTGCTGCTCCAGGCGGTGGCCGTAGGTCAGGTACTCCTCGGTCATCGTGCGCAGGTCGAGCGAGGGGTCCTTGGCGAACGGGCGCAGTGAGAGCCGCTTGGGCTCGAGCGCAAGCGTGATCTTCTTCTTGAGGATCTTCTCGTCGAGCAGGTCCTGCACGCGGATGCCCAGCCGCGCTGCCTTGTCGGCGTAGCAGGGGCCGATGCCCCGGCGGGTGGTGCCGATCTGCAGGCTCCCCAGCCGCGCCTCGCCGGCCGAGTCCAGCAGCAGGTGGTAGGGCATGATCAGGTGCGCGTTGGCCGAGATGCGCAGGCCGCTGGTGTCGATGCGTCGCGCGCGCAGGCCGTCGAGCTCATCGATCAGCACGCGCGGGTCGATCACCACGCCGTTGCCGATGATGCAGCGCTTGCCCGGATAGAGGATCCCCGAGGGGATCAGATGGAACTTCCACTCCTCGCCCTCGCGGACGATCGTGTGCCCGGCGTTGTTGCCGCCCTGGAAGCGCACGACGGCGTCGGCGTGCTCGGCAAGGAGATCGGTGATCTTTCCCTTGCCCTCATCGCCCCATTGGGCGCCGACGACGACGATTCCTGGCACGCAGAGAGTCTAGGAGGGTGGGGGCGTTAGTCCCGCTGGAAGGCGTATTTCGGCCGGCGGTGGTCGGTCCCGCACAGCGGCAGCGGATCGCCGCACATCTCGGTCAGGCGCGAGACGATCCGCGTGCCGATCTGCTCGCTGAGCTCGTCGGGCTCGGCGTTGGTGGTCAGCACGACCGAGCGCTCGTCCTCGTAGCGC
>DATAWZ010000166.1:0-1728 GCA_036266975.1 Solirubrobacteraceae bacterium
GACCGCCCCGCCGGCAAGGAGCTGGCGCAGGGCGGCGACGCGACCGCGCGGGGCCACCCACAGGTACGCCAGCGCGATCCCGGGCACGACGAACAGGGCGACGGCCATCTTGGTCTCGAACCCGAGGCCGACGCACACGCCGCACAGCACGAGCCACTTCGTCCGCCCGGTCTCGAGCGCGCGCAGCGCGCACCAGAGCGCGGCCACGCAGCACAGGATCAGCAGCTCGTCGGGGTTGTTGTGCCGCGCGATGGCCACCGTGATCGGCGTGGTCGCGAAGGCCAGGCCGGCGAGCGAGCCGGCCGCCCGGCCGAAGCGCCGGCGCGTCATGTCGTACACGAGCCCGACCGCCGCCACTCCCATCAGCGCCTCGGGCACGAGGATGCTGAGCGAGTGGAAGCCGAACACGCGCACCGACAGCGCCTGAACCCAGAAGGCCAGCGGCGGCTTGTCGACCGTCATCAGCCCGGTCTTGTCGAGCGAGGCGAACAGGAAGTCGTGCCAGCTCGTGCTCATCGACCGGATCGCGGCGGAGTAGTACGTGTTGGCCCAGCCGTTGAGGCTGAGGTCCCACAGGTTCAGGACGGCGCTCAGCGCGAGCAGCGCCAGCAGCTCGGGGTACGCGAACAGCGAGGCCAACCGGGGGCGGCGCACCGCACGGAGGCGCACCCGGGCCGCGCGCCGCGCCGGAAATGTCAGCGAGCTCACGGTGCCAGCATGGGTCGGCGCGGCGCCGGCAGCGCGGGCCGCGCCTCGGGTGCGCGATGCACGAGCAGCCGCGCGACGCCGCGCAGGTCGGCCAGCGCGGTCGACACGATGTCCACCCGCGAGTCGAGGTCCTCGAGCCAGTCGACCGGCACCTCGTGGATGCGCATCCCGCGCCGCTGCGCCAGCACGAGCAGTTCGGTGTCGAAGAACCATTCCTGGTCGGCCACCAGCGGCAGCAGCTCGTGGGCGGCGTCCGCGCGGATCGCCTTGAAGCCGCACTGGGCGTCGCTGAAGCGGGCGCGGAGCGCGAGCCGGAGCACCCGGTTGTAGGCGCGCGAGATCAGCTCGCGCTTGCGGCTGCGGGTGACGTGGGCGGCGCGGTGAAGTCGCGTGCCGATCGTCAGCTCGCTGTGGCCGCTGATGAGCGGCGCGACCAGCGGCAGCAGCGCGTCGAGACCGGTCGAGAGGTCGACGTCCATGTACGCGAGCACGCGCGCCGAGCTACGGGACCACGCCGCCCGCAGCGCGCGTCCGCGGCCCTTCTCGGGCAGGTGGATGACTTCCACCTCGGGCAGCTCGTATATCAGCCGGCGGGCGATCTGGAGCGTTCCATCGGTGCTCGCGTTGTCGACGATCGTGATCTGCCAGGAGAACGGGAAGCTGCTGGAGAGGAAGCCGTGCAGGTACCGGACCGAGCCCTCGAGCGCGACGCGCTCGTTGTACACGGGGATCACGATCTCCAGCTCGGGGGCGTGCCCGCTCGTGGTGGGGCGGCGCTCGGGCGTGGTGGCGAGGGTCGTCGCGCTCATCGGCTAGGGCTGATCGGGGGCGCGGTGCGCCTCGGCGTACACGCCCGCCAGGGCGAGCGCGCCGAGCGCCCCCGCGGCCAAGGTGGCGAGCGTCCGGTACAGGAAGGTCATCGGTCGTGCTCCTTGAGGTGAATGCATTTGCCTCCAGGAGAATCGGACGGCGGGCGAAGGCGGTGCGAAGACGTCCCTAAGACGTGCGTAGGAGTCCTCT
>DATAWZ010000167.1:0-20050 GCA_036266975.1 Solirubrobacteraceae bacterium
GACGGCGCGGTGGTGACGAGCGGCGCCACGGCTGAGCCCTTGGTCGCGCACGCGCCCTGGGCCCGGTCCTGCAGGGCCGCCTCGATCGCCGCCGGAAAGTCGGGGGCGTACTGCTGGATGTCCGGCGGCACGGCCGACAGCGCCTGCTGCAGGGTCTTGGCCGAGAACGTGCACGGCGCGACGTTCCCGTGCGTCCGGTAATAGTTGTAGACCTGGCTGAACGCGTCGGCAGACGTCGCCGGGGCGAGGGCGAGCGTCAGGGCGACCGCGACCAGCGCGGCGCGCAGGAGTCTGATGCGGGCGCCCATCCGTGGTCCAGATGGTAGCTTCGACGGTTCGGAAGATGGCCGCCACCACCCCCAACATGGCGGCCGCACGGGCGACCGACGGCAACGCCGCGAGCAGCGCCCGCCCCGCGGCCGGCCTGCTCCTGGCTCTCGTGGGGGCATGCACCTACGCCGCGTTCGCGCAGGGGGCCACCTCCCAGCCAAACGAGGCTCGCCTGCAGGTCGTCCTGATCGCGCTCGGCCTCGTCGCCGGCGGGCTGTGGAGCGTGCGCGGGCGCCTGACGATCGCCGCGCGGCGCCCGGCGCTGATCGGCCTGGGGCTGCTGATCGCCTTTGCCGCCTGGAGCGGGATCTCGATGGTCTGGAGCGTGGCGCCCGACTCGAGCTGGGCTGAGCTGAACCGCTGGCTCGCCTACGCGCTGATCTGCCTGCTCGGGCTCGCCGTGGGCAGCTCGGTCGACAACGCGGTCGAGCGGCTCGCGAGCCTGTGGCTGCTCGCGTCGATGGTCGTGGTCGTCTACGCGATCTCCACCAAGCTCCTTCCCGGGCTGCAGATCGGCCCGATCGACCTCAACCAGGAGGCCGTCTTCTCGCGGCTGAACGCGCCGATGGGCTACTGGAACGCGCTCGGTCTGTGGTGCGTGTTCGGGATCCCGATCGCGATCACCGTGGCGATCGACACCTCGCGCACCGCCGCCTGGCGGATGTGCGGCATCGTCTGCCTGACGCTGCTGCTGCTGTGCCTGGGCCTGACCTACTCGCGCGGCGGGGTGATCGCGCTCGTCGTGGTGATCGTCGTCATGGCCGCGCTGGTGCCCGAGGCCCTGCGCGTGCTCGGGGCGGTCGGGCTCGCGCTCCTCGCCGCCATCCCGCCACTCGCGTTCGCGTTCAGCAGCCACGCGCTCACCACCGACGGCGCCTCGCTCGGCTCGCGCGAGGGGGCCGGCGCGGTGCTGCTCGCCGTCCTGCTCGTCTCGCTCGCCGGGCTGTGGTGGGCCGCTCGGGTGCTGCTCGAGCTCGAGCCGCGGATGCAGTGGACCGCGGAGCACACGCGCCAGGCCTGGCGCTTGATCGGGGTGGTCGTGGCGGCGCTCGCGCTCGTCGGGCTGCTCGCCGTCGCGGTCTCGCACCGCGGCTTGATCGGCACGATCCGCCACCAGGTGCACGACTTCTCCACGGTCCAGCACGAGTCGGTGACCAACCCCAACCGGCTGCTGTCGGACAACTCCGGAACGCGCCTGGCCTGGTGGAAGGAGGCGCTGGGCGCCTGGTGGTCCCGGCCCGCGGGAGGCTGGGGCGCGGGGTCCTTCCCGGTCGTGCACCTGCTCTTCGAGCGTCCACCCGCGGTCCAGGTCGCCCAGCCGCACGACGTGCTGCTGCAGCTGCTCGCCGAGACCGGCCTGATCGGGGCGGCGCTCGTCGTCGGGGCGATCGTGCTGCTCAGCCGCGCCGCGGTGCGGCGCCTGCGCCACACGCCGATCGGCCGCGAGCACGCGCTGATCGCGGCGCTGCTGACCGGCGTGATCGGCTGGATCGTGCACGGCTTCTTCGACTGGGACACCGACTTTCCGGCGGTGACCCTGCCGGTCATGCTCTTCCTCGGCGTGCTCGCCGCCACGCCGCTCGAGCGCTCGCGGCGCGGGCGCTTTGCCGGGCCGGCGGTGATCGACCTGCGCGGCGGGGCGCTGCTGCTCACCAGCCTGCTGCTGTGCGCGATGGCCACCTCGGCGATCCTGCCCTCGTGGGCGCAGACCAAGGCCCTGGGGGCGCTGAACGACGCCACCAACGCCACCAGCCAGGCCCAGCTCGCCTCCGCCCAGGCCGACGCCGAGCTCGCTTCGCGACTGGATCCGCTCAGCGTCCAGCCGCTGTTCGACGCTTACGTGATCGCCGACCGGCGCGGGCGGGTGGCCAACGCCCGTCATTACCTGGAGGAGGCGGTCTCGCGCCAGCCGTGGGACGCCTACGCGTGGGGGCTGCTCGCGACCTTCGCATTGCAGCACTACAACCCGCGCGTCGCGCTCGCCGCCGCCGAGCGCGCCGCGAGCCTGGATCCGCTCGCGCCGATCTATACCCTGACCGCCAGCCAGGCCGCGACCGAGCTCACCCCGCCCAACGAGTCGGCAACCGCGACCGGCACCCCGCTGCCAAGCCTCGCGACCGGGACAACCGTGACGCCGACGACGGCCGGCGCGCCGACGACCGCGGGCGCGCCGACGGACACGACCGGCACGCTCGCCACGAGCGGCACGCTCGCCACCACCGGTACGCCCGCCACCTCAGCGACGCCCGGCACGACGGTCACGCCCACCCCCACGGGCACGACGGTCTCGGCTCCCGGCGCCGGCCCGGCTACGACGCAATGACGATGCGGACCACCCCGAGCAGCAGGATGGTGGCCGCGCCCATGCCCAGCAGCAGCAGCATCAGCCCGACGACTGTCTCGGAGGGCAGCCAGCGCGAGCTGGGGTGCCGGCGGTAGGGCCGCACCCGGGGCAGCGCGCTCACGCGTGAGCCCCGCACGGGCAGGCCGCGAGGCACGGCGCCCTCGCGATGGGCTTGGGCGAGCTTGACCTGGGCGTGGCGCTGGCGCTCGGCCCGCGCTCGCGCGACCCGGCCGCGCCGGCGGCGCTCGACCCAGCCCGGATCCTCCCCGGCCCGTCGCAGCTGGCGCTGCTCGGCCGCGCGCTCGCGACGCTCGGCCTTGGCGCTCTCGCGGGCGACGCTGGCCTCGGCCTCGCGCCCGGCCTTGCGCGCCGACTCGGCCTGGCGGGCGGCGGTTTCGCCGCCCTTGGCCTGGCGATCCAGGCGCTTCTCGATCGCCTGACGCGCCGCGGCGTGCGCGGCGGCGGTGGTCTCGCGCTCGGCGAGCGCGCGCTCGAGCTCGAGCACCCGCTCCTCCAGCTCGGCGCGCGCCATCTCGCTCTCGGCCGCGCGCGTGCGCGCCCGAGACAGCGACTCCTCCAGCGCCTCCGGCGAGCCGGGCGCGTCCGACGAAGCGGCGCCGCGCCGGCGCCGGGCGCGCGCGGCCAGGCGATCGCGCTCCTGGACCAGACGGGCGCGCTCCTCGCCGGCTTTCTCGAGCTCGCCCTGGGTGCGCTCGAGCGCTTCCCGCAGCCGTGAGCCCTCCCGGGAGGCAGCCTCGCTGGCCGCCTGCAGCCCGGCCGCCTGCTCGCCGGACTCCGCCAGCCGGCGCTCGAGCTGATCGCGTTCGTGGCGCAGCACGTCGAGCTCGGCGCGCCGGGTGCCCGCCGACGGCGTCGCCGGCTCGGTGCCGCCCTCTTGCGCCTGCTCGAGCTCGCCGCGCAGCTGGTTGCGTTCGTCCTGGAGCGCGCCGGTCTGTTCGCGGGCATGGTCGAGCTCGGCCCTCACCCGCTCGTGCTCGGCCCGCGCGGTGACGAGCTCGTCCTCGGCGCTCGCCAGCCGTGGCTCGAGCTCGGCGAGCTGGCGCGCCGCGGCAGCGGAGCGCTCCTCGGCGACCTCGGCCGCCTCGCGGCGCTGGTCTGCGAGCGCCTGGGCCTGCTCGAGCGCCGCCTGCGCCTGTGCGAGCGCCCGCTCGGCCTCACCGGCGCGCGCCTGCAGTGGCTCGACGACATCGCCGCGCAGCTGCGTACCTTCGGCCTCGGCCTGCTCCTTGACCGCTTCGACGCAGGCCTGCAACTGGCGCAGGTCGACGAGCCGCTCGCTCAGCGCGGCCTGGGCGTCGGCCGCCGAGGCCCGCGCGGCCTCGAGCGCGCGCGCCAGCGCGCGCCGCTGGAGTTCGGCGGTCTCGTGCTGCGCGTGCGCCTCGCCGAGCTGGCGCTGCAACGCGTCGCGCCCCTGCTCGAGCTCGTCCAGGCGCTCTTGGAGCTCGGTGGCGCTCTGATCGAGCGCGTCGCGCCGCGCGCAGACGTCGCGAAGCTCGCCGCGCAGCGTCTCTGCGGCCTCCTGCGAGCCGCTCAGCCGGCTGGCGAGCTCCTCCTGGGCGGCCTCGTGCTCGGCCGCGGCGCGTTCGAGCCGCTCCTGCAGCGCGTCGCGGGCCGCCGCCTCCTCCTCGAGCTGCCCTGTGAGCTCACCGCGCACGCGCTCGCGCTCGGCCAGGGCGGCGTCGAGCTGCTGCTGGAGCGCCGCGCGGGCCTTGGAGACCTCGGCCACCCGGGCGCGGAGCTCCTCGTCGGTGCTCTGCCGCTCGGCGCTGAGTTGCTCGAGCTCGCCGCGGAGCTGCTCGCGTTCCCTATCGGTCTCGTGCAGCTGCGTGGCGAGCTCGGCGATCGCGGCCTCGTGCTCGCTCGTGCGCTGCTCGAGTTCGGCCTGCACCGCCTCGCGCGCCTGCTCGGTCTCGGCCAGGCGGCCCGTGAGCTCCGCCGTCGCCGCCTCGCGCTCGCCGTTGCTCTGGTCGATCTGCTGCTGCAGAGTCTCGCGGGCCTTCTCGGCCTCGCTCAGGCGCGTCTCGAGCAGGCGGCGCCAGGCGACCGTGTCCTGCAGGCGGGCGTCGTGCTCGGCGCCGACCTTCTCCAGCTCGGCCTTGAGCGCGTCGCGTGTGCTGGCCGCCTCCTGACGGCGGGCCTCGGCCGAGCGCAGCGCCGTCTCGGCCTGCTGGCGCTGAGCCTGGTGCTCGTCGGCGAGCCGCTCGAGCTGGGCGCGCAGCGACTCGTGCTCGGCGCGCGCGTCGCGCAGCTGCGCCTGCAGGGTGTCGCGCGTGTGCTCGGTGTCAGCGAGGCGCTGCTCGAGCTCGGTGCGCGTACCGGTGACGCCCTCGAGCCGGTTCTGCTGCTCGGTGCGCTCGCGTTCGATGGCGATCAGCCGCTGCTGGAGCGCCCTGCGCTCCAGGTCGGCGGCGCGTAGCTCGGCCGCGAGCGCGTCGCGCGCGGAGTGGCTCTCGTGCACCTGCGCGTCGAGCTCGCTGCGGGCCTTCTCGGTCTCGCGCAGGCGCGTGGTCAGCGTTCCGCGCGTGTCCTGCAGCTCCTCGAGCTGCGCCCGCAGCTCGTCCCGTGCCGCCTCGGCCGTGGTGGCCCGCTCGCTGAGCTCGTCGAGCGTCGCCTCGGCCTGGCGCTGCTCGGCCTCGAGCGACTCGACGCTGCTGGCGCGCTCGGCGCGCACGCGCTCGAGCTCGCCGGAGAGCTCCTCCAGACGCTGCGCGGCGCGCTGGTGCTCGCCTTGGGCCTGCTCGAGCGCGGTGCGCAGCTGCTCGCGGGCCTGCTCTCCGGCGGCAAGCGCCGCCTGGGCCCTCTCGGCCCGGGCCTGCAGCGCGACCTGACGCTCGCGGCTCTGCTCGGCTGCGCGCCGAAGCTCGCGGTCGCGCTCGACCGCGACGTCGTAGGCCTGGCGCAGCTCGCGCATCCGGGTCTCGAGCTTGGTCTTCTCCTCGGTAGCGGCCTCGGCGCGTGAGGAGGAGGTCTGCTGATCGCTCTGGGCGCGTGCCAGCGCCGCCCCCAGCTCCTCACGCTCTTCCTGGGCGCGGACGAGCGCCTGCTCGACCTCGCCGCGGTCCTCGGCGGCGGCCCTGAGCGCCTGCTCACCCTCGGCCAGCTGCGCGGTCAGCTCGCTCAGGCGCGCCGCCGCCGCCGCGGCCTCGGCGTCGCGCTCGGCCAGCGTGGCCTGCAGCGCCTTCTCGCGGCCTTCGGTGTCGGCCCGCGCGGCCTGCAGGTCGCTCGCCTTCTGCTCGCCGGCCTCGACCGTCGCTCCCAGCTCGGCGACCCGCTCGTCGCGCTCGGCGAGCGTGGCCTTCAGCCCCTGGATGTGCTTGGTGTTCTCGGCGACCGCCGCCTGCAGCTCGCCGGTGCGCTGGTCGCGCTCGCCGATCGCCGATCGCAGCTCGACCGACTGCTCGTTGCGCTCGGCGATCACGCCCTGGAGCTGGACGACCTGGGCCTCGCGGCGGCGCATCGCCTCCTGCATCTCCCGCGCGCGCCCGTCGCGCTCGGCGGTCGCCGCCCGCAGCTCCTCGAGCTGGCGGTCGTGCTCGCCGATCGTGGCCTGGACCGCGGCGGCCTTCGCGTCACGCTCCGCGATCGCCGTCTGCAGCGACTCGGCGTGCTCGGCGCTCTTGCCGACCGCGGTCTGCAGTCGCTCGATCCGCTGGTCGCGCTCCTGCAGCCCGGCGAGCGCCTCGGCCAGCGCGGCGCGGCGCTCCTCGCCGGCGGCGAGCGCTCCTTCGAGCTCGCCCTGCAGGCGTGTCTGCTCCGCCTGCGCCAGCGCGCGCAGCTTCTCGGCCTCCCCGCTCGTCGCCGCGGCCTCGCGAGCGCGGCGCTCCGAGCGCTGCTGCTCGGCCTGCGCCTCCTGGACGCGGGCCTCGGCCTCCTGGGCCTCGCGCTCGGCCGCCGCCGCGCGCTCCCGGGCCTCGGCGATGCGCGTTTCCAGGCCGCTCGCCCGACTGACCGCCTCGGCTGCCTTGCCGTCGAGCGCCGTCGCTCGCTGGGCGAGCTCGGCGCTGCGGGTACGGAGCGTCAGCTGCTCGGTTCGTGCCTCCTCGAGCGCGCGGTCGACCTGCTCGGCGTGCTTGGCGGCCCGCTCGGCATGGATCTCGGCGGTCCGGGCCCGGTCGCTGAGCTCCTTGACCAGCCGCTCGCCCTGGGTGATCTGGGACTGGAGCTCGGTGACCTGTGCGTCGTGGGCCGTCTGGGTCTGCTCGTGTTCGGTCTGCAGCGCCTGCAGGCGCTCCTTGAGCTGGGCCGCGGCGGCCTCCTGGGCCTTCAGGCGCGTGCGCAGCTCGCCGTGGGCCTGGGCGAGCTCGGCGTGGGTCCGCTCAATCTCCAGCCGGTCCGCCGCGGTGCCGGCGTGCACGACGCGCAGCTCGGCGAGCTCGACTCCGGCCGCGTGGCTCGCGCGCTCGGCGGCCCCCTGGGCGGCGCGCGCCTCCTCTACGGCGTGTTCGAGCTCGGCCACGCGGGCGCCTGCCTGCTCGAGCGCGGCGCGCCGGCGCTGCTCTTCGTCGAGCGCCTGCTGCAGCTCGCCCAAGCGCTGCTCGCGCTCCTGCGCACGGGCCGCTCGCGCGGTGGCCTGGGCGAGCTCCCCGCGCAGCGACTGGACCTGCTCGCGGGCCAGCCGCCCGGCGTCGACGGCCGATCCCAGGTCGCTGAGCGCATCGTCGCGCTCGGCGCGCATCCGCTCGACGTCATCGTGGGCGCGCTGTGCCACCGAGGCGCGCGCCTCCGCGACCTGGCGGGCCTCCAGCGCCGACTGCGCCTGGCGCTGGGCCTCGACGATCCGCTGCTCGGCCCGCGCCTGGGTCGCCGCCATTTCGGACTGAAGCTCGGCGCGCAGCTCGGCCAGCTGGTGGTCGGCCTCGGCGCGCGCGCTGGCGATCGCGCCCTGCACGAGCCGGTCGGCGACTACGCCCTGCTCCTCGGTCGCGTGCTCTTGGTGCACGGCGGCCTGCGCGACCTGGTCGCGCAGGTTCTTGAGCGCCTCCTTGGAGCGATCGCGCTCGGCGCGCAGCAGGCCCTCGGCCTCGTTCTGGGCCTGCTCGAGCCGCTGCCGGGCGGTCTCGCGCTCGAGGGCCAGCGCCTCCTGGGCCTGGCGCTGCTCGACCTGCGCCGCCTCCAGAGCGGCGAGCAGCCGCTCGCGCTCGGCGCGGGCGCTCGCCTCGGTGCCCGTGCGATCGCGCTCGTTCTCCTTGACCTGGGCGATCGCGCTCTGCAGGGCCGCCTCGAGCTCGGCGACGCGCTGGCGGGTGTGCCCCTCCAGCTCGCCGGCGCGGTCGGCCCGCTCGAGCTCGAGCTGCAGCGCGGCGGTCAGCCGCTCGCGCTCGGCCTGGGTCTGCGTGAGCTGCTCGCGCTCGGCGAGCAGCGTGCGCTCGGCCTGCTCGCGGGCGCGGGCGGCGTCCTGCTCGGCGCGCCGCAGCTCGGCCTGGAGCTCCTCGCGGCGCTGGCGCTCGGAGACGGCCTCCGCGCGCGCCCGCTGGCGCTCGACGAGCGCCTCCTCGATCCGCTGACGCTGGCCCGCGAGCTCGGCGCGCGAGCGCTCGATGTCGGCCTGGACCTCCTGCTCGCCGCTCTGCAGCCGGGCCAGTCGCTCGTGCGCGGCGCGAGCCTGGAGTTCGGCCTCGCGCAGCAGCGCCTCGGCCCGCGCGCGCGCCGCCTGGGCCTCGCTGGCGCGGTACTCGAGGTCGCGGATGCGAGTGGACATGCGCTCGCTGCCCTCCGCGCGCTCGGTCTCGGTCCGCGTCCACGCGCTCTCGGCCTCGGTCGCTCGCCGCTCGGCCTCGTCGCGCGCCGCGCGCTCGGCGGCGAGCGCGCTCTCCAGGCGCTGCACGGCCTGGCGGCGCTCATCGGCCGAGCGCTCGGCCCGTTCGCGGCGCTTGCGCTCCTGGTCGAGCTCGGCGGCCGCGTCGGCGCCCGCGGCGCCGGCGGACTCGCGCGCGCTCAGCCCGCTCTCGACGGGACGGGGAAGGTCGATCAGCGACCCGCGCCCGGCGTCCAGCGCGAAGGCCACGCGGCCGCCCTCGACCAGGGCGGCCGGCGCGGAGTAGGCCGCCCGCCAGCGCGGTGCGTGCGGCCCGGCCGGCGGCGCCGCCACCTCGGGTCCGGGGAGCGCGGCCAGCCGGTGCGTGCGTCGTCCGTCATCGACGTGCAGCAGCGGGGGAGAGAGTCGCTCGCGTTGCGCCGAACGCCAGCGGCCTGACAATCGGAGCAGCACCGTGCCCGGCGCGGCATGGACGAACTCGAAGCGCTCGACCTCGAAGCTCAGTCCGGTCGTGGTGGTCAAGCGGTCACATCCCTCTATGCAGCAGGCTCCGCACGGCCTCAAGCGCGGCCTCGAGAACCACCTCCGGTGCGGCCCGCGCGTCGATCACCCGGAAGCGCGCCGAATCGGTCTCGGCGAGCACATCGTACGCCCTGCACACGGCGGAAAAAAAGTCAGCGCCCTCACGCTCCAGTCGGTCGCGCTGCGCCTCGCGCCCGCCGAGGCGCTCGCGGCCGAGCTCCGGCGGCACGCGCAGCAGCAGCGTCAGGTCGGGCGTGAGCCCCCCGCTGGCGAACCGGTTGATCTCGGCCACGGCGTCGACGCCCAGCCCGCGGCCGGCGCCCTGGTAGGCGAGCGAGGAGTCCACGAACCGGTCGATCAGCACGAAGCGGCCCTGCTCGAGCAGCGGCCGCAGCCGCTCGTGCACGAGCTGGGCCCGGGCGGCCGCGTAGATCAGCGCCTCGGCGCGCGCGTCGACCTCGAGCTGCGGGTCGGTGACCAGCGCGCGCAGCCGCTCGGCGACCTCGACGCCGCCCGGCTCGCGCAGCAGCTCCACCGGCGCGCCGTCGGCCGCCAGTCGCTCGGCGAGCGTGCGCGCGAGCGTGCTCTTGCCCGCGCCATCCACCCCCTCGATGCTCACCAGCCGCCCACGCATCGCCGGGACGCTATCGAGACCGCGGGGGCGAAGGCGCCGGGCGCCGCCCCCCTGGATAGGGTCAGAGGATGCTTCCGCGCCTGGAGGACCATCCGCACGCCCGCGCGGTCCTGACGCCGGCGCTGCCGCCCGGTCAGGCCTCGCACGCCTACCTGTTCGCCGGTCCGGCGGGCGCGGGCAAGCGCGAGGTCGCGCGCGCCTTCGCCGCCGCGCTGCTCGCCGACGGCGCCGATGACCCCGAGGCGGCCGCCGAGCGCGTGCAGCGCGGCGTCCACCCCGACCTCGTGTGGGTCTCGCCGAGCGGCGCCGCCGAGATGCTCGTCGCCGACGTCGATCAGGCGGTGGTGGCGGCCGCGGCGCTGACCCCCTTCGAGGCCCGGCGGCGGGTGTGGGTGCTCGAGCGCGCCGAGACGATGAACGACCAGGCCGCCAACCGCCTGCTCAAGACGCTCGAGGAGCCGCCCGCGTTCGCGCACCTGATCCTGATCGCCGATCGGCCGGAGGATCTGCTGGCGACGATCGCCTCGCGCTGTCAGCGTGTGCGCTTCGATCCGCCGCCGCCGGCGCGGATCGCCGAGCGGCTGCTCGCCGAGGGGGTCGCGCCCGAGCACGCCGAGGCGGCGGCGCGACTGTCGCTGGGCGACGCCCACCGCGCGCGGGCGCTTGCCGCCGAGCCGGGGCGCGAGCTGCGCGCCAGCGCCGAGGGGCTCGTGCGCGAGGGGCACTGCCAGCCGCTGCTCGACCAGGCCCGCGCGGCGGGCGCGCGGGCGCGCGAGTCCGAGCAGGAGCGCGCCGCCGCCGAGCTCGAGCTGCTGCCCAGCCGCGAGCGCCGGCGCGCCGAGCGCGAGGCGGCCGAGCGCGCCCAGCGGGCTGAGCGCCGCGCGCGTACGGCGGCGCTCGACGAGGGGCTGCGCCTGGCCGGCCTGTGGCTGCGCGACGCCGCCTGCCTGGCCATGGGCGCCGGCGAGGTCATCCACGCCGTCGACCGCCGCGAGCAGCTCGAGCGCGACATCGCCGGCCGCGATCCCGCCGCGCTGCGCCGGGGCCTCGAGCTCGTCGAGGACACGCGCCGGCGGTTGCCGGTGTTCGTCGGCGAGGACCTCGCGCTCGACGCGCTCGCGCTGCGCCTGCGCCGCGAGCTCAGCGCGACTTGAGGTGCAGCCGCCAGTCCTCGGCGAGCAGCGCCCAGCGCTCGTGGTCGCGCCAGGCCCCGTTGATGCGCAGGTAGCGCGGCGAGTAGCCCTCGCGGCGGAAGCCGCAGCGCTCGGCCAGCGCCAGTGAGCGGCCGTTGCCGGGCTGGATGTTGGCCTCCACCCGGTGCAGGCCGAGCTCGTCGAATGCACGCGCGAGCACGAGCTCGAGGCCCTCGGTCATGTAGCCCTGCGCGGCGTGCGGGGCGCCGACCGCGTAGCCGAGGTAGGCGCTCTGCAGCCCGCCGCGGACGATGTGGTTGAGGTTGGCGAACCCGACGATCACGCCGTCGGGCGAGCGGCAGATCAGGTGCGCCTCGGTGTCGGCGCGGGAGGCGCGCTCGAGCAGGGCGTCGTAGTCGGCGTCGGTGGTGGGCGGCACCGCCCACGGCAGGTGCATCGTGCGGCTCTCGCGCATCAGCGCGAGGAACTCGTCGCGGTCGGCGGGGGACGGCGCGCGCAGGGTCACCCGGGCCCGCGCCGTGGTGCGCGATCCGGCGGTGATCCAGGGCAGTCGCGACATCGTGACCCCCATTGTCTCGCAACCGCGTGCTCGTGGCGTGCGCTTTTTCGCCTCAGTCGAGGATCGGCCCGAGCTCGGGCGTCAGCCCGTGCAGCTCGAAGGCGCAAAAGCGGCTGAACAGCTTGTGCTCGGGCCCGTGGAAGTCCGAGGACCCGGTGGTGAGCATGCCCCGCGAGCGGGCCTGCTCGGCGGCGAACAGCGTCTGCTCGCGATCGTGGGTGACGTAGAAGGCCTCGACGCCGTCGATGCCCCAGTCGCGGAAGACGCCGATCGTCTCGCCGACGTCTTCGGCGTCCTTGATGTCCCAGAACGGGTGCGCCCACACGGCCACGCCGCCGACCCGGTGGATGAGCTCGACGGCCTGCGAGACGGTCGGGATCTCGCGCATGCGGAAGGCCGGCTTGCCCTCGATCAGGTAGCTGGCGATCATCGGCGAGATTCCGTCGATGCCCTCGGCGGCGAGTCGCTCGGCGTTGGCCGGCTCGCCGACGACGGCCTCGGCCAGGTGCGGGCGGCCCACCGTCTGCCCGGCGGCCTGGCGCTCATCGATGAACGACAGGTCGACGGTGAACCCGAGCTCGATCAGCGCCTGCCCCATCCGGTGCGCGCGCAGGTCGCGGTCGCGCCGGTAGGCCTCGAGCGCCTCGGCGAGCGCCGGATGCTCGTGGTCGATGCCGTAGCCGAGGATGTGCAGATCGAGCTCGCCGCGGTGGATGGCGGAGATCTCGACCGCGCGCACGATCCGCACGCCGTGCTCGCGCCCGGCGGCGATCGCCTCGGCCACGCCCTCGACGCTGTCGTGGTCGCTGAGCGCGAGTGCCTGCACGCCGGCCGCGGCGGCGGCCGCGACGACCCCGGCGGGCGGCAGCGCCCCGTCCGAGCACGTTGAATGGGATTGAAGATCGAAGCGCGGCGGGTTCGTGGCAGGCATGTGGAGAGACACCCTAGCCCCTCCGCAATCCGTTGAGTACTGGGTAACATCTGTTACGAGGCCCGATGATCGGCCGATGAAATAACTCGTCATCGAGGCGCCGTCCGGAGATCCCGACCGGCGCCCGAAGTGGCTCAGCGGCGATCCCGTCTGAGCAGGAGGGAAAGGACCCCATGGCGACTGGAATGACCGCCCCCGCGGCGACGATCCGCCCGGAGGGCGTCGTGTACCGCCTGAAGGCGGCGCCGAGCGATCGGCTGCTCGATCGCGATGACCGCACCGCGCTGCTGCGCGCGATGCTGCTCATGCGCGCGCTGGAGCAGCGCGCGATGATCCTCTACCGCCAGGGCCGCGTGCCCGGCTCCTTCTACGACGGCTACGGGCAGGAGGCGATCTCGGCCGGGGCGGCGTTCGCGATGGCCGCGCAGGACCGCCTGTGCGTCCTGCACCGGGACCTGGCGGCTCACCTGGTCCGCGGCGTTGACCCGGCGCGCATCCTCGGCCAGTACATGGGCCGCGCCGGCGGGGTGACCGCCGGCCGCGACGGCAACGTGCACTTCGGCGACCCGGCGACCGGCTGCGTGGGGATGGTCTCGATGCTCCCGGACATGATGCTCGTCGCCGTGGGGATGGCGATGGCCTTTCGCTGCCGGGGCGAGAGGCGCTGCGCGCTGACCTGGTTCGGCGACGGGTCGACCTCGCGCGGGGACTGGCACGAGGCGATGAACTGGGCCGGCGTGCAGCGCCTGCCGGTGGTGTTCGTGCTCGAGAACAACCAGTACGCGTACTCGACGCCGACCGCCCAGCAGTTCGCGATCGACCCGGTCGAGCGGGCCCGCTCCTACGGGTTCCCGGGGGTGCGCGTGGACGGCAACGACGTGGAGGCGGTGTTCACCGCCGTGCACCACGCGCGCGAGCGCGCGCTGGCCGGCGAGGGACCGACGCTGATCGAGGCCAACACGATGCGCATGCACGGGCACGCCGCCCACGACGACATGCGCTACGTGCCGCCCGAGCTGCTCGACCAGTGGCGCGAGCGCGACCCGATCGAGCTGCAGGCCGGGCGGGTGGCCGAGCTCGGCGTCGACGTCGCCGCCCTGCGCGCCTCGGTGCAGCAGATCGTGCAGCGCGCGACCGAGGAGGCGTTGGCGATGCCCATGCCCGACCCGGCCGACGCCACCCGCGGCGTGTTCTGCGAGGGCGAGGCCGTGCCGCTCGGCGATCCGGTGGCCCCGATGCGCTGGAGCGGCCATGCCTGAGCTCACCTACCTTCAGGCGATCACCGACGCGCTGCGCTGCGCGCTGCGCGAGGATGACCGGGTGCTGCTGATGGGGGAGGACATCGGGCGCTTTGGCGGCGCGTTCAAGGCCACCGACGGGCTGATCGACGAGTTCGGCGCCGAGCGGGTGATCGACACGCCGCTGGCCGAGTCGGGCATCGTCGGCAGCGCGATCGGCGCGGCGGTGGTCGGCATGCGCCCGGTGTGCGAGATGCAGTTCGCCGACTTCATCTCCTGCGGCTTCGACCAGCTCGTCAACGTCGCCGGCAAGATGCACTACCGCCAGGGGCTGGCCGTGCCGATCGTCGTGCGCCTGCCCTCGGGCGGGGGTTTCTCCGGCGGGCCGTTCCACTCCCAGTGCCCGGAGGCGTGGTTCATGCACGCCCCCGGGATCAAGGTGCTCGCCCCGAGCACGGCCGAGGACGCCAAGGGCATGCTGCTGGCGGCGATCGCCGACCCCAACCCGGTGTGCCTGCTCGAGCACAAGCACCTCTACCGCCGGATCAAGGGCGAGGTCCCCGCCGAGGCGTACACGACCCCGATGCGGGCGCGCATCGCCCGGCCCGGCAGCGAGCTGGTCGTGATCGCCTACGGCGCGATGGTCCACGCTGCGCTGGAGGCGACCGAGGACCTGGGCGGCGTCGAGGTCCTCGACCTGCGCTCGCTCGTGCCGCTCGACCTGGAGGCGATCTGCGCCTCGGTCCGCCGCTGCGCCAAGGTGGTGATCGTCGACGAGGCCAACCAGACCTGCGCGGCCGGCGCCCAGGTCGCCGCGCTGATCGCCGAGCACTGCTTCGAGGACCTCGACGGGCCGGTTCGCCGGGTGGCGACGCCCGACGTGCCGATCGCCTTCTCGCCGCCGCTCGAGCGCGCGCTGCTGCCCCAGGTCGACGACATCAGGGAGGTGTGCCGTGAGCTCCTTCAGTATTAGGAGCGAAGGTTCCGGCTCGCCGGCCCGCCGGCCGGCTGCGCCACCTTCGGATATCGAGGGCGAAGGTTCCGGCTCGCCGGCCCGCCGGCCGGCTGCGCCACCTTCGAATATCGACGTCGTCATGCCCCAGCTGGGCGTCTCGGTCGCCGAGGCCACGGTGATCGCCTGGCACCGGCACCCGGGCGAGACGGTCGCGGCCGACGAGGTGATCGCCGAGATCTCCTGCGACAAGGTCGACAGCGAGCTGCCGGCGCCGGCCGGCGGCGTGCTCGGCGAGGTGCTCGTCTCCGAGGGCGAGACCGTCCCGGTCGGCGCCGTGCTCGCCCGCATCGAGGCCGTCGCGGAGCGCGAGCGCTGGCACTCCCCGGTCGTGCGCAAGCTCGCGGCGGCGAGCGGGATCGACCCCGACACGGTCGACGGCACCGGCAGCGAGGGCCGCGTGCGGCGCAGGGACATCCTCGCGCGCCTCGCCGAAGCGGCGCCGATGCACACCGAGAGCCCCTATCGCGAACAGGACACGTCGGCGCCGGGCGAGCGCCTCTCGCCGATGCGGGCCTCGATCGCCGAGCACATGCTGCGCTCGCAGCGCACCGCCGCCCACGTGACGACGGTCATCGAGGTCGACTTCTCGCGCTCGCAGGCGCTGCGCGAGGAACTGGGCGTGAGCCCGCTGCCGATCGTCGCCGCGGCCACCGTGCGCGCGCTGGCCGCCGTCCCGGCGCTCAACGCGACGCTCGAGGGCGAGCGCCTGATCCGCCACGAGCATGTGAATCTGGGCATCGCCGTCGCGCTCGGCCCGGACGGCGGCGAGGGCCTGGTCGTGCCGGTCATCGAGCGCGCGCAGGAGCTCTCGATCCGGGGCCTGGCCGCGCGCATCGACGAGCTCGCGGTGCGCGCCCGTGCGGGCGAGCTGCGCCCGGACGAGCTGCACGGCGGGACCTTCACGATCACCAACCCCGGTCGCTACGGCACGATCGCCGCGACCCCGATCATCAACCAGCCCCAGGTGGCCATCCTCGACCTCGAGGCGGTCGTCCGCCGCCCCGTCGTAGTGGATGACGCGATCGCGATCCGTCCGATGGTCAACCTGTGTTTGTCCTTCGACCACCGCGCGCTGGACGGCGTCACCGCCGCGCGCTTCCTGGCCGCCCTGCGCGGCGAGCTCGAGCACAAGGAGGTGCCGTCATGGCGCTGATCATCGATTACCCCGGCGAGGCACTGCCCGCCCGTCCGCGCGAGCCGCTCGAGCACGAGGAGCTGATCGTGCGCCGCGGCCAGCGCAGCGGGGTCTACTGCGCGATCGCCGTGCACTGCACCGTGCTCGGCCCGGCGCTCGGCGGCTGTCGCATGTGGTCCTACCCGACCGTGGACGAGGGCATCGACGACGCCCTGCGTCTGAGTCGCGCGATGACGATGAAGGCAGCGGCCGCCGGCCTGCCGCTCGGCGGCGGCAAGGGCGTCATCTGCCTGCCGCCAAACCTGAGCCCGTCGGACCGGATCCGCCACGAGCTGCTGCGCGACTTCGCCGAGACGATTGACTCGCTCGGTGGGCGCTACATCACCGCCGAGGATGTCGGCACGAACAGCGCCGACATGGCGGTCGTGGCGCGCTTCACCAAGCACGTCGTGGGCCGCCCCCGGGAGGCGGGCGGCAGCGGCGACCCCGGCGACTACACCGCCGCCGGCGTGGAGGCCTCGATGCGGGCGGTCTGCCAGCACCTGTTCGCCTCGCCCGAGCTGACCGCGCGGCGGATCGCGATCGTCGGCTGCGGCAGCGTCGGGTCGCACCTGGCCCGCCGCCTGGCTCGCGTGCACGCCTCGCTGGTGCTCAGTGATGTCGACCCCGCCCGTAAGCGGCTCGCCCGCGAGCTGGGCGCCGACTGGATGGAGCCCGAGCAGGCGCTGACCACGCCGCTGGACGTGCTCGCGCCGTGCGCGATGGGCGGCGTCATCCACGAGCGGCTGGTGGAGCGGCTGCGTTGCCGGGCGATCTGCGGCGCCGCCAACAACCAGCTCGTCGACCAGTCTCTCGCCGAGCGGCTGCAGGAGCGGGAGATCCTCTACGCGCCGGACTTCATTGTCAACGCCGGTGGGCTGATCAACGTCTCCGGCGAGCTCAACGGATACGACCCCTCGCTCGCCATCCGCCGGGTGGCCGAGCTGCAGCATGTGCTCGCACGGGTGCTGCGCGAGGCCGACCGGCGCAAGTGTACGCCGCTGGCGGCCGCCCGGGCCCAGGCCGAAACCTGGCTGAGCGCCGGCCGCGCACTGCGCGCCGCCGGCTGAAACGACGCCGGGGCGCGGGACGGCCGGCGCCGTCCCCCGCCCCGGAAGCACCTCAGCGGGCCTACGGCGAGGTGCTGACCTGCTTCTGGGCCTGCGAGATCGCCGAGTTGGCCTGTGAGGCAGCGCTGTTGATCTCCGCCTCCGCGGCGGCGTTGCCGCCGGCGGCCTTCTTGGCCTGGGCGATGCCCTGGGCCGTCGCGGCCTTGCCCGCGTTCAGCGCGCTCTGCTCGGCCTGCTTGGCCGTGTTCTCAGCGGCGCTGTAATTGCCGGACTTGGCCTCCGCAGCGGCCTTCTGGGCCTCGCTCTTGGCGGCGTTCGTCTGGCTGGTGACGCTCGAGGACAGGCCGTTGCTACTCGCGGCCGGCGTATTGCTGCTCGAGGCCGGCGTGTTGCTGGCCGAACTCGACGAACTCGGAGCCTTGGCGTTGGACGAGCTGGTGTTCGTGTTGGAGTGCGAGCTGCTGCCGCACCCGGCCGCGGCGAGCGTGCCGGCCATGACCAGCGCGAGCGCAGAACGGCTCAGAACCTTCGATGACATTGATGCCCCCAATCTATGCGTGTGGTCGTCCCTGCGGACGAGAAACCCCGGCGGCCACCCTCGCGCCCCCCGGTAAGCGTACGGCAGCATACCTGACGTAAGGGCGCCGACGTGCCCGGGCAGGCAAGGGGCGCCCTCGTATAGTCCCGCGCGAATGCGTCGGCCTGTGCTCGCCCTGCTCGCCGCGGCTTCGATCGCCCTCGCCGTGAGCGGCTGCGGAAGCGGCGCCAGTAGCCGTGGGCTGCGCCGCGCGACGCTGATCCTCGACTTCGTGCCCAACGCGGTCCACGTCGGCATCTACGACGCGCTCGGCACCGGCCTATATCGCCGACGGGGGATCGACCTGCGGGTAATCCCGCCGTCCTCGACCTCGGACACGCTGCGCCTGATCGACGCGGGCAAGGCCGACTTCGGCATCGCCGACGGCATCGACGTCGCCCAGCAGATCGCCTCCGGCCAGGACGCCGTGGCGGTCATGGCGATCGTCCAGCGCCCGCTGGGCGCGGTGATCGCGCTGGCCCATGAGCATCTGCGCTCGGCGGCCGCTCTGCAGGGCCGCACGGTCGGGATTACCGGCGTGCCCTCGGACCTCGCCGTGCTCGACACCGAGGTCGCCCACGCGGGCGGCAACCCGGCCAAGGTCCACGTCGTGACGATCGGCTTTGACGGCACCACTTACCTGGAGGCGGGCAAGATCGACGCGTTCACCGGCTACTGGGCCGACGACGGCGTGCAGGTCGCGCTCGCCGGCGACCCGGTGCAGGACTTCCGCCTGGAGCAGAACGGCGGGCCGGCGTACCCGGGGCTGATCGTCTTCACCACACGCCGCGAGATCGCCCGCGACCCCACGCTCGTGCGCGCGTTCGTGGCCGCGACCGTCCAGGGCTACGAGCAGACGCTGCGGGACCCGGGAGCGGCGCTCGATCAGCTCCTGCGCCAGAACCCGACGATCGAGCGCCGGCTGGCCGCGGCCTCGCTACGCGACTACCTGCCGCTGTTCGCCGAGGGCGGCGCGGTGGGCGAGCTGCACCCGGCGGCGCTGCGCGCGCTCTCGAGCTGGCTCTACGCCCACCACCTCATCAAGGCCCCGATCGTGCCGAGCCGCTTCGGAACCAACGCCTTCCTGCCCTGAGAGCCGCTGCTTGGGCAGCAGTTGCGCTCCGGATTGCGCGGAGGCCGAGCTCCAGACCGCCGCAGCTGTCCGCCCTCGTGGCACCGCCTGCAAATCCGCTCCCGCTTCGCGGCTGCAAATCTTCGCCTGGCGGCTCCCTGCGTCCTGGCCATGCTCGATTTTCGCTCGCGAATCGACGACCGGATTTACAGGAGGCACCACTAGACACTATGGCGGTGGTCGCTCGGTTGCTGAGCTTGACCGGCGGGGTGTAAGGGCCGGACGCTCCTCGCGGGGGTTTGTCTGGCTGGAGAGTGGCTCCGGCTGACCCCATGTGTGTCTGAGGAGGTCCGGCCTTGTTCGAGACGATGACAGTTGCTGGGTTTGATGTCCATGCCCGATCGATTCATGGTGCCGCGGTGCATGTCCGGACCGGGGAGCTGCTGCGAATCCGGTTCGGGGCGGGGTTCAGGCGCCGATCGCGTGGCTGAATTCGCTGCCGGGCCCGGTCAGGGCGTGTTATGAGGCTGGGCCGACGGGGTTCGGGCTCTACCGCGCGGCGGTCGCGGCCGGGATCGATATGCGGGTGGTGGCGCCGGGGAAGACCCCCAGGGGCCCGGCGGATCGGGTCAAGACCGATCGCAAGGACGCCGAGCTGCTGGCCCGGTTGCCGCTGGCCGGGCAGCTGACCGAGGTCGTTGTCCCGCCGGCGCAGGTGGAGGCGGCCCGGGAGCTGACCCGAGCGCATGACGGCGCCCGGCGGGATCTGGTGAACGCCCGCCACCGGGTCTCCAAGATGCTCTTGCGTCATGGCCGGGTCTACCCCAAGCCATCGACGTGGACGATCGAGCATCGCCGTTGGCTGGCCGTCCAGCAGTTCGAGCACCCGGCCAGCGAGCTCGCCTACGCCGACCTGAGGGGTCCTGGCTGGGGCTGACCCCTCGCTCAGCCGGTCCGGCGAGAGCTCCCATCAAGGAGCGATCACCAAAACCGGTTCCAAGCTCGCGCGCCGCCTGCTGGTCGAGGCGGCCTGGCACGACAACCGCCCGCCCCGGATCGGCGCGACATTGCGCAACCGCCAACAGGATCAGCCCGACCACGCCTTGCAGATCTCAAACCGAGCGCAGCAGCGTCTTCACCACGTGCACAGGCGGATGCGAGCACGCAGCAAGCCCGGCAACGTGATCGCCGTCGCGATCGCGCGCGAACTGTCTTGCTTCCTGTGGGCGGCCGCGACCGCCGAATAGCCCAAGATCAACAACCTCTCTCCCGGTCGGTGGGCCGGGGCGCCGGGCCAAGGCGGCCGGCACGCGCGATGCGGCTATGGGCAACCCTCCGGGGCCGCGCCCGTTCCTAGAGCGCGCACGCCGGCAGCGAAACGATGCCTTGGGGTAGCCAACCCCCGCATTTCAGACTGGCCACGCCGAAGCCGAGCCCGGCGCCCCGCCGCACCGACCACCCCACACGACCCCCACCAGAGGGCCGCGATCAAACACGTCCCTTGACAAATCACGCCATATCAGTGATTCATGCGCCCCTTGCGGGGCCCGCCCGGAACCGATGAAAATGCTGTCGGCCGCCCGGTCGACGTCGGCTCTGCTTGGTGCCGTTGAGCCCGGATATCAGTGAGACGCGAGAGTCTCGGGCACCCCGA
>DATAWZ010000168.1:0-11060 GCA_036266975.1 Solirubrobacteraceae bacterium
CCGTCCACGGCGTGGGGTACGTGCTGCGCGAGCCCTGAGCGGCGGCGAGCGAATGCGAGCCGGGTCCCGCGACCGCCTGAGCCGATGAGCCTGCGCCGGCGGATCACCGCCGCCACGGCCCTCGCCGCCGTGCTGATGGCCATCGGCCTCGGCGTCGCCGGCTACCTGACGACGCGCTCGCATCTGCGCAGCAGCATCGACCAGCAGCTCGTTCAGCGCGCCGCGTCGTTCCTGATGGCCAACCACGGCGCGCCGCGCCAGGCCGGCGGCCGGGGGGGCGGACCGCCGGGGCAACTCGGGGGCGGCCCGCCGGGTCCCACCGGCGGCCTGCCGCCGGGACTGTTCGCCGGCGGGCAGCCGGGGGAGGGCGGGCCGACGGTGCCCGAGGGTCCGGTCGGCGGCTCGTCGGGCTACTTCCAGTTCGTCTATCCGTCCGGGGAGGTGCAGGCGCAGGCCGGCGGCCACGCCCTGCTGCCGGTCGACGCCCGCGTGCGCGCCGTGGCCGAGGGTCGCGCCGGCGCCTACTTCAGCGACGTGACCGCCCGCGGCACCCGCTTTCGGGTCTACGTGGCCGACAACCGCCCCGGCGGCTACGCCGTCCAGGTCGCGCTGTCGCTGAGCGAGGTCGACAGCGTCCTGCACCACCTGGTCGTCAGCGATCTGCTCATCGCCGCGGCCGGCGTCCTGCTCGCCGGCCTGACCGGCGCGCTACTTGGGCGCGCGGCGCTCGCGCCGATCGAGCGCTTCACGCGGCGCACCGAGACGATCTCCGGCGCGCTCGACCAGGCCGAGCGCCTGGAGGAGACCGGCGCGGCCGAGCTCGTGCGGCTCGCCGGGAGCTTCAACCGCACCCTCGCCGTGCTCGAGCAGTCGCTGCAGGCCCAGCGCCACCTGGTCGCCGACGCCTCGCACGAGCTGCGCACCCCGCTGGCGGCGCTGCGCAGCAACATCCAGATCTTCCTGGAGTCCGAGCGCCTGCCCGAGGCCGACCAGCGCGAGCTGCGCGACGCGATCCTCGCCGAGCTGGACGACCTCACCCAGCTCGTGGCCGACGTGCTCGAGCTCGCTCGGGGGGTCTCGCCGCGTGAGGGCATCGAGCCGGTCGAGCTCGACCACGTCGTGCGCGAGGCGGTCGAGCGCACCCAGCGTCGCGCGCCGCAACTGCGCTTCGAGCTCGACCTGGAGCCGACGACCGTGCTCGGCGCATCCGAGCGCGTGGCGCGGGCGGTGCTCAACGTCGTCGACAACGCGCGCAAGTGGAGCCCCGCGGACGGGCTGGTCGAGCTGCGCCTCGCGCAGGGCACGCTCACCGTCCGCGACCACGGCCCCGGCTTTGCCGAGCAGGACCTGCCCAAGGTCTTCGACCGCTTCTACCGGGCCGAACAGGCTCGCCGGTTGCCCGGCTCCGGCCTCGGCCTGGCCATCGTGCGCCAGGCCGTCGAGGCCAGCGGAGGGTCGGCGACGGCCGCCAACGCCCCCGGCGGCGGCGGTCTGATCACGCTGCGCTTCGGCCCCGCCTCGACCTCGGCCAGTGATATGTCTCAGCTATCAGAGACCGGCTGAAGAGATATTGGACGAACCACTGGGGTCGGCGTACTCTGATTTCACCCTCTCTCCTGGATCGAGCCCCCACCGCAGAAGGTCAAAAAGCGCGGCGGGGGCTCGTTCCGTTTAAACGGCGCAGTTCGGCGTTCAGGGCGCCTCGGGCCGACCGCGGGCCTCGGCGAGGAAGGACGCGAGCACCGGCGAGTCATCGTCCGGTCGCCAGGCCAGCGCGGTGGCGATCGTCGGCTGGCGTCCGGACAGCGGGCGATGCACCACGCCCCGCCGTTCACGCGCGCCCACGGACTCGCCGATCAGCGAGATGCCCATCCCCGCGGCGACGAGGCCCAGGACCGTCTGGATCTCGGAGACCTCCTGGATCAGCGGGGCCTGGCCGATCTCGGTGATCAGGCGGGCCAGGGAGTGGTGCAGGCCCGGCGCCTCGCGGCGATCGAGCATCACGAAACGCTCGCCGTGCAGATCGTCCGGGACCAGTCGCCGGCGGCGAGCGAGTCGGTGGCCGACCGGGAGCGCGACCACGACCGACTCGTGCCAGAGCTCCTCGATGACCAGGTCGGGCTCGAGCACCGGCGGGCGGATGACGCCCACGTCGATGCGGCCGTCCTTGAGCGCCTCCAGCTGGCGGGCGGTCGAGAGCTCGTGCAGGCGCAGGTCCACCCGCGGGTTGCGCTCGCGGAAGACCCCCAGGATGTCCGGAAGCGCCCCGTACATCGCCGATCCCATGAAGCCGATCGACAGCCGGCCGACCTCGCCGCGGGCCACACTGCGGGTCAGCTCGGCGGCGTGCTCGACGGCCGACAGGATCGCGCGTGCCTCCACCAGCAGCGTGGCCCCCGCGGGGGTGAGCTCCACGCGCCGGCGGGAGCGCGCCAGCAGCTCGACGCCGAGCTCCTGCTCCAGCGCGCGGATCTGCTGGCTGAGCGGAGGCTGCGAGATGTGCAGGCGCTCGGCGGCGCGCCGGAAGTGCAGCTCCTCGGCGACGGCGACGAAATAGCGCAGATGGCGCAGCTCCATGGGCACACTCTTTTAGCGTGGCGAGCACCGTGTCCGCTGCCGTGGTATCAATCGCCGCGTGCGCGTCGGGGTCCTTACGGGCGGCGGTGACTGTCCGGGCCTGAATGCGGTCATCCGGGCCGTGGTGCGCCGCGGGCTCACCAGCGACGGCGGTCACGAGTTCGTCGGCTTCCGGCACGGCTGGCGCGGGGTGGTCACCAACGACTCGATGCCGCTGACGCTCGAGACGACCTCCGGGCTGCTGCCGCGCGGGGGCACGATCCTCGGCTCCTCGCGTACCAACCCGTTCAAGGACGGCCACGACGGCGCCGCGCTCGTCCGCACCACGATGCGGGCCCACGAGCTCGACGGGCTCGTGCCGATCGGCGGGGAGGACACGCTCGGCGTCGCGGTCAAGCTGGCCCAGGCCGGCATTCCGGTGGTGGGCGTGCCCAAGACGGTCGACAACGACCTGGCCGGCACCGAGGTCACCTTCGGCTTTCACACCGCGGTGCAGATCGCCACCGACGCGATCGACCGCCTGCACACGACGGCCGAGTCCCACGACCGGGTGATCGTCGTGGAGGTGATGGGACGGCACGCGGGCTGGATCGCGCTGTACGCGGGCATGGCCGGCGGGGCCGACGCGATCCTGATCCCCGAGCGCCCGTTCGACATCGACGAGATGTGCGCGCGCCTGCGCCGCCGCCACGGCCGCGGGCGCACCTTCTCGATCGTCGTCGTCGCCGAGGGAGCCACGCCGGCCGACGGCGGCCTGGTCACCGCGGGCTCGGGCGAGGATGCCTTCGGGCACGCGCGCCTGGGCGGCATCGGGGTGTGGCTGGAAGGTGAGATCGAGAAGCGCACCGGATACGAGGCGCGCGCGACGATCCTCGGCCACGTCCAGCGCGGCGGCACGCCGACCGCGTACGACCGGGTTCTGGCCACCCGCTTCGGCGTTGCGGCGATGGATGCGGTGCTCGCCGGCCGCACGGGGACGATGGTCGCCCTGCAGGGCGGGAAGATCGTCGAGCTGCCGATCGCCGAGGCGCTCGCCGAGCCGAAGCTCGTCGACGAAGCGCTCTACCGGACCGCCGAGGTCTTCTTCGGCTGAGGCACCGTTCGGGCTCGCGCGAATACGATCCCGCGCGATGTCCGACGTTGTTCGCAGCGGCCGTCGAGCGGCCGCGTGAGACGAAGAGCACGCTCGGCGCTGACCGGCGCCTGCGTTGCGCTTGCCTGCGTCGGTGCCCTCGCCGGCTGTGGCAGCTCGGACCCGAGCCGCCTTGCGCGCTGCTCCTCGGTGGCAATCGACGAGTTGGGTGGCGTGGCGCGCCGCGTCTACGGCGAGGCGGTCTCGAGCGACACGACCCGTACCGCCGTGCGCCTGCTGCGCCAGTCGCCCACGCTGCGGGCTGCGATCCGGACCGGCAACCCGCGCGAGGCGCAGGCCGCCGTCGCGCCGCTGCTCGCCGACCGTCACCTCGCCCGCCTGACGATCCTGCGCAACGGGCGCTCGTTCATATCGGTCGGCCCAGCCGACGCGTTGGTGACCACCGAGGCCCACCTCGGCCCGCGCGCGCTGATGATGGTCTCGGTCCAGACCGCGAGCGGTCTGGTCGAGACCGTCCTCGGGCTCACGGGCGGCGCCGTGTCGGTGCGCGACGGTGCCCGGACGATCGCCGGCCGCTCGCTGGTGTCCCGCCCGCTTCCGGCCTCCGGCGTGGTGACCGTCGATCGGCACCCGTTCGCGGCCGTGAGCTTCACCGGTCGTCTGTACTCCGGCGCGCCGGTGCAGATCGGGCTGCTGCGCTCCTACGCCTCCCTCGCCCCGCTGTGCTCGGCCACTCCGGCGCGGACCGCGATCCAGGCGCTCGCGTTCACCGGCCTGCGCATCTACGCCCAGGAGAACGGGCTCGGCGGGGCGGTGGCCGAGCAGATGGCGCGGGTCGAGCACGACGGCCAGCTGCTGCGCGCGCTCGCGCACCACGACCGGCGGGCGCTGCGGATCGCGATCGACGACGTGCTCAACCAGCACATCGTGCGCCTGCGGGTGATCGGTCCGCGGGGGCTCATCGTCGACGTCGGCGGCCCGCACGTGCTCGCCCCCCACAGCGGCGAGCTGTACCTGCGCGGTCGGCCGATCGGCTCCTTCGTGCTCTCGGTACAGGACGACCTCGGCTACCTGCTGCTGGCGCAACGGCTTGTGGGGGTGGACGTGCTCATGCGCGAGGGAGCCACCCAGGTGCTGGGGACGCTGAGCCCCGGCCCGGCGAACCCGCCCGCCTTCGGTCCCGTCATCTACGAAGGGCGCCGCTACGAGACCTACTCCTTCCAGGCCACGGCCTTCCCCGCCGGTCCGCTGCGCATCAGCCTGCTCGCGCCGATCCGGGTGACGGGCTGATGGAAGCCGAGCGTCTGGCCGCGCTGGACATCGTGCGCGTGCGCGCCGAGAACCCCAGCATCTACACCCTGACCGGAACGAACTCCTGGGTTCTCGCTCGCGATCCGGCGTGGGTCATCGACCCCGGACCGCCCGATCCCGCCCACCTGGACGCCCTGGTCGAGGAGATCGACGCCCGCGGCGGCTTGGGCGGCATCCTGCTGACCCACCACCACGGCGACCACGCCGAGGCGGTGCCCGCCCTGCGCGCTCGCCGTTCGGCGCCGGTTGCCGCGGCCGCCGGCGAGGAGATCACGCTCGCGGACGGCGACCGCCTCGGGCCGCTGCGGGCCGTGGCCACGCCCGGCCACGTCCCCGACCATCTCGCGTTCGTGATGCCCGGCGCGTGCTTCACCGGCGACGCGGTGCTCGGCGAGGGAAGCGTGTTCATCACCGGTGACCTGCAGGGCTACCTCGCCGCGCTGCGGCGACTGCTCGCCGAGCCGCTGCAGGTCATCTGCCCCGGCCACGGACCGCCCGTCTTCTCACCGCACGCCAAGCTCGAGGAGTACATCGAGCATCGCCTCGAGCGCGAGCGCCTGCTCGTGCGGGCGCTCGACGACGGCGCGCGTACCGTCGATCAGATGCTCGACCGGGCGTGGGCGGAGGTGTCCCCGCCGCTGCGACTGGCCGCGGCGATCACGCTCGGCGCGCACCTGGACAAGCTCGAGCACGAGGGCCGGCTGCCGGCGGGCGTCGAGCGCCCCACGGTCACGATCCCCACCAACCTGCCCGTCTAGTGGCACCTCCTGTAGATCCGCTCCCGCTTCGCGGCTGCAAATCTTCGCCTGGCGGCGTCCTCGGGAGCCGAAATAGCGCTGCTATTCCGGCTCCCTGCGTCCTGGCCGTGCTCGATTTTCGCTCGCGAATCGACGACCGGATTTACCGGAGGCACCACTAGCGTCGCCCCCGCTGGGCGCCGCGCTAGTAGGCGCTGGTGCTCGACGCGACGCCGGTGGCGGTCGACGTCGAGCCCGAGGTCGAGCTCTCTCCGGAGGTCGACTTCGTCGGCAGCGAGCTGGTCCCTGAGCTCGACTTCGTCGCCTGGGAGCTGTCCGACGAGCCGGACTTGGTCGACTGGGAGTCACCGCTGGCGCCGGTCTTGGTGCTGTCGCTTCCGGCCGAGGTGCCGTTCGCGCCCGTGCCCGTCGTGTTCGTGCCCGAGTCGGTCGAGTCCGACCCGCTCGTGCCGGTCGAGGAGTACCCCGTGGTCTCGCTGGATCCCGTCGTCGCACCCGGGCCGGTCGTGCTCGTCGAGCCCGTCGTGGTCGCCGGAGCGCTCTTGCCTTCCAGCAGGGCGGTCAGCCAGGCGAGCACCGAGCTGATCGGGTTGGTCGGTGTCGAAGCCGTGGTGGTGACGACCGGGGTGGTCGTGGTCGACGGCGTGTTGCTCACGTCCGCGGTGCGGTGCGGGCGCACGGCATCGGTGCGACTGGACTGGCCGAGCAGCGATCGCGGCTGGCTGAGGGCGCCCGGCGCGGTGCTCGCGGAGGCGCTCGAGCTGCGCTGCGCGGCGACCGACGCCGAGGTGCTCGCGCCGGCGCTCGCCGGCGACTCAGTCGCGCTGACCGGCGAGGTCACCGAGGCGGCGCCGCCGGCGGCGGGCGGCGTGGAGGCGGTGGTCATGCGGCGTGCGGCGGTGGCCGAGTGGTGGCGGTGCGCGGGAGCGTGGCTGGCCAGGTTCAGCGCGCCGCCGGTGACCGCGGCGGCACAGCACATCACGGCCGCGACCTTCGCGGCGGTGAGCGCGGCCGCACCGCCGCCGGCGCTCGTGGCGGCGCCGCCCGCGGCCGCCGACGGGCCGCCGAAGCCGATCGCCTTGGCCACGAGGCCGAGCGAGCCGAACGGGCCGGCGGGGACCAGCGCGGCGAGCGCGCGCTGGCGGCTGCGCAGCCCGTCTCGGTAGTCGCGGCAGCCGGCGCAGTCGCGCAGGTGTCGGCGAGCCAGTCCGCTCGCCCGCACGCCGCGGTCGCAGGAGAGCGAGAGATCCTCACGGATCGTCAAGCACGCGGTGTCGCGTGCGACGGCCGCGTCGGCCAGGCCCATGCGCGCCCGCACGAGCAGCGACTTGACGGCGGCGACGGTGACGTTGAGCGCGGCGGCGAGCTCGTCGTAGCTCATCCCCTGCAGCTCGCGCATGAGCAGCGCCGAGCGTTGCTGCTCGGGCAGGCGGCGCACGTCGGCGACCAGGCGGCGCAGGTCCTCGCGCTGCTCGGTGGCATCGATCGGATCGAGCACCGGGCGTCGCGAGACGTCGAAGATGTCGGCCGGTCCGGGCACCGGGCGTCGGATGTGGTCGATGCAACGGTTGTGCGCCACGCGGTAGAGCCACGCGCGCAGCGAGATCGGGCGCTCGTCGCTGCGCAGCGCGTGGTAGGCGCGCAGGAAGACGTCCTGCAGGGCGTCCTCGGCGTCCTGCCGAGAGCCGGAGAGCATCTGGCGCGCGTAGGCGAACAGCCGCTGGCGGTAGCGGTCGTGGATCATCCGGAACGCCTCCTCCGAGCCGGCCCGGAACAGCGCGACGAGTTGCTCGTCGGAACGCAGACGCAGCAGCGGGGCGGATATCGAAACCCGTGCGAGCGACGCTGGGGCTGGGAGGCTGGAGGCTTCCACGCGGTCTTCCCTCGGACCACTGTAACTGCTCGCGGACCCGGAAGTTCCTCCATTGCCTCTGCGATGTCCGTCTAGGAGCTGTGCGAACATACGTTCGATGACGAGCGACGGCTCCCCATACGCCCGGTTTCGGCGTGCGCTCGAGCGCGGCAACCTGGCGATGGTGCGGGCCGCGGCGGCCGAGCTGCCGCGGATCGACCTCGCCGACGCGCTCGAGATCCTGCTGCTGATCGGTGCCGCCGACCAGCCGACCTACGATCGGGCGGCGACGCGCTGGCTGGCTCGTTTCGCCCTGGAGCGGCCGTCGGCGCGCCTGGATGACCTGCGTCGCGGCCTGTACGCGCTCGAGGCGCTCCCCTACAACCCGCAGGGCGCTCGCAGCGGGCTGCGCGCGCTGTGTCGCGAGCACGATCTCGAGCAGGTGGCGAGGCGGCTGTGATCGCCGCGCGACGCGATAAGTTCTCCCGCGGCGACCGCCGAGACGATGCCCGACGCCTCTCCCACCTCCAGCAGCAGCGAGACCGGCGACCTGGCCGAGGTCGCGTCCTCGGCGTTCCCGGCGATCGCCGACTACGCCTTCCTCTCGGACTGCCACACCTGCGCGCTGGTCGCCTCCGACGGCACGGTCGAGTGGCTCTGCCTGCCCTACTTCGACTCGCCGAGCGTGTTCGCCGCGATGCTCGATCGCGGCGGCGGCTCGTTCCGGCTCGGGCCCTACGGGGTCTACGTGCCGGCCGGGCGGCGCTACCTGCCGGGCACGAATATCGTCGAAACGACCTGGATGACGCCGCAGGGCTGGCTCGTCGTCCGCGACGCGCTGACGATCGGCGCCTGGCACGAGAACGAGGAGGGCTCCTCCCACACGCGCGCGCCGACCGACTACGACGCCGACCACCTGCTCGTGCGCACGATCGAGTGCATCCAGGGCCAGGTGCAGGTGGAGATGGTCTGCGAGCCGATGCTCGACTACGCCCGCAAGCCCGCGACCTGGTCGCCGGGCGACGGCGGGCGCGGCTACCACGCCCTCGACGCCAGCGACGGGGAGATGCGGTTCCGGCTGAAGAGCGACATGCGCATGGGCGTGGAGGGCAACCGGGCCCGGGCCCGCCACACGCTCGTGGAGGGCGAGCGCTGCTACTGCTGCATCTCCTGGAGCGAGGCGCTCGGCGGGCCGGCGACCGTCGAGCAGGCCGACGAGCTGATCTCGGCCACCAGCCACTTCTGGCGCAACTGGCTGGCGGACGGCACCTACCCCGACCATCCGTGGCGCTTTCACCTGCAGCGATCGGCGCTCGTGCTGAAGGGACTGACGTTCATGCCCACCGGGGCGCTCGTCGCCGCGGCGACGACCTCGCTGCCGGAGACCCCGGGCGGCTCGCGCAACTGGGACTACCGCTACTGCTGGATGCGCGATGCGACGTTCGCGCTGTGGGGCCTGCACGCGCTCGGGCTGGACTGGGAGGCCGACGACTTCATGCAGTACGTGGCCGATCTGGAGCGCAACGAGGATGGCTCGCTGCAGATCATGTACGGGCTGCGCGGCGACCGCGACCTGACCGAGCAGACCCTCGACCACCTGCGCGGCTACGGCAATGCCCGCCCGGTCCGGATCGGCAACGGCGCCTACAACCAGCGCCAGAACGACCTCTACGGCGCGGTGCTCGACTCGGTCTACCTGCACGCCAAGCAGCGCGACCACCTCCCCGAGCGCCTGTGGCCGGTCCTGTGCGACCAGGTCCGCGCGGCCTCGAAGATCTGGAAGGAGCCCGACCAGGGCATCTGGGAGGCGCGCGGCGAACCGCGACACTACGTTTCCTCCAAGCTGATGTGCTGGGTGGCGCACGACCGCGGCGCGCGCCTGGCCGAGCGTCGCGGTGATGACGAGCTCGCCGGGCGCTGGCAGCAGACGGCCGACGAGATCAAGGAGGACATCCTCAGCCGGGGCGTCACCGAGGCGGGCGTATTCCGCCAGCACTACGACACCGACGCGCTGGATGCCTCCAACCTGCTGATCGTGCTCACGCGCTTCCTGCCCCCGGAGGACGAGCGGGTGTGCGCGACGGTCAATGAGATCCGCGAGGAGCTGACCGAGAACGGGCTCGTGCTGCGCTACCGGCCCGAGGAGACCGACGACGGCCAGACCGGCGAGGAGGGCACGTTCCTGATCTGCTCCTTCTGGTTGGTCTCGGCCCTGTGCGAGATCGGCGAGGGGATGAAGGCGCGCCATCTGCTCGAGCGACTGCTCTCCTACGCCTCCCCACTGGAGCTGTACGCCGAGGAGCTCGAGGCCTCGAGTGGCCGGCACCTGGGCAACTTCCCGCAGGCCTTCACGCATCTGGCGCTCATCAACGCCGTGATGCACGCCATCGAGGCCGACCAGGAGTGACGGCTGGCCGCGCCCCGCTCGGCCTCAGCGGCTACTCGTCGTAGCCGGGCTCGCCGGGAAGGACGACCCGCGCGACCTCGCCGACGAGCAGCATGCGCGGCTGCACGGCGACCACCGTGCGGCCCCGGGCGTGGTCCAGCAGCGCGTCGGCGCTCGCGAACTGGCCCAGCTGCTCGAGGTGCTTGATCGTCGGGAAGACGAGCAGGATCTCGCCCTCGGCGTGCGCGCGCAGTGCGTCGGCGGGCGCGAACCAGCGCGCGTCGACGCACTCCTGGCCGTCGACGACAGGCTCCTGGCCGCCGGGCATGGGCACCAGGTAGAAGTGCGTGTCGAAGCGGATCGTGACCTCGGCGGGTGTGATCCAGCGCGAGAACTTCACCAGCGACGCCGGATCGTCGATGACCAGGCCGGCCTCCTCGTGCAGCTCGCGCACGGCGGCCACGCGGTGAGCCCGGTCATCGTCATCGTCGGCCGACATCGCGTCGGCCCGGTCGACCGCGCCGCCTGGGAACACCCAGGCGCCGGCCATGAACCGCGACTCCTCTGTGCGTTTGACCAACAGGACCTCGAGCCGCTCGGCCCCGCCGCGCAGGACGATCACCGTCGCGGCCTGGCGCGGGACCGTCTCCGGACCGTGGTTGATCGACTGCCCGCCCGGCGGGCGCTGGCGGGAGGGGTCGGAGAACGAGGCCATGGCCCGACACTAACGGCTTCGGCGCGGCCGGAGCGAATAGTCTGTGGGCCATGAGCACGACGACCGAGGAACAGCGCTGGATCTGCGAGTCCTGCGGATTCATCTACGAGCCAGAGGAGGGCGATCCCGACGGCGGCATCCCGCCCGGCACCGCCTTCGCCGACATCCCCGACACCTGGTTTTGTCCGGTGTGTGGCGCGCGCAAGCGCGACTTCACCCCCTACGAGGACTAGTGGGAAAATAACGTCCGAGCACTACGCGGCCTGCTGCAGCGTGACGGTGTGCCCGAGGCGTTGGAGCTGGGCGACCAGGCGCCGGGTTTGGCGTTCGGGGTCGCGGCGGGCGTAGTACTCGCCGCCGAGGTCGTT
>DATAWZ010000169.1:0-5184 GCA_036266975.1 Solirubrobacteraceae bacterium
GCCCGCCCATGTCATGGTTGCGCGCTCGATGGCTGACATTCGCGAATCGGAGCAGACGCCCAGGATCGGCGACCTCGGCCGCAAGGAAGCCCTGCGCCGCGCCGGCGCGATGGACCCCTGGGACCGTCCGCAGCCGACCGCGACGCCGTTTGACGACCGCGTCGACGGCACCTCACCGTTCCCGCCCATCGCCGACTACGCGTTCCTCTCGGACTGCCACACGGCGGCGCTCGTGGCCCCCGACGGGACCGTCGAGTGGCTGTGCCCACCGCGCTTTGACTCCCCGAGCGTGTTCGCCGCGATCCTCGACCGCGGCGCCGGCGGCTTCCGCCTCGGTCCGTCGGGAATGGGGGTCCCCGCCGGCCGCCGCTACGAGCCGGGGACCAACGTGCTGGAGACCACCTGGCAGACGGCGACCGGCTGGGCGCTCGTGCGCGACGCGCTCATCGTCGGCACCTGGCGCGAGCGTGAGGCCGGCTCGGCGACCGCGCACACCCGACCGCCTGCCGACCAGGACGCCTACCACGTGCTGGTGCGCACGATCGAGTGCTTCCACGGCTCGATCCAGGTCGAGCTGCTGTGCGAGCCGATGTTCGACTACGGGCGCACGCCCGGCGTCTGGAGCCCGGTCGACGGCGAGCCGGGGGCCTTCGACGCGGTCGGCGCCGGACGCACCCTGCGCCTGCACAGCGACCTCCAGCTCGGGATCGAGGGCGGCTCCGCCCGCGCGCGCCACCGTCTGCTCAAGGGCGACCGGCGCTTCTGCGCGCTGTCGTGGTCGCGGCTCCTCGACGGCCCCCGCACCTACGAGGAGGCCACCACGAGCCTCGACATCACCGCCGAGTTCTGGCGCAACTGGCTCGACACCGGCAACTTCCCCGACCACCGCTGGCGCGCCCAGCTCCAGCGCTCGGCGCTGGTGCTGAAGGGACTCACCTACGCGCCGACCGGGGCCGTCGTCGCCGCGCCGACGACCTCGCTGCCGGAGACCCCGGGTGGGGAGCGCAACTGGGACTACCGCTTCACCTGGATGCGCGACGCGACGCTGACTTTGTGGGGGCTCTCCTCGCTCGGGCTGAGCTGGGAAGCAGACGACTTCATCCAGTACGTCGCCGACCTCGAGCGCAACAGCGACGGCTCGCTGCAGATCATGTACGGCGTCTCGGGCGAGCGCGACCTGCCCGAGCAGACGCTCGACCACCTCACGGGCTACGAGGGCGCGCGGCCGGTGCGGATCGGCAACGAGGCCGCCAAGCAGCGCCAGAACGACGTCTACGGAGCGGTGCTCGACTCGCTGTATCTGCATACCAAGCGCTACGGCCACAGCTCGCAGCGGTTGTGGCCGGTGATCGAAGCGCAGGCCGAGCGGGCGCTCGGCGTCTGGGGCGAGCCCGACCAGGGGATCTGGGAGGCGCGCGGCGAGCCCCGCCACTACGTCTCCTCGAAGCTGATGTGCTGGGTGGCGCTCGACCGCGCGGCGCGCCTGGCCGCGCGCCGCGGACGCGACGACCTCGCCGACCGCTGGCGCGCCGTCGCCAACGAGGTCCACGCCGATATCTGCGACCGCGGCGTGGACGAGCGCGGCGTCTTCGTCCAGCACTACGACACGGTCGCGCTCGACGCCTCCAACCTGCTGATCCCGCTGGTGCGCTTCCTCCCCGCTGATGACCATCGCGTGCGGGCTACGGTGCTCGCGATCGAGAACGAGCTGACCGAGCAGGGCCTGGTCCTGCGCTACCTACCCGAGCACACCGACGACGGCCTCGAGGGCGCCCACGAGGGCTCGTTCCTGATGTGCTCGTTCTGGCTCGTCTCGGGTCTGCTCGAGATCGGCGAGCGCCGCCGCGCTCGCGCGCTGTGCGAGCGGCTGCTCGCACTGGGCTCCTCGCTGGACCTCTTCGCCGAGGAACTCGACCCGCTCAGCGGGCGCCACCTCGGCAACTTCCCCCAGGCCTTCACCCACCTCGCCCTGATCAACGCGGTGCTCCACGTGATCCGCGACGAGGAGAGCGCGCCGATCGGCGCCTGAGCGCCCGCCGCCGCGCTCAGCGGGCGAGCGCGGCGTCCTGCAGGCGACCCATCACATCGCGCGCGAACGCCCGCAGCGTCTCGCGGGAGTTCTCGCGGTCGATCAGCAGCACGTACTCGACGCCGACCTCGCGCAGCCGCTCGAGCCGCTCGACGCACTCGTCGGCGTCGCCGATGATCGCGCCGGCCTCGGTGGCGGCGCGGATGTCGCCGGTGTAATCGGCCGCCATGCGGTTCCGCGGTCCGCCCCCGGCGTTGGTCAGCTTCGCGACCTCGGCGAAACCATCGACGCGCTGGCGGATCGCCGCCTCGCGCTCCTGCGCGCTCGTGACCAGGTGCAGCGAGCGGGTGACGGCGACGTCGGTGCTGGGGTCGAACTCGTTGCCGAGCTCGAGCACGCGCTCGCGGTAGGTCGCGAGGCGCTCGCCCACGGTCTCGAAGCTCGCGACCTGGTCCAGAAGCAGCCGGAAGCCCTCGTCGGCGGCCGCGGTGAGCGAACCGGCGCTGCCGGCTCCGACCCAGATCGGGGGGTGGGGGCGCTGGGCGCTGCGGGGTTCGACAAGGACGTCGGCGTAGCGCCAGAAGCGCCCGTCATGGGACCAGCGGCCCTCCTCGCTCCAGGCGCGACGGATCAGCGCGAGCGCTTCGGCGTAGCGCTCGGCAGCATCGTCCATCGATTGCATGAAGCCGTCGAACTCGGCCGCGCGGAAGCCGCGTCCGACGCCGAAGTCGAGCCGGCCGCCCGAGAGCACGTCGAGCGTCGCCGCCTGCTCGGCGAGCAGCACCGGGTCGTGCCAGGGCAGCACGGCGACCGCGGTTCCCAGTCGCAGCGTGCTCGTCCGCGCCGCGAGGTGGGCGAGCAGGGTCAGCGGCGAGGAAGCCTGGCCGAGACCCGTGAAGTGGTGCTCGGTGAGGAAGACACTCGAGTAGCCCAGCGACTCGGCCTCGACCGCGTACTCGATGAAGTGGTGATACGGGTGCTCGCTGCCGACGCGGTCGGCCTCTGCGGCAGGTCCTCCGAACAGTCCAAAACGCACGGCTCGCCGCCCTTTCGCTCCACCTCGAGGCGCGCACGACCGAAGCAGCCGCAGCGTCCCCCAACACCAGGGTCAGGCCGTCACCCTACCGTGCCCGCCTTCCAGTTCACGGCGTAGAGCGCCGTGCTGGTGCGCTCGCCGCGACCACGCGATCTCGTGCTCCGCGGCCGACGGCCCGGGCGCTCAGCCGGTCGCGGTGTCGTAACCGGGCTCGCCGGGACACAGGGCGAGCCCGGGGTCGCCGGGGTGGCGAAGGCGCGGACGCACCGCTTCGACGGTGGCCGCGCCGGCCGCCTCGAGCAACGGTTCGATCGAGTCGTACTCCAGCTCCTGCAGGCACTCGAGGTTGCGGCGCGTGGGGGCCAGGAGCGGGAAGCGCCCGGCGCGCTCGTCGGAGAGCATCTGCTCGATGGTGAACCAACCGGCGTCGATGCACTCGACGCCATCGGGGTGGGGCTCCTGTCCCTCGGGCGCCCGCGCCAGGAAGAAATGGGTGTCGAAGCGCACGGGCAGGCTGACGGGGGCGATCCAGCGCCCGAAGGGGATCAGCGTCTCGGGCGCGACGCCCGTGATCGAGGCCTCCTCGGCGAGCTCGCGCACCGCCGCGGCCTGCAGGCGTCCCTCGCCCGAGCCGTCCGCGTCCTCGACGCCGCCGCCCGGGAACACCCATACCGCGCCCGCCGCGCGCGTCGCCGGGTTGCGCTCGACCATGAGGACCTGAAACGGACGCTCGCCGCGCAGCAGGATCACCGTGGCGGCCTCACGAGGCTCAGCAGCGGACATCGCGCGGCGGACCCTAGACGGTTGATCGAGAGCGGGGGGGCGTCGCGAGCGCGCCGCGTAGCGGTCGTGTCTGCCCGCTGGTCGGCCGCGAAGCACGCGGCGCATGCAAGCTGTATCGCCGGCGTGGCTATGCTGCGCCCAATGAGCGCCGCGCAGGCCCGTCCGCTCCGGGTTCGAGAGGTTCTCGGAGATGGGATTCGGGTCTATCGCCGTAGCGTCGGCCCGATGTTGAAACTGACACTGCTGGTGGCGCTCCCGCTGCAGGTGGTGGGTTTCATCGTGGATGTCGTCCTGGCGGGGAGCCCGCAAGCGGTCCCGGGGGATCTCTTGGCCATCGGCACCGCGGCCAACAGGCATGTGAATGCGGGCGCGCTATCCGCCGGCGACGCGATCACATGGTTCATCGGGGTGTTTGCGACGGCGCTGTGTACGCGCGCCGCCAGCGAGATTCACCTGGGCAGGAGGGCCGACGTCGGCGACGCGCTGAGGTTCACGCTGGGTCGAATCGGCGCCGTGCTGTGGCTTTCCGTGCTCCTTGGCGTCGGCCTGTTCATCGGCTATCTGGCGCTGATCGTGCCCGGGATCTATCTCTACGCCGCGTGGTCGGTGGCGGTGCCCGTGCTACTGCTGGAGGGCCTCGGTGCGCGCAAATCGCTCAGTCGCTCGCGCGCCCTCGTGAAAGGGCGGTGGTGGCGGGTGGCCGGGGTGATCCTCGCCTCGAACCTGATCGTGATCATCTTGGCCGACGGGTTCTCCCTCGCGGTCCTCGCCGTGATCGGCCGCGGCCCCACGGTGTTGAGCGCCGCCGTGGTGATAAACGTGGCACTGGCCGTCGCGGCGATCGTGGTCAACCCCTTCAGGGCCGCTGTCGTAACGGTGCTGTATTACGACCTGCAGAGTCGACCGCTAGCCGCCGTCGAGACCGCCAAGGCCGCTCCGTCAGCGACACCGCGCGAGGAGCCCACACCGCCCCGCCCCGCGCGAACAGTGGCCGCGGCAGTGGAGGTGCTCCCAGAAATGACGCGCGGCGAGAAGGCCTTCAACCGCGGGCTGGTGACGGTCCTCGGTGTGACGCTGCTGGCCAGCGTCGTCGCGGTGCGGGTGTTCGGGGCCTGACCCGCCTCTCCGTCGCGGTCGGACGGCGTTCCAGTGCCCGACTCGAGATACGCCGCGCGCCGCCCGAAAGGCCCGCCCGCCCCACTAGATGGTTGATTCCGAATTAGTGGCCGTAGGCTGCGAAGTGGCGGCCTGGGTTGCTGATCGTTTGGTTGTGGACGAGGCCGGTTGCGAGGGCGAGCAGGCGGAGCGCGACGCGAACGCAGAGGCCGGGGAGGGT
>DATAWZ010000170.1:0-9545 GCA_036266975.1 Solirubrobacteraceae bacterium
GGAGACCGGCTGGCGGTTCCTGCTGTCGGTCAACCTCGCTCACTTCGACCCGGGCTCGGCGGCGCAGGAGGCCGCCGCGGCGGAGTCGATCCTCGGCACGTCCCTGGCCGGGATCGAGATCGGCAACGAGCCCGACCGCTACCCGGTCGAGGGGCTGCGGCCTGCGTCGTGGTGGAGCTTCGATGCCTACCGCCACGAGGTCGACGCCTACCGGTCGGCGATCGACGACGCCGCGCCCGGCGTGCCGATCGCCGGGCCCGACGCGTCGAGCGGCGAGCCGCCGCTGTCGTGGGTCCGCGACGAGGGGCGCTTGGCCGGACCGTCGCTCTTGACCGACCACTACTACCCGCTGACCCTGTGCGGCGGGACCACGGTCGCGCTCGGCGATCTGGTGAGCGCCTCGACGCGGGCTTCGGAGTCGGCGATGCTCGCCCAGCTCGTTTCGCTGCAGCGCGTGAGCGGGATCCCGCTGCGCCTGGACGAGACCAACAACGTCTCCTGCAAGGGCGCGCCGGGGGTCAGCTCGACCTTCGCGGCCGCCCTATGGGCGGCGGACTTCATCGGCCGGGCCGCGCGGGCTGGGCTCGCCGGCGTGAACCTCATGGATCGCCTGGAGCGGGTCGTCGACCCCGCGACAGGCGCCTACAGTCCGCTGGCCCTGACCGACGAGGCGGAGCTGCGCAGCGGCCGGCTGCACGTCTATCCCGAGTGGTATGCGCTCCTGCTCACCCGCTCGCTCGCGGGCACGCGCCCGCTGGGGACGCGGGTGCTGGGCGCGGGTCGTTTGACGGCGAGCGCGTTCCTGGGCGCGGACGGCTCGGTCCAGGTGCTGCTCGTCGACTTCGACCCGCCGGGCGCGCGTGGGTTGCGCGTGCGGGTGTCGGGGGCGTGGCGGGCGGGGACGGTTCTGCGCCTGACCGCTTCGTCGTTGGGGGCTCGCGGGGGCGTGACGCTCGGCAGGCGCTCGGTGGGCGCTGACGGGGCGTGGGCGCCTGTGTCGCCCCTGCCGCGCGTGTATGTGTCGGGCGGGCGCTCCGAGCTCTCGGTCGCGCCGAGCAGCGCGGCTCTCGTGACGCTGTACCGGTAGCCTCCTGGCTTCGATGCCCGCCTTGCTGATCGCCGTGCTCGACGTTCATGACCGCGCGGGGCTGGAGGAGTACATGCGCCTGGCCGGGCCGACCCTCGAGCCCCACGGCGCGACGATCCGCGCGATCGACGAGGAGCCCGAGGTCCTCGAGGGTGTGTGGCCCGGCACGCGCACGGTCGTGCTCGAGTTCCCCACGCGCGCCGACTTGCGCGCCTGGTACGACTCGCCCGAGTACCAGACGGCCGCCCAGGTCCGACTGCGGGCCACCGACACGGTGATGGTCGCGGTCGACACCTGGAAGTAATGCGCGTCCCGTCCCGAGCGCGGCGCACGATCAGGGGGGGTGGTGTACCCCAGCGCACTACAGCGACGCTCAGGTACACCACCCCCCTGCTGATCGTTCAGGCGTGCACGGCGACGCCGGCCACCGGGACGGTGTAGTCGACGCCGAGCGGCGGATTGGTCGGACTGCCGCCGCAACGCTCGCGCAGGGCAGGCGCGATGTCCTGCATGAACACCCGCATCTGCTGTGCGATCTCGGCCTCGCTCAGGCCGGGCTGCTCGAACCACGCGGTGAAGAAGAAGTCCTCGAAGCCGCCGACGTCCTTGATCTGCATGATCTGCTCGACGACCTGCTCACGGGTGCCGACGATGTACAGGCCCTTGTCGCGCAGCATCTGAAAGCTCGCGCGCGGCGGGATGTTGCCCTGCTCGTCGGCGAGGAGGAAGTTGAAGCCGAAGCCGCCGTAGTAGTCCCAGCTCACCTGCGCGGCGGCGGCGATCTTCTCGAGGTCGCCGATCCCGTCCTCGACGACGTGCACCACGCGTCCGACGACGACGCCGCGCTTGCGCTCGGAGTCCCAGCCGCGCTTGAACGCCCCGCGGTTCTTGTAGTCGGTCCAGCCCGCCTGCCCGGCCGCCTCCATGTAGGCGTCCACGCGCGTGCGCAGGATCGCGTTGGGCTCGGCGATGAAGTAGCCGTTGATCCCGCGCTCGGCCGCCCAGCGGATCGAGCGGTCGCTGGTCAGCGGCTCCCAGATCTGCGGGTGGGGCTTCTGCAGCGGCTGGGGCAGCACGCTGATGTGCTTCAGCGTGGTCGTCGTGGCCATGACCGGCAGCCCGGAGGAGTACATGTCAGGCGGCCCGAGGTGCATCGCCTCCTCGAGCGTCGGGGTGATCCCCGGGCGGTCGTAGAAGGCGATCGTCTGCGGGTGGTTCCACTTCGTGTAGGTCGGGGGCAGCGTGTAGAACTGGCCGCGGTGGGAGATCGAGTCCCGCGTCCAGCACTTCACGATCACCTCCACGACTTCCTCGTAGAGGGCGCGGTTTCGCTCCTGATCGTGGACGGTGCCGAACGGCCAGCCGAGCACCTCGACCTCGCGCGGCTGATAGCCGCGGGCGATCCCGAACTCCAGCCGCCCGCCGGAGAGGACGTCGACCTGGGCGGCCATCTCGGCCAGGCGCACCGGGTGGTGGGTGGTGAGGACGTTGGCGATCTGGCCGAGGCGGATCTGCTTGGTGAGCACGGCGATCGCCGCCTCGGTGATCAGCGGGTTGGGGCTGATCTCCACCCCCTCGATCTGGAAGTGGTGCTCGGTCTGAAACCAGTAGTGAAAGCCGAGCTGGTCGGCCAGGACGGCCTGGCGCACCTGGCTTCCCTGGATGCGCTGCGCCGAGGCGTGCACGTCGGCGAGCGTGCCCCCAGGCGCCATCGCGTCGTGCTCGGTCTCGACCGGCGGGAGGTCGGTCCCCTGGTTGTTGAAGATGCCGAACTCGATCATGCGGGGCTCCTCTCCTCTGCCAACAGGCGACGGATGGCGGGTTTGTCGGGCTTGCCGAGCGACGTACGGGGCATCTGCGCGACGATCTGGATGCGCTCGGGCACCTTGTGGTCGGCGAGCACCTGCGCGCACGCCTCGCGGACCCGCGCGGCGCTGAGCGCAGCCTCGGACTCGATCACCGCGGCCACGCGCTCGCCCAGGATCGAGTCCGGGACGCCGACCACGCCGACGCCCTGCACGCCGTCGAGGGCCTCGATGACCACCTCGACCTCGCGCGCGCCGATCTTCAGGCCGCCGCGGTTGATCTGATCCTTCAGGCGCCCGGTGATCCACAGGTCGCCGTCGGCGTCCAGACGGCCGAGGTCGCCGGTGCGCACCCAGGCGCCGTCGAGCATCGTGCGCGCGGTCTCCTGCGGGTCGCCGACGTAGCCGGCCATGCACGACCCGCCGCCGACGAGCACCTCGCCGACCTCGTCGACCGCGCAGTCGCGCTCCTGCCCGAGGGCGCGCACGCGGAAGGGCGCGAAGGGCTCGAGCGTCGTGCCGACCGTGCCCGGCTTGCTCGCGTGCTCGTCGGGCGGCTGGGCGCTGACCACGCCGCCGCCCTCGGTCAGGCCGTAGCAGTGCACGACCTCGCAGCGCAGCGCCTCGCCGAGCTGCCCGGCCCAGTGGGCGGGCATCGCGCCGGCGCCGTAGCTGACGCGGCGAAAGCGCAGCGCGGGGTCCGGCAGCGCGGCGCGCTGCAGGATCAGCCCGTAGATGGCCGGCGAGCCGCTCATATACACCGCCCCCTGCTCGGCCGCCGCGCGCATCGCGGCGGGGGCGTCGAACGCGGTCTGGTGCACGACGCGCCCGCCCTGCACCAGGAACGCATGCACGTTGGGCAGCAGGGCCACGTGGCAGAGCGGCATCGCGAACAGACACGTCTCATCGCCCGGCCCGCCGGTCAGGCCGTTGGTCGCGATGACCTGGGCGTCGAAGCCGGCGTGGGTCACCGCGGCGAGCTTGGGCGAGCCCGTCGACCCCGAGGTCGTGAAGCACCCCGCCTCCCAGTCGGGCTGGGCCTCGGGGAGCGCCGCGCCGCGGTCCTCGGCGAAGCGGCGGCGGGCCTCCTCGGCGGTGAGGAACCCGGCGTCGGGCTCGCCGATCGAGCCGATGACCCAGCGGGTGGACGCCGCGCGTGCGTAGGCGCGCATCTCGGCCGGCTTGGCGTAGGGCGGGATGAACACGGTCGCGCCGCCGGCCGCGATCACCGCGTACAGCCACAGCAGGGTGTCGGTCCCGTTGGGCAGCGCGACGCCGACCCGCTCGCGTGGCTGCAGGCCCGCGGCGAGGAGCCCCCGGGCACGCGCCTCGATCTGCTCGAGCAGCTCGGCCAGGGTCTGGTCCTCGCCGCCGAGCACGCAGAACGACGCGCCCGCGTCGGCCCCGCGTCGCAGCGCCTGAAGGACGCTGTCAGCCGGCACGCGCCTGTGCGACCCGCTCGGCGAGCGGCGCGGTGTCGCGGTAGAGGACGAGCATTTCCACGAGCTTGCCGCCCGCGAAGCGAAACCACTCGATGTTGCCGGTCGCGAGGGGCTCCTGGCCCGGGAGCTTCCAAGGGAAGCTGAGCTCGACCACCGCCTCGTTCTCGGCGGCGAGCAGGCGCTCGATCTTGATCGCCTCGGGGTCGATGACCGGCTCGGGCGCGGTCAGGAGCCCCTTCATCAGGCGCTTCATCTGGGCGGCGTCGTGCTCGCCGCCGTAGGGCAGCGACGGGGGCAGGCGGGCGGCGAAGTCGGCCGCGAAGGTCTCGTCGATCAGCGCCTGAACGCCGGCCAGGTCGCGCGCGTTCAGCGCGCGATAGAAGCGCTCCACCACCGCCGTCACCTCGGCCCGGTCCATCGCGTCTCCCTCGTCTCGATGACCGGTCGAACATACATACCGGATGGCGATCCTGTCAAGATGGGGCGATGGCGGTCGCCCGGCAGCGCCCCACCCAGGCCCAGCGCCGCGCGAGCACCCGCGCGAAGATCACCGCGGCGGGGTTGGAGGTGCTCGCCGCCCAGGGCTACACGGCGATGACGTTCGCCGATGTGGCCGAGCGCGCGGGGGTCTCGCGCGGCGCACTGCTGCACTACTTCCCCCAGAAGCCCGACCTCGCGCTGGCGACGATCCAGGACGGCGCGGTCGTCCTGCTGCGCGACCTGCGCGAGCGCGTCGAGGCCTCCCGCTCCCACGCCGACCGCGACGAGCGGATCCTGGACGACATCTATCAGGTATTCACCGGCCCGCTCTTCCAGGCGTTCCTGGCCCTGCAGGTGCACGCCCGCACCGACCGGGCGCTCAACGCGCGCCTCGACCGGATCGCCGGCGAGGCGGTCGCCGCGATCGGCGCGATCGCGATCGACGGCTGGGGCGCGGAGGAGCTCGCGGGCCACCCCGAGCTGGCCACGTTCATCTGGCTGGTCAACGACACGATCCGCGGCATCTCGCTCTCGAGCGCCTCCGATCGGGCCGATACGGGCAATGGGGTCTGGCACATGGCCCGGCCGCTGCTGCTCGGGGTGCTCGCCCAGCTGCGCGCGGACGCGACGAACCCCTCGGCCGCCACGCGCTCGTAGCCCGTTCAGCCGGCGGGTGTCCCCGGGGCGGCCGGCGGCCACCGAGCGTCCTATGCTGCGGACGTGCGCGCTGCCCGCGGGCTTTCCGTCGTGCTGGCCGGCACGGTCCTCGCCGCGCTCCTGGCCGGCTGCGGCTCCTACACCAAGGCCGACTTCATCGATCGCGCCGATGCGATCTGCACGAGCACGCTGCGCGCAACCCGAAACGTGCCCCCGCCGGTGTTCTCCGGCCGCAACACCGAGGTGAGCGCCCTGGCCGCCTACCTCGAGCGCGTGGTACCGCTCGTGCGCACCGAGGCACGCGAGCTGAACGCGGTCCGCCGGCCCGAGCAGGACCCCGCCGAGAGCGCGCTGCTCCAAGGCTACCTGTCGGCGATCGACGCCGAGGCCGCGGACTACGCGGCGCTCGCCGCGGCGGCCGGGCGGAGCGATGCCCAGGGCGTCGCGTCCGCCGAGGGCGCGCTGCGCGACAGCCCGGCCTCCTCACTCGCCGCGCGTTACGGAATGCACACGTGCGGCGGCGCCGGAGCGACCATCACCTGAGCCCGCGCCTGCGCGCGGGAAGCGAGCGCCCCCCTGTATCCGCAACCGCACGAGCTCATGGCGGCGCGGCGCCGGATGCGGGGCTGTCGCGTACACCCGCCCGCCCTCGAGCTCGAGCTCGACGCGCGCGCCGTCCTCGAGCGGCACCGCGTGCACGACCCGCGCCCGCAGCGGCCCGTCGGGGTCGAGGATGACCTGCGCCGGACGCGTGAGCAGCACGCCGTCCTCGTCGGTCAGCGATCCGTCGTAGCCCAGGAACCGCGCGACCTGCTCGCTGGGCGGGCGCTCGAGCAGCTCGCGCGGCGGCCCGTCGGCGACGATCACCCCGTCGATGAGCACCAGCAGCCGGTCGGCCAGCGCCCACGCCTCGGCGCGGTCGTGCACCACCACCAGCGTCGCGCACTCGGCCGAGCGCAGCACGGTGACGGCGTCCTCGAGCAGCGTCGCGCGCGCCTCGGCGTCGAGCCCGGCGAAGGGCTCGTCGAGCATCAGGATGTCCGGGCGCACGGCCAGGGTGCGGGCGATGTGCACCCGCCGGCGCTCGCCGCCGGAGAGCGTCGTGGCCAGGCGCTCGCACAGGTGCTCGGCGCCCATCGCGCGCAGCGCCTCTCGCGCGCGCTCGGCGCGCTCTTCGCGCGCCACCCCCCACCAGGCGAGCGCGACGGTCACGTTGGCCAGCACGCCGCGGCGCGCGAGATCGGCGGCCTGCAGCGCGATCGCCACGCGTCCATGACGCTCGATCGTTCCGGCCGCCGGCGGAACGTTGCCCGCGAGCGCGTCGAGCAGCGTGCTCTTGCCCGCGCCGTTGGGGCCGAGCAGCGCGACCAGCTCGCCCGCCCGCAGCTCGAGGCTGACCCCGTGCACGACCTCCCGCCTGCCGCGGCGGACGCTGAGCTGCTCGCAGCGCAGCAGCGGCGGTCGCAGCTCGGGGCGCGCGGCGCTCACCGCGCCGGCCGGAAGCGCATGCGGATTCCCCCGCCGCGCTGCTGGAGCAGCCCGAGGGCGCACATCGCGATGAAGATCAGCACCATCAATACGTAGCCGATCGCGATCGCGTCCTCGTAGTGCTCGGCGTTGCCCTCGAACAGCGCGGCGCCGGCGAGGGTCTGGTCATAGCCGTACAGGTTGCCGCCGACGACGACCATCGCCCCGACCTCCGACAGCGTCGAGCCGAGCGCGGCGATCAGCGCCGCGATCACGCCGATCCGCGCCTCGCGCAGCGCGAGCACCGAGAGCTGGACCCGACTTGCGCCGAACGCCCGTGCCTGGTTGAGCAGTCCCGGGGGAAGCCCCTGGATCGCCGCCGCCGAGAGCGCGACGACGTACGGGATGGCCAGGATCGTCTGCGCGATGAACACCGACCGGCGAGTGAGGACCAGATGCAGCGAGCCAAGCGGGCCCGTGGGCACGAAGAGCAGGTACAGCAGCAGGCCGACGAGCACGGGCGGCACCGCGAGGCCCGCGTTGGCCAGGACGTGCAGCACGCGACGCCCGCGAAAGCGCCCGAGCCCGATGGCCAGCGCGATCGGCAGCCCGATCAGCGCCGCGATCGCCGTCGCCACCACGGCGACCTGGACCGTGAACCAGATGATGCTCCCCAGGTAGGGATTGCCGTGGAAGACGAGCGGCACCGCGTCGCGGAACTCGTCCCAGACCAGCTTCACGAGGTCGTCCGAAAGCGCAGATGGATGCCGCCGCTGAACTGCTGCAGCGCGGTGAGCACCGCCATCAGCACGAGCACCAGGGCGAGCAGCACGATCCCGAGGGCCAGGGCATACGTCGTGGTGCCGTTGCCGATCTGCTCGACGATCGCGCTGGCCAGGGTCTGGTCGATGTCCACCTGGTTGCCGCCGACGATGATGACGGCGGCCACCTCGGTCAGCGTCGACGCCAGGGCAGCGATCACCGCCACGAGAACGCCGATGCGAGCCTCGCGCAGCGCGAGCATCGAGAGCTGGCGCCGGCTCGCGCCGAACGCGCGCGCCTGATCGAGCAGCCCGGGCGGAAGCGCCTGGATCGCCGCGGGCACGAGGGCGACCATGAAGGGCAGGGCGAGCACCGTCTGGGCGATGTAGACGGCGGTCAGGGTGTTGGCGTAGCGCAGCGAGCCGAAGGGCGCATGCGGGACCAGGAAGACGAGCACCCACACGCCGACGAGCACCGGCGGCAGCGCGAGGCTCGCGTTGGCCAGGATGTGCAGCACGCGACGCCCGCGGAAGCGACCGAGGCCGATGGTCAGCGCGATCGGCATCCCGAGCGCCAGCGCGCACCCGGTCGAGACGAGCGCGACCCTGATCGTCGTCCAGGTCACGTTCATGACGTACTGGTTCTGGTGGACGATCAGCGGGATCGCGCGACGCAGCTCGTTCCAGAGCGGGTGCACTCAGTGCCCTCTGCGCGGCGGCGCCCGCTGCACGTAGACCAGCTCGCCGTTGGAGAGGCGATAGACGATCCCCGCCTCGGTGCCCCGGCCGATCGTGCGTGCCCCCGGCGGGGGCAGCGGCGCGAGCGTCTGCCCGCGCTTGACGACGACCTGCTGAGCGGTGCTCGCGTGCAGGCCGTGCTTGGTGATCGTGCCGCCGAGGTGCAGCGAGGACAACGCGGCAAGCAGGAAGGCGACCGACAGGACGATGCCCAGGTCGAACAGGTTGACCAGGCCGTCGAGCGGATCGCCGGCGCGGTCCTCGCGCCGGCGCGAGCGCGGGTGCACGGTGATCACGAGGTCGCCTCCGCGCGCGGGTCGCTGATCACCGCGGCCAGGTACTCCAGGTCGGAGAGGTCCTGCCCGTACATGCGGTCGCGGGAGAGCGAAAGGGCGAAGGCGACCGCGCCCACCAGGAGCCCCAGGACCGTCACGCTGAAGGCGAGCCGCAGGTTCTCGCTGAGCGCCGTCGTGTTGCCGTTGGCCAATCCGGTGAGCGCGGGCGAGAGTGGGATCAGGGTGCCCATCAGCCCGAGCGCGGGGCCGAAGCGCACGAGCATCCGCGTTCGCTCGAGCCGCCGCTGGGAGTCGAAGTCGAAGTCGGCGAGCGCCTTGTTGAGCTGGTGCTCGCCACGCTCGGTGCGCGCGTGCTCGACGATGAAGGCGAGCGTGTCACGCATCGCCGCGCTGCGCGCGACGCCCCGCGCCGCCTGGCCCGCGCCCGCGCGGTCGCCGGCGAGCAGCGCCGCGCGCGCGCGCTCGGCGCCGACCGAGATCGCGTCAAACCGGCGCCCGCGCCGGCCGCCGACCTCGACCGCGTAGCTCCCCAGCTCGAAGATCATCAGCGCGAGCGCGAGCAGCGCAAGGATCAGCACCGGCACGCGCAGTGCGTTGGCGACGTGGAAGATGACCTCGTCGATGTCGTGCGTGCTCAGGAACGCAGGCATCACGGTCTAGTGGTGCCTCCTGTAAATCCGGTCGTCGATTCGCGAGCGAAAATCGAGCATGGCCAGGACGCAGGGAGCCGGAACAGCAGCGCTATTCCGGCTCCCGAGGACGCCGCCAGGCGAAGATTTGCAGCCGCGAAGCGGGAGCGGATTTGCAGGAGG
>DATAWZ010000171.1:0-16880 GCA_036266975.1 Solirubrobacteraceae bacterium
GCCGCTCGCGGCGCCCGAGGAGCCGCGCGCCCCGGCGGTTCAGCGCTTCAGCGTCGTCTCGGCGTTCGCCCCGGTGCTGCTCGGCGTGGTCATGGTGATCGCCCTGCACAACCTGATCTTCGCCCTGTTCGTGCTGCTCAGCCCGGTGATGGTCATCGGCACCTGGTACGAGAGCCGCCGGCAGTCGGGCAGCATCCTGCGCGGCGCGCGGCGCGAGCACGACAAGGCGCTCGCCAGCTTCGCCGAGGAGGTCGGCGAGCGCGCGAGCGGGGCGCTCGCCGAGCAGCGCCAGATGCGCCCCGACCTCGCCGAGATCGTGCGGCGGGCGACCGCGCCGAGCTCGCGGCTGTGGGAGCGCCGCCCCGAGCACGAGGATTTCCTCTCGCTCAGCGCGGGCCTCGGCGAGCGCGGCTTTCGCCCCACGCTCGCCCGCGGCGAGCCCTCCCAGAAGGCCGAGGAGGTGCTCGGCTCCCGCCGGCGCCTGCGCCTGACCCCGGTGCCGATCGAGCTCGCCGGCGGCGGGGTGGTGGGGATCGTCGGCCCGCGCCCGGCGGCGCTCGCCCTCGCGCGCGGTCTGCTCTGCCAGGCCGCGGTCCTGCACGGGCCCGCCGACCTGCAGGTCGCCGTCCTCACCGAGCCCGAGCGCTGCCCGGAGTGGGATTGGGCCAAGTGGCTGCCGCACGCGCGCGGCGCCGGCGGGCGGCTGCTGGCCGGCGACGCGCCGGCGGCCCAGACGCTCACCGCCGAGCTGCGCGACGCCGCCGAGGAGGACGAGCGCCGGCTGCTGGCCGTGATCGATGGCGAGGCGCTGATCGAGGGCCGCGGAGCGGTCGGGCGCGAGCTGCTGCGCAGCAACGAGCGCGTCAGCGGCATCGTCATCGCGCGCCAGGCCGAGCGGCTGCCGGCGGTGTGCACGTCGGTGCTCGAGCTCTCCGAGGGGACGGCCGAGGCGCTGCTGACCCGCCCGCAGGCCGGTGAGCGCGTGGACCCCGTGCTCGTCGCCGGCGCCTCGCCGCAGACCGCGCGCGAGTGCGCGCTCGGGCTGGCCCGCTTCGACGACGCCGACCTGCGCGTGCCCGGCGGCTCGCTGCCGGGCGAGATCGCGCTGCTGCCCCTGCTCGGCCTGAAGAACCCCGACGCGGCGGCGCTCAGCGCGCGCTGGGCGCGCAGCGAGCGCCACAGCGGCCTGGAGGCGACCTTCGCGCTGGCCGAGGACGGGCCGTTCGCGCTCGACCTGGTCGGCGACGGACCCCACGGGCTGATCGCCGGCACGACCGGCTCGGGCAAGAGCGAGCTGCTGCGCAGCCTGGTCGCGGCGCTGGCCAGCGGTCACGGGCCCGAGCGGCTGAACTTCGTGCTGATCGACTACAAGGGCGGCAGCGCGTTCGCCGAGTGCGCCGAGCTGCCGCACACGGTCGGGCTGGTCACCGACCTGGACGAGGAGCTCGGCGCGCGGGCGCTGCGCAGCCTGGAGGCCGAGTTGCGCTACCGCGAGCGGGTCCTGGGCGAGCACCGCGTCGGCGACCTGCCCGCCTACCAGCGCCTGGTGCGTGAGGGGGCGGCGGCGCCGCTCCCCCGCCTGGTGGTGATCATCGACGAGTTCGCCACGCTCGCCGTCGAGCTGCCCGACTTCGTGACCGCGCTGGTCGGCGTGGCCCAGCGCGGGCGCAGCCTGGGCGTCCACCTGCTGCTCGCCACCCAGCGCCCGTCGGGCGCGGTCAACGAGAACATCCGCGCGAACACCAACCTGCGCGTGTGCCTGCGCGTGCAGACCGCGCAGGACTCCACCGACGTGATCGACTCTCCCGCGGCGGCGCGCATCGGCCGCACCCAGCCCGGCCGCGCCCAGGTGCGCCTCGGCCCCTCCGAGCTCGTGCCGATCCAGACCGCCCTGGTCACCGGTGCGAGCGACCCCGGGGAGAGCGACGCCCCGGTCGCGCTGCGCCCGTTCGCCTTTATCGCCGACGGGGACCGCGCCGCCGGCGCGCCCGCCGCCGCCGGCGCGACGCCCGAGGGCTCAGACCTGCGCCGGCTCGTGGCCGCCGCGCGCGCCGCCTACGACGGCGCGCCCGCGCCGCGCCGGCCGTGGCTGCCGCCGCTGCCCGGGCAGGTCGCGCTGGAGGAGCTGCTCGCCCTCGGCCCGGCGCGAGCGCTCGCCGGCGAGCGCGGCCTGGTCGTCGCCCTCGGCCTGGCCGATGACCCCGACGCCCAGGCGCAGTACCCGTTCGGCTGGAACCTCGACGCGGGCAACCTGCTCCTCTACGGGCTCGGCGGCAGCGGCACGACCACGACCCTGGCCACGATCGCGCTCGTCCTGCACGAGCTGGCCGGCCCGGACCATGCCCACGTCTACGCGCTGGACTTCGGCGCCGGTGAGCTCGCGCCGCTTCAGGACCTGCCCGGCGTCGGCGCGGTGATCCTCGCCGCCGAGCACGAGCGCCAGCGCCGGCTCATCCGCCGCCTGCGCGGCGAGCTCGAGCAGCGGCGCGGCCTGCCCGCGGCTGACCGCGCCGGGGCCCCACGCATCGTCGTGCTGCTCGACGGCTACGCCGGCTTTCTCTCCGAGCACGAGGACATCGCCGGCGACCAGGTGCGCGAGGCGCTCGGGCGCGTGTTCGCCGACGGCCCCGAGGTCGGGATCCACGTCGCGATCGCCGCCGACCGCCCGGGCGCGATCCCCACCGCGCTGGCCTCGCTCGCCCAGCAGCGGCTCGTCTTCCGCCTGGCCGACCTGCCCGACTACGCCCAGTTCGGGATCCAGCGCGGGCAGATCCCGCGCCCGGCGCCGGGCCGCGCGGTGGCCGGCGGCAGCGCCCGGGCGGTCCAGATCGCCCGCCCCCGCGAGAGCCTCGCGGCCGCGGCGCGCGCCCGTCAAATCGACGACGCCCGCGGCGGGCCGCCGCCGATCGGCGTCCTGCCCCAGACGGTTTCAGCGCAGGCCCTGCTGTCCGTCGGCAGCGACGGGTGGGCACGGCGCGACCCGCTTTTTATCCCCCTCGGAATCGGTGACGAGCACCTGGAGCCCACCGGGTTCGAGCTCTACGAAGGTGAGCACGCGATCGTGTCCGGCCCGGCGCGCAGCGGGCGCACGAGCGTGCTCGCGCTCGCCGCCGAGGTCGCCCGGCACCTGCACCCCGACATCCTCCTCGCCGCCGTCGCGCTGCGGCGCTCGGCGCTGCGCGAGCGCGACGGGCTGGCCGCCCTGGTCACCAACCCCGCCGACCTGCCGCCGCTCGTCGAGCGCCTGCGCGCGCAGACGGGCTCGTGGCTGCTGCTGATCGACGACGCCGACGCGGTCCCCGACGACGGCCGTCTGCTGACCGAGCTGTTCGCCGCCCCCGCGGCGCCCGGCTGGCACGCGATCGTCGCCGGCCGCGGCGACGCGCTGCGCGCGCTCGGGCACTGGAGCGCCGGCGTGCGGCGCTCGCGCACCGGGCTGCTGCTCAACCCCGACGTGCAGATGGACGGCGGCCTGCTCGGCGTCACGCTCCCGCGCCGCCCGGCGCCGCCGCAGCGGCCCGGCTGCGGCTACCTGGTGCAGGCGGGCGGCTTCGAGCTCATCCAGACGGCTCTGTAGGGGGCCTGACCGCGGGCCGATGGTACGTTGCTGCCGCCTGCAGTGGACGAGTGCGGCATGAGGAACGGCCTGCCCCGATCGCGCGGCCGTGCGCGCGTGCCCGTGTGCGCGGCCGTGGCCGCGACCCTGGCGCTGCTCGCCGGCGGGGCATCGGCCAGCGCGGCGACCGTGACGGTCTCGCCGCTCCCGGGCACGCAGGACGCCTCGACCAAGACCCAGATCAGCTTCCTGGGCGCTCCGGCGGGATCCATCTCGAAGGTCACCGTCGTGGGCCAACGCAGCGGCGTGCACCGCGGTCGCCTGGAGGCGTACTCGACGGGCACGGGAGCGAGCTTCCTGCTTCACGCGCCGCTCGACCAGGGCGAGCGCGTGCGCGTGACCGCCACGGTCGGCCGCGATCATGTGGGCACCCAGTTCACCGTCGCGCGCTGGGCGAGATACCAGGGCGAGTCGGGCCCGACGGCCGCGGCGCCGCGGACGAGCGCCGCGCCAACGGTGCAGAGCTTCGTCTCGGCTCCGCGCCTGCAGCCGCCGAGCGTGGATGTGACCACCGACGCGAAGGGGGCGATCACGGGCGACATCTTCGTCGCGCCCGACAACGGCGGTGGGCGGTACGGGCCGATGATCCTCGGCCCGCAGGGCCAGCTCGTCTGGTTCGACCCTCTGCCCGCCCACACGCGCCCGATGGATTTCCGCGTCGAGCAGTATCAGGGCCAGCCCGATCTGGTCTGGTGGCAGGGCCTCATCGCCGACATCGGCGTCGGCTACGGCGTCGACGAGATCTACAACTCCCGCTACCAGAAGGTGGCCCACGTCCAGGCGGGCAACGGCTACGAGGCCGACCTGCACGAGATCGACATCACGCCGCAGGGCACGGCGTTCATCACCGCGTACTCACTCGTTCACGCCGACCTCTCGGCGGCCGGCGGCTCCCGCGACGGCACGCTGCTCGAGCCGGTCGTGCAGGAGATCGACATCAAGACCGGCCTGGTCATGCTCCAGTGGGACCCGCTCGGTCGCGTCCTGCTGACCGACGCCTACACGCACCCGCTGAGCCCCGGCCGCCCGTGGGACTGGTTTCACCTGAACTCGATCTCGCTGGGGCCTGGCAACACCGCGCTGCTGGACTCGCGCAACACCTGGGCCGCCTACGACGTCAGCCTGAGTAGCGGACAGATCCTGTGGCGTGTCGGTGGCAAGCACTCGACCTTCAAGATGGGGCCGGGGACCGAGATGGCCTACCAGCACGACGCCGAGCTGCAGGCCGGCAACACGATCTCCGTCTTCGACGACGGCGACTACCCCCCGGTCCACCGGCAGTCCCGTGTCATCCGACTGCAGATCAACTGGCACACGCTGACCGTGAACCTGGTCGACCAGATCGTGCACACCAACGCGCTGCTCTCGCCCAGCCAGGGCAACGACCAGCCGCTCGCCAACGGAGACTCGTTCGTGGGATGGGGACAGGCCGGCTACTTCAGCGAGTTCTCGCCCACCGGCGCGACGCTGTTCGACGCCCACTTCCCCGGCGCCGGCCAGAGCTACCGCGCCTATGTGTTTCCCTGGAGCGGTACGCCCGCCAGCCCGCCCGCGGTCGCCGCCAAGGAGACCGGCCGCACCACCGACACCATCTACGCGAGCTGGAACGGCGCGACCTCGGTCGCCGGCTGGCGCGTGTTCGCCGGGCCGGACAGCGCCCACCTGGCCCAGGTCGCCCAGGTCCCGGCGACGGGATTCCAGACGACGATCCCGATCAGCACGACCGGGCGCGCCTTCCTCGTGCAGGCGGTGAACGCCGCCGGCGCGGTGCTGCGGACGTCGCGGACGACGACGGACTGACCCGCAGCCGCGCGGGCCTATGCCGCCTGGAGGGCGAGCGCGGCAGCGATCTCGTCCAGCCGCCGGGCGAGCGCGGCGGAGATCTCGCGCAGCGTGGTCGCGAAGGTCAGCGCGAGCGCGCCGTACGCACACTGGACCCGGTACCCGACCGTCGTCACCGTGAGCGGCGCCCGGCCGGGCTCGGTCGCCACCTCGCGCACCTGGCGCACCCGCACCCCCTCGCCGAGCGGCAGGCGCACACGGCGGGCCTGGCCGTCGCGGCCCGTCGTCACCGGCGCGCCGGCGAGGTCGGTGAGGGCCACGGTGAGCGAGCCGATCGCGATCAGCTCCTCCCGGCGCGGCGCGTACAGGCTCTGCACGGTGATCACGCCGCCGGCGGCCGCGGCGTCGAGCAGCGCCGGCGGCGGGCCGTCCTCGCCGGGGCGCGAGCGCAGCGTGTCGAGCGCCCGCCACCCCGGCGGCAGGCATACGGACAGCTCGAGCGCCTTTCCGTCCGGCGCCTGCGCCGGGCAGCGCAGCCGCTGCCAGCGCTCGGCGTCCATCGTCGGCGCGCTCATCCGTCGCAGCTCGCCGGTTCCAGGCCGAGGTCGGTGGCCCCGGCGTTGATGCCCTTGCGGAGCGGATCCTTGATGCCCTGGTCGGTCGCGAAGTTGAGCGGGTCGCCCTTGAAGTCGCGCGCGACCTTGGCCGCCTTGACGCCCTCCTCGACGCTCTCCGAGCTCAGGCTGCCGCCGGACTCGACGCGCTCGGTGATGAGCTGCCGCTGCTCGGGCGTGAGCGCCTCGTAGGCGTCGTTGACCGACGCCCCGCCCTTGACGTTCTCGTCGAAGGCGTCGAGCGCCTTGGAGAGGCCCTCGGCGCCTGCCACGTCGGACTCGGGGCCGACGTCGAGCACCTTGCTCGCGTCCGGGACGGCAAGCGCGGTGAGGTCGACGAGCGCCCCGACCGGGTTGCCCTCCTCGTACTGGCCGTAGGCGACGGCGCCGCCGGCGACCTTGCCCGTGGTCTCCGCCACGTCGGCCGCGGTGCCGACGCCGTCGGCGAGCGCCTCGTCGGCGCCCAGCTCGAGCAGCGCGCCCTCGCCGACGCCGAAGGCGAGCCCGGCCACGGCGGCGATCGTGCCGACGTCCTCGGCGAGCTTGCCGAACGTCTCCCAGCTGGGGTGCTCGACGAAGTTGGCGATCGCGCTCGGCAGGCCGGTGAACGCCCCGCCGACGCCCTTGACGATGCCCCAGGCGAACTTGCCGATGTCGGCCATCACGTCGCCGACGTCGTGCAGCGCGGTCTGCCACCACTCCCGGTGCGGGGGGACGTGGCTGGCGCTGGAGATGCGCCCGCCCGCCTGCGTGCGGGCGTCGGAGAACTGGTCGAGCAGCTGAAAGCCGCGGGTGGCCAGGTGCTCGAACTCGGCCTGGGCGCCACCCAGCGTCCCGCTCGCCGCCGTCACCGCGCCCTGCAGGGCGTTGATCCTCAGCGGCGAGGGAGTGCCGACCGAGATCGGCGTGGTCGGCACGCTCGCCGCCAGCGGCGCCAGCGGGTGCGCGTTCTGGGCGCTCGTGACCGCGCTCTGGGCGTGGTCGAGCGCCGTCTGGGCGTTGTTGACCGCCGTCTGGGCGGTCGCGAGCTGCGAGGCGATCGCCTTGAAGGCGGCCTGCGTGGAGCTGAGCACGCCCTCGTAGGCGTGCAGCGCGTCGCCCGCCTGCTGGTAGGAGGTCGTGACCTTGTCCAGGTCGGCGGGGAGCTTGCCCAGGCCGTTGCGGAAGGCGGTGGCCGCCTGGCCGGTCCAGGTGCCCTGGTCGCGCGCGGCCTGAAGGCCCGAGCCGACGTGCTGGCTCGTCGTTGCGACCGTGCTGAACAGGTTGGCCAGGGCGGTGACCGTGCCCGGGTCGGCCCGCAGCAGCTGCTGGGCGCGGGGGTCGCTGCGGGGATCGCTCATGACCCACCTCCGCACGAGCCGCTCACGAGGGACTCGGACTGGGCGTAGGCCTTGGCGGCCTGGCCGAGGCGCTCCACGACGTTCTGCATGTCTCCCTCCATCAGGGCGATTCCGGTGTGCCAGGCCCCCAGGAAGCTGCCGATGTCACCCTCGAGCGACCCGCCCCCGAGGGAGCCCTCGGGGGGATGGAGCGTGCCGTGCATGCTGGACAGGTCGCCGGCGAGCCCGGCGAGCGTGGCCTGCAGCGCCTCCAGCGTGTAGGGATCGACGACGAACGACGACATGGCTCTGACTCCTCGCGTGCCCGGTCGGCGGGGCCGCTAGTGGTGCCTCCGGTAAATCCGGTCGTCGATTCGCGAGCGAAAATCGAGCATGGCCAGGACGCAGGGAGCCGGAATAGCAACGCTATTTCGGCTCCCGAGGACGCCGCCAGGCGAAGATTTGCAGCCGCGAAGCGGGAGCGGATTTGCAGGAGGTGCCACTAGGCCATCGAGCTGCGGATCGCGTCCTCGGTGTTCTGGTACTGGACGGCGGCGTGCGCGAGCAGCTGGCTGATGCCGTCCAGGGCGTCCTTCAGGCCGGCGGCCGAGCGGTTCCACTCCTCGTAGCGCTGGTGAAACGCGCCGGAGGCGACGCCCATCCAGTCACCGCCGACGACGCTGGAGACCTCGCCCTGCAGGCGCGAGAGCTGCTCCTGGATGCTCTCCGAACCGGAGTGCACGTTGGAGGAGAGGGTCTGGAGATCCTCTGCGGTGACCTTGATGAGGCTCATCGTGTTCTTCCTTTGCGTCGAAGGATTCGGACCGGCACGACGAGTATCGATGGCGCTTCGCCGCCCGCCCATCCCCCCGGGGTGGGGAATCGACTACACCGCGCCGGCGCGGGCGCGCAGCGTCCGCTCGGTGGCGGCGATCTGCGCGCGGGCGCTCGCGTAGCGCACCGCGTCGTGGGCGCGCGCGGCGCTGGCGAGCACCCCGTACTCGCCGGCCAGGGCGGCGATCGGCTGGCCCAGCGCGGCGACCTCGGCACCGCCGCCGGGGATGGCGGCCAGGCGCCGGGCGGCGGCCTGGTAGGCGCTCTGCACCTGGCCGGCGGCCCGCGCCTGGGCGGCGGCGGTGCCCGCGCCGGCCAGGCGGGTCAGGGCGCTCGTGCGGGCCGCGGTGAGCGAGCGCAGCGCCGCCTGGATCGCGAGCGTGGGCGAGGCGGTGGTGATGTGCTCGACGCGGGGTGGGGTGTGGCGCGCGCGCGCCCCGCTGGTGCCGGTGAGGATCCCCACCGCGAGGCCGACCGCGGCCGCCACCGCCGCGAGGGTGAGCGTCAGCGTGCGGCGGCCGGGGCCGGCGGACGCGGCGGCGGGCGCCGCCTGCTCGCCCTCGTGGCGGCGGGCCAGCCGGTGGACGGTCTGCGGGCCGGTCGGCTCGCGCACCGGCGCGGGCGCGGGCCGGGGTGCCGAGGCGGGCGCCGCGGTCGCCGGCGTCGACGGGGCGCGCGCTGCGGGCTCGGCGGTCGTCGGCGTGCGCCGCGGCGGCTGGGCGGAGGGGTCGGCCACGGGCAGGCGGGCGCGGCGGCGCCAGCGCGGCCCGATCAGCTCGAGGATCACGTCCTCCAGACGCTCCCAGGCCACCTCGGCGCCGGGGTGACGGTCGGCCGGGCCCTTGGCCAGCATCCCGTCCAGCCAGCTCGCGACCCCCTCGTCGACGTCCGGCGCGAGCGTGCGCACGGTCGGGACCGGCTCGTGCACGTGCCGGTAGAGCACGGTGAGCGGGGTGTCGCGGTCGTGGAAGGGGACGTGGCCGACGAGCAGCTCCCAGGCGACGATGCCCAGCGAGTACAGATCGCTCACCGGGCCGACCTCGCGCCCGAGCGCCTGCTCGGGGGACATGTAGCTGGGGGTGCCGATCGTGCTCCCCGCCGCGGTGGCGAAGTTGCGCGTCGAGGCCTCGTTGTAGGCGCGCGCCACGCCGAAGTCGGCGATCTTCACCCGGCCGTCGCCGGTGACGAGCAGGTTCTCGGGCTTCAGGTCGCGGTGCACGATTCCGCGCTGCTCGCCGTGCGCGAGCCCGGCGAGCACGCCCTCGAGCACGCCGGCGATCTGGGCGGTGTCGAGCTGGCCGACGTAGCCGCGCAGCGAGCCCTGCGGCAGGTGCTCCATCGCGATGTAGGGGACGCCCTCGTGCTCGAAGTACTCGTGCACGGTGACGACGCTGGGATGGCTCATCGCGCCGGCCAGGCGCGACTCCTCCACGAAGCGGGCGGCGAAGGAGGGATCCTCGGCCTGCTGGGGCGCGAGCTCCTTCAGGGCGACCATTCGGCGCAGGTCGCGCTGGTGGGCCAGGTAGACGACCGCGGCGCCGCCGCGGCCGATCACCCCGAGGATGTCGTAGCGGCCGACCGTCCGCGTCGGCTCCAGGCTCGTCTCCTGCGACGTTCGATCACCGGCGCTCACTGGACGAGCGTACCCAGCCGTCGTGGAGCCGTCCTACAGCAGTCGTGCGGTCGGCAGCCGGGCGTCGCGGATGACGACCTGCACCACCTCGGGCCGCAGGCGCGGCGCGCTCAGGACGAACGTGAGCTCGTCGCCGGCGCGGTAGGCGCCGGCGCCCAGCGCGTGCAGCATCCCGCCCAGGCGGCGGTGGCCGGCGCTCAGCGCCCCGACCGGGCAACCGTGGCCGTGACAGTGGAGCGAGAGGATCCCGTCGTGTGGGAGCCCCTTCACGCGGATGCGCGCGATTCGGGTGTGCCGCCCGTTCCAGGTCCAGCTGATGATGAGCTTGGCGTGGACCCTGTGCGGCGCCTTGGAGGTCGGCGTCTGCGTGGGCACCGGCGTGGTCTGCACCGGGGTGGGAGCGGGAGCCGGCGGCGGGGCGGGCGCCGGCGCGCCGACGCTGCCGCCGCGCGACTGCTCAGACCACGCGCTGCCGTTCCAGAAGTCCTCCCAGATCGCGTCGTTGGAGCCCGCGTACCAGACGAACTCGTCGCCGCCGCCGGAGACGATCGCCGAGGTCGGGCTGCCGTCGGCCGCGGCGACCACGCTGGGAACCTGCGGGTTGCTGAGCGCCTTGGTCTTGGCGTTCCAGTAGTACTCGCCGATCGTCCCGTTGGCGCTCACGTACCAGATGTAGAGCGACCCGGTGCTGGGGTCGATCTCGGCGCTCGGGCTCGTGCCGGGGGCGAGGCTCCCGCCGACGTGGACGTTGGCCCAGCCGCCCGCGTAGCCGAGCTCCCAGATCGTGTGGCCGGTGCCCACGTACTCGACGTACTGGCCGCCGCTCGAGTCGATCGCGGCGCTCGGGCTCGTGCCGGGCGCCGCCGCGGTGCCGGTCCTGGGCAGCAGGTTGTGCCACGTGCCGTCGAAGTAGTCCTCGTAGATGCCGGCGTTGGCGCCGACGTAGAAGACGTACTCGTCCTTGCCGACGACCTGGGCGCTCGGGCTGCTGCCGGCGGCCACGGTCTCACCGCCGCGATCCTGGTTGCTCCAGCTCGAGCCGCCCGAGTAGAGCTCGTACATCACGTTGCCCGGCCCGACGTACCAGACGAACTGGTCGGCGCCCTGGATCTGCGCGCTGGGGCTCGTGCCCGCCGCGACCGACCCGCCGAGGTCCTGGTTGTGCCAGGCGCCGTCGAAGTACTCCTCCCAGATCGATCCGTCCTCGCCCGCGTAGAAGGCGGACGGCTCGCCGGCGGAGTTGATCGCCGCGCTCGGGCTCGTGCCGGCCTGCACGGGCTCGCCGCCGAGGTCGTTGTCGGTCCAGGTCTTGCCGTTCCAGTAGAACAGCGACAGGCTGCCGCCCGCGCCGGAGTAGAAGACGTATTCGTGGGTGCCGGCGGCGTTGATGACCGCGCTGGGCGAGGTGCTCGCGGCGCTCGCGGGCGCGGCGGCCCAGACCCCGCCGGCGGCCAGGGCGGCGCTGGCGAGGACGGCGCGGAGATGGGGGCGGAGGCGGGCCATGGCGTCAGCGCGGATGTACCCAACCCAACCCGGTTCTTATCTTCGGGTTGCGCTACAGCTACCGAACGCTGAAGGCGAGCGTGATCGCGCGGCTGATCGGGCTGTCCGGGCTCGTGGACACGCCGATCGCCGCCGCCGCGCACCCGGAGTGCTGCGTTGAGCTGAATAATTACGTTCAATGGAGCACAACCCCTGGCTCCGCACCACCCCCGCGCTCGCGCCCGTCCTGCGCGAGCTGAGAGACCGCGAGCCGCTCTTTCACCGCTTCGGCCCGAGCGACACGCTCGAGACCGCCGACGCCCTGATCTCGGAGATCTTCTGGGAGACCGGCGCCTCCGGCGCGCGCTACGACCGCCAGACCGTTCTGCGCGTGCTCGCCGAGCGCCTGCGCGAGCCCGGGCGCGGGCGCGAGTGGCACCCCAGCGAGTGGGCGGTGCGCGAGCTCTCGCCCGAGCTGTTCCTGCTCACCTACACCCTCGACGAGCCCGCCCGGCGCACCCGCCGCACGACGATCTGGCGCCGCCACGAGGGCGAGTGGTCGGTCGAGTACCACCAGGGGACGGTGGTGGCGCCGTGAGCCGGGTCGAGCACCTCGAGAAGCGCGACGGCCTGGGCACGCTTCTCGCGGTGGGGACCCTGGCCTGCCCGCGCTGCGACGCGCCGGTCGCGCCCGGGCCGGTCCCAATCTCACCCGCCGACGTGCTCGGCTGCCCGTTCTGCGGCCGCGGCGGCCCGGTGCGCGAGTTCCTCTCGCTCACCGCGCCCACGCGCCCGGCTCGCGTCCGCGTTCGCGTCCAGCTCCCGGCGGGCCGGCCGGCGTAGCAGCAGGCCGGTGACGAGGATGCCCGACGCGACGCACACCGCGGCGACCTCGAACGACAGCCGGTAACCGCTGACCAGCGCGGCCGGGCTCGTCCCCAGGTGCTTGCTGTGGTTGGCCGCGATCGTCCCCAGGACGGCGAGGCCGACGGCGCCGGCGATCTGCACCGAGACGTTGACGATCCCCGACGCCAGCCCGGCGTCCTGCGGCTTGATCTCCGAGAGCCCGAGCGTGATCAGCGTCAGGAACGACGCGCCGGCGCCGGCGCCGAGCACCGCGTAGGCGAGGAAGATCCACGGGAAGTAGGCCGTGTGCGTGCCCATGTGGGCGAGCATCAGCAGCCCGATCGTCAGCGTGATCAACCCGAAGGTGAGCACGCGCCGCTGGCCGAAGCGCGCGGCGGCGCGTGCGGTGATGCCCAGCGAGCACGCCGCGACCGTGACCGTCTGGGGCAGGAAGGCCAGGCCGGTGGCGATCGGGTCCATGCCACGCACCTTCTCCAGGTAGAGCGCGCCCAGGAAGAACGCGCCGTACATGCCGGTGACCATCACCGCGCGGATCAGGCACGACGCGGTCAACGTCCGCGTGCGCAGGATGGCCACCGGGAAGATCGGGTTGGCCAGGCGCGACTCCAGCCACAGGAACAGGGCGGCGATCGCCAGCGCGCCCGCGAAGCACCCGACCGACGGCGAGGAGAGCAGCCCGTGGTTGCCGGCCTGGATGATCGCGAAGATGCCGAGCATCGCCGCGGCGGTCATCAGCAGCGACCCGGCGACGTCGATGTCCCGGCTCAGCCCGGCGCCCGGGTCGGCGTGCAGCAGCCGCTGGCCGGCGATCAGCGCGAACACGCCGATCGGCACGTTGACGAAGAAGATCCAGTGCCAGGACAGCGCCTGGGTGAGCACGCCGCCGAGGATCAGCCCAACCGAGCCGCCGGCCACGCTGACGAACGTGTATGCCGACATCGCCTTGGTGCGGTCGCGCGGCTCGGGGAACTCGACGACGATCAGCGCGAGGATGGCCGACGCGCTCACCGCGCTGCCCAGGCCCTGCACGAGCCGGCTGGCGACCAGCATCGCCCCGCTCTGGGAGAGCCCGCAGGTCGCCGAGGCTGCGGTGAAGATGCTGACCCCGATCAGGAACACCCGCCGGCGGCCGACGAGGTCGCCGATCCGCCCGGCGAGCAGCAGGAAGCTTCCGTAGGTGATCAGGTAGGCGTTGATCACCCACGTGAGCGTGGTCGGGGCGACATGCAGCTCGCGCTGGATCGAGGGCAGCGCGACGTTCACGATCGTGACGTCGAGGATCATCATCAGCTGGCCGAGCAGCACGATCGCCAGCGCCAGCCAGCGCCGTTCGATTGATCCCAAACGCATGGACGATCACCTTACCAATGATGATCACCAGCAGTGGTAGCATCCCGACCATGGCCAGCAGCAGCGTGGCGTCGACGGGCTCGATGGTGCGCCTCACGCGCCTCGCGCGCTCGGTCTACCGGCGCACCTCCGAGGAGATGCTCGGCATGGGGCTCAAGCAGTACGCGACGCTCGCCACGCTGCGCGACGCGCCGGTCAGCCAGCAGACGCTCGGCGAGCTGATGTGCATCGACGCCAACAACCTCGTGCTGCTGCTCAACGGGCTCGAGGCCGCCGGCTGGGCGGCGCGCCAGCGCGATCCGCACGACCGCCGTCGCCACATCGTGGCGATCAGCCCCGCCGGGGTGACGGCGCTGGAGGGCGCCGAGCGCGCGATGGAGGCCGTCGAGGACGAGGTCCTCTGCGAGCTCGATCCGGCCGAGCGGGCGCAGCTCTCGCGGCTGCTGGGCAAGGCCCTCGCCGACCGCTGAGGTTCTAAAGGCGCTACTCCTCGCCGGTGGCTCCGGGACGCCGCCAGGGCACCCCGGGCAGCTCGCGCGTGTCGACCTCCTCGCCGTCCTTGGCGGCCGGCTCCTCCTCGCGTCGGCTCACCTTGACCAGCCGCCGGACCCCGTACAGGTGGCGGGAGACCTCCTGCTCGGACTTGGGCGGGAGCGGCTCCCGCGGGGTCTGTCCGCGATCGGCCATCAGCCCGCGCTCGGCACCGCGCTCAGGGCGCCGGCCAGCGCGCGCACGGTCGCGGGCCGATCGCCGCACGGCAGCGCGATCACGGTGTCCACGCCGGCCCGCGCGTAACGCGCGAGCCAGTCGGCGAGCGCGTCGGCGGGCCCGGCGAACGCGAGCGAATCGAGCAGCTCGTCGGGGACGGCGTTCGCGGCGCCCTCGCGGTCGCCGCCCAGCCAGCGCTCCTGCACCTCGCGCGCGCTCGCGCCGTGCCCGTAGCGCTCGGCCACCTCGACGTAGAAGTTCTTCTCGCGGGCGCCCATCGCCCCGAGGTAGAACGCGAGCCACGGGCGGACCTGCGTGCGCGCGTGGTCGCTGTCGTCATCGACGCAGACCGGCACGATCGTCGCCACGTCGAAGGCCTCGCGCGAGCGCCCGGCCTGCTCGATCGCGCGCAGCAGCGGCTCGAGCATCACCTCCGGGCGGTCGGGGTCGAGCATGAACCCGAGCCACCCGTCGGCGATCTCCCCGCACAGCTCCAGGCCCTTGGGGGCGACCGCGCCCAGGTAGATCGGGATGCGCTCCTGCACGGGGGTGGCGAGCAGCCGCAGCGGCTTGGCCAGCCCGGTCGCCGGCGCGCCCTCGGGCAGCGGCAGCGCGATCCGCTCGCCGTCGAGTGCGCGGCGGACGACGTCCACGTACGCGCGCGTGCGGGCGAGCGGGCGGGCGAACGGCTCGCCGTACCACCCCTCGGATACCTGAGGCCCGCTCGGGCCGAAGCCCAGGCGGATGCGCCCGGCGGAGATGACGTCGAGCGACGCGGCGACCATCGCCGCCGTGGTCGCCTTGCGCGCGGGGATCTGGAAGATCGCGGCGCCGAGCCCGATCCGCTCGGTACGGGCGGCGAGCGCGCCGAGCAGCGCGACCGCCTCCTGCCCCCAGGACTCGCTCACCCACAGGCTGTCGAGCCCCAGCTCGTCGGCGAGAACGGCGAGAACGAGCTGTTCCTCGTAGGTCAGCCATGGCCAGTAGGCGAGCGCGACTCCGGCCTTGATCACGGCCCGAACGCTATCGCGGCGAGCGACGCCGCGAGTGTCAGGGGAAAAGGGTCGGTTGGCTGTGGTGGTTGCAGGCGTTCTGGTTGACCAGATGCGGGCAGCTCGCTACGGTCCGCCGCGGTGACGACCGCGCTCGAGGATATGAGGCTCTTTCACCCGCGCGCGCGATGAGGCGCCCGCGCGGGCGGGTGGGTGCCGCGCTGGTCGGTGTTCCCTTCGGCGCGGTCATCGGCCTGGTGATCGCCGTGTCCGTCCACACCTCCTCCGCACCGGCGACCGGCACGATGCCGACGCTCCCGCCCACCCCGGCGCTCCGGTCTGGCCCGAGCGGCGTCAGTGGGCCGGCGGGGCCGAGCACGGCGGTGGCCTGCGGGGCGCAGACCGACCAGACTTGGGCGGCGTCGCTCGCCCTGAGCGCCAACGCGATCTACCAGGGCGAGGAGGCGAGCACCGAGGTCAGCAACGACCGTCGGCAGGTCACCGCGTCGCTCGCGCTGGCCAGCGCGGTGGCCGCCGGCGAGCGAGCGCAGGCCAGGAGCGCGGTGATCTCGCTCGTGTTCACGCCGCACCTGCACATCGTGCGGCTGCGGGCGATCCGCAACGGCCAGGTGCTCGCCGACGTCGGCGCCCCGCTGGCCATCGCGCCCGTCACCGGCACCCTGACCCTGTACGGCCACCGCGTGGGCCGCTACGTGATGTCGGTCCAGGACGACGTCGGCTACATCAAGCTCGTCCGGCGCTTCATCGGCGTCGGGGTCGAGCTCAGCTCGGGTACGCGGCGCCTGATCGGCGATCCCTCTCCGGGCCCCTCACCGCTGCCGGCGAGCGGCACCGTCCGCTACCAGGGCACGGTCGACCAGGTCGTCTCCTTCGCGGCCCGCGGCATGCCCGACGTGCCGATACGCGTGACCCTGCTGGTCGCGCCGGCGCCGGCGCCGGCGAGCCTGCAGGCGCTGCCCTGCGAGCAGGTCGAGCTGCGCGGCGCCGCCCACGTGGCCCAGCGCGTGGCCCCGCGCTTTCATCTCTCGAGCGTCGACTACTCCGGCTACGCCGAGGTCCTGCACCAGCTCACGGGCGATCTGGTGTTCATCCGCCGCGGCGGTCAGCAGCTCGCCGGCAGCATGGCCAACGGTCCTGCGCCGCCCGCGCAGGACACGCTGCGGTTCCAGGGCCGCAGGTACGACGCGCTGCACTTCACCGCGCCGGCGAGCCCCGCGCCGGTCACGGTGCTCCTGCTTCAGCCCGCGCTGAGCTCCTCTTGAGGGTCGCGGCCCAGACTGCGCAGGTGAGCGCTGCCCCGACCGCCGTCGACCGAGCCCGCCGCGCTTGCATCATTCGCCACTCGGTGATCTCGGGCGCGCTGACCTTGTTCGTCGCCGTCTTCCTGCTGATCCTCGTGCGTCTGCACGACGGCCACGATCCCGTGCTCTCCCACCACACGCACTCCGCCGGCGTGTCGGGGTCCGGCGGTGGGCCGGCGTTGGCGACGCCGGCCCCGGTCTCGACCTCGCAATCCTGACCACTAGTGGCACCTCCTGCAAATCCGCTCCCGCTTCGCGGCTGCAAATCTTCGCCTGGCGGCGTCCTCGGGAGCCGAAATAGCGCTGCTATTCCGGCTCCCTGCGTCCTGGCCATGCTCGATTTTCGCTCGCGAATCGACGA